>NZ_JALNTY010000003.1 GCF_023161965.1 Anaerosoma tenue
CTCACCGTGACGTAGTCCCATCGGACGAACTCACCAGAAGCAGCTCGGTGATTACCCCGCTCGGCGTCTAGCCCAGATGCCATCCACTCCACAGACGAAGAAGGATCAGGAGTGGGATGAGGACGGAGATGCCAACTGCCGTGATAGCGTGCCCTTTGGAGAGCCCCTTGAAACCCTCGCGTCGCTTGCCATAGCGGAAACTGGCGACGAGCAGCATGGCCAGTGTGGCGATGAAGACGACGGCTCCGAACACCGCCAACAGTGTCCTTGAGGATTCTGGCCACGGGCTATCACCGTACACGAATATCCACAACGCGCCTGCTCCGGCGCCAACGGTGAAGGCCATCACAAGAAATGCGATCATCGCGCTCGGTACTAGGAACAGCAGCAGATACGAGTACCGGGCCTTCATGCTTGGTCTCCTAGCTCGAGGCCGTCTAACGCTCTTGGAGATGAGCGACGAACGAGGTGAGTCCGCTCGATCTCCGGGTTAGCCAGGTCTGCGTGTTGCGCCGACATCGACCTCATCATACTGAGCGTGCGGTTGCCCTTGAGTGGCCACAGCCCCATTCAGAATCAGGAGTTCGGTTGTCCGCTTGCGATGATCAGATGAGGCTGCCAGTCGGCTGTGTCTGGACACCGGATGCAACTGCCAGCTTCCATCGCCATAGAGTTCCCGAATCGACGGATGATCTGCGTTCGAGACAACAACTGCAACGCCGCGACGAGATGCAGCAACCAACGCGTCCCTCAGTCGCACCTGATCCGACCACGAGAAGATGTGCTCGTTGTACTTCACGAAGTTGTCCATGTTGTGCTTCACCGTATAGGGCGGATCTACGTAAAGAAAATCGCCCTCAACGGCATCATCAATCGTCTGCTGGAAATCGCATGCCCTCAGTTCCGAACCAGACAGGGCCTGACTCCACGCCACGAAATCGTCACCGGGGAGGATGACGGCATCCTTGGATCCTTTGGGTACGTTGAAGCGTCCCTGGAGATTCACTCGATACAGGCCATTGAAGCACGTTCGATTGAGGTAGATCAGCTGCGCAGCACGGGTGGCAGGCGTACGGAAGCGCTGATCTCTGACGTGGTAATAGTACTCAGTGCTGTGCTTGCGCCGGTGAACCTTGAGTAGGTCGAGGACTCGCTCCGGTTCATCCCGAACCGCGGTATACGCTTCAATCAATCGCGGATTGGCGTCCGACAGCAGCGCCGCAGATGGTTCAAGGTGAAAGAAGACCGCACCGCTACCAACAAAGGGCTCCACGAGTCTATCGTGTGACACTCGAAGCAAATCGGCGTGATTGGCAACCAGCCATCGCTTGCCCCCGGCCCAGTTAAGAAACGGTTTCACGACAATGACACGACGTTGTCGCCGTCACCATTCTCAAATGCGGCAATTCGTGCCGTTAGCTCGCCGTACATATAGTCGAGGTAGTCGAAGTCCTCGACCTTGTAGCTTCGCTGATCGGTCGGGTGAGCTGGAATGCGTCGAAGCTCGTTGATTCGCTCCATCCACTTGAGGTTCTTCGAGAGCCCCTTTTGCCCCGGCTCTGGTATGTCGAACACGCCCTTGAACAGGGGCCAATGATTGCGCGTCTCGATGATCTTCTTGTACTCGATGAAGTCCAAGTAGTGCTCGAGTGGAAGGCGGTCATCGCCCTCATCATCGAGCGACTTCTTGTACGCTCGCGCGCGAATCTCCTTGTCCGTGACCCCTTGATCCCAGTAGGCGGAGCCCTCGGGTCCGTAAACTTCCTTGAACCTGTCGAAGATGAACTTCTGGACCAGGATATTCAGTTCCTTGATCTGACGGTCTGCCTCAGCGATACGTTCCTCGGAGCGCGACTCGACCCACTTAGCTAGCCCATCGGGCTCGAAATCTGGGTAGGACTGTTGGATCATGTGACATAGGCGGTAGTAGTACTCAGGAGGCCCACCCGATCCAAACGGGACCTTGAAGTTCGCTACCATGTCCGCTTGGGATGCCCCTTGGAGCCAGCTCGTGATCGGGTCTATGTAGTCCTCGATCTCAGCCAGTAGCTCCAGGGGCTCGAGTTCGCGCGCCGCTAGACCCGTCGCCTTCTCCATGTGGGCGATAACAGATGCCAACAGCTGGAAGTGTGCCTGCATCGCGGTGTTGGTGCAGAGAAGGCCTTGGCGCCCCATCTCCCATAGGCCACGGTTCGAGGCGGCGATTTGGTCGAGGTATCCATTCAGGACCTGTCGGGCACGGTCAAGCGTGTCGGAGTCAGCAGTGTCGCTCAAGGGCCCGGGAGAGTACTCCTTGCCCTTCAGGATCGACGACCCGACCAGTCCAGAGCGCCGGAGTCCGGTCTTGAGCTCTGGGACTGTCAGACAGGTCTTCTCTGTTGCGGGGATGCCCTGTTGCGTCACCCGGCCGTACAGTGCCTCACCGATGTCACCGTTCATTAGACCAATCAGCCGTGCACTGATCGCGCCGATCCGCTCAGCTGGGCGATCAGATCCCCACTTAAGCTCGCCTTCCAGATCATCCAGCAGGGTCCTGGGAACAGACTTCTGCTCGTGATTGATAGTCACGAAGAGGTTCGCCTCTTGGGTCTGGTCCAGGTTCTCAAAGGCGACCACCATTATGTTCTGTGCCAGCTCGCGGTCAGACAGCGGTGCATAGCCGTAGAGCCGATGCTGCCCATCGATAACCCACGCAGAGCGGTACTTGCTGGGTAGGTACAGGTGGCCGAACGCCACGCCCGTTTCGTCGTCACTAGCCATCTGTTCAAAGCGGCACCTCTGCCGGAAGTTCACGAGGATGTTTGTGGGGAAGTAACCCCCCTCTTGGAGGAACTTCGATATCTGCCTGAGGCGCGTGCGGCTCACAAGCCGCTGGTAGGTCGGAGCGCCTTCGGGGTCATTGAGAGACCTGTGATTGACGAATGCAATCTTGAGCATCTGCCGAGGCGTCGACACAAATGAATAGAACGTACGCCCCCCCAACTTCCCCCTGACAGCTGGAACGCGTACACCATCCATAGCTGGGATCCGCTGGTCCTTTAGGAACTCCGCGAGGAACTGATACCTCGCGGCGGACTTCAGGTGATCGGCGATTTGCAGGTAATAGCGCAGCTCGCGTTCCGTGACGATGTTGATTCGCGCACCTGCAGCACGTTCTCTGTCTGGCTTGGACCACACTATGTTGCTCGTCACGAAGAGCCATATGATCCTGAGCTTGGGGTCCCGTCCATAGTGCTTCCTGATGGCGTCCGCGATTGGACCCCTGAGGCTAGAGAACTCCTCGATGTCCTTCTGTAGGCTCCTGCGTGTGACCTGGTCGCAGGACTTGCATTCAGCGACGATGACGGTCTCATCGTCCTTCGCGAACACGTCAATCTGCTTCCAGAGCGGATCGGCACCTTTGCGCTCGATCCTAATCTTGAAGTTCCTGCCGGAGCTCACCTCGGGATATCCGAGTAGGTAGAAGAGCAACCAAGTTCGATTCTCGAGTCGCTCTTCGTGCGGCCATTCGCGCCGCAGTACGGTCTTGCGCTTCAGCTCTCGAACGACCACCCATCCCTGGTCGATGTACTCTGCCGCGTCGCTCTTGGCAACTGAGACCTCCTTGAACGGCTTGCGCCTCTTGGCCGCCTCGCGCTTGAGAGCCGATGCGTCAGTGAGCAGAGGCTTCAACCATTCCTGTCGATCCATTGAATCCCCCGTCTGGACAGGTGGCCGGTGGTTCTCCCATCGATTCAAGATACCGCAATCATCTGACAGGAGTCGTGCGTTCGGTCGCCAGACCCTGGCTAACCCGCTATTCAGCAGACTGTACGTCTGCGCCAACAAGACTTACGTAGTCAGGGATACCACCAACTCAGCCACCCCGCCACCGCGAATTGCGGATCGACTTCCGCTTCTTGCAGTCTGCATAAGCCCCGTGCCCTCACCCGAGCCCGACCGTACCCTGAGGATACTGTTCGACCTCTGAGTCTCCAACGTGACAACGACAACCTGGTGCTGGTGGCAAGCCTGCTGCTGTTCACCGTCTGGCTCGTGTTCCCCTGGAAGACGTGAGTGTCGGTGCGGGGTGGTCAACCAGCCGCCCGCCCCCTACTCCCCCTGGAGCGCCTCGGCAACCGCCTCGGCCACATCGCGCGTCACGCCGGGCACGGCCGCGATCTCCTCGGCAGTCGCGGCGCGCAGCTTGCGGATGCCGCCGAAGTGCTTGAGGAGCGCCTTCTTGCGCTTGGGACCCACGCCGGGGATCTCGTCGAGCACGGACGCGGTCATCGCCTTGCCACGCAGCTCGCGGTGGTATTCGACCGCGAAGCGGTGCGCCTCGTCACGCACCCGCTTCACGAGATAGAGCGACGGTGAGCCGCTCGGCAGCACCACCGGCTCGTCCCAGCCGGGCCGCCACAGCTCCTCCTCGCGCTTGGCGAGTGAAGCCAACGGCACGTGGCTCATGCCGAGCTCGTCGAGCACCGCCCGCACGGCGTTGAGTTGCGGCTTGCCGCCGTCGATGAGAAGCAGGTCGGGCCGTTGCCGGGCGAACCGCGTGTCCCCCGCACCTTCGCGTGCGAACCTGCGCCGCAACACCTCGGCCATCATGGCGACGTCGTTGGCTTCCTCGGCAGGCAACCGCACCTTGAAGCGCCGGTACGCCGCCTTGTCGGCACGTCCGCCGGTGAAGACCACCATCGAGCCCACCGAGTGACGCCCGTGGAGCGTGGAGATGTCGTAGCACTCGATGCGCAGCGGCGGCGCCGGGAGCGCGAGCGCGCTCTCGAGCTCCAGCAACGCACGGTTGAGCCGCTCCTCGTCGTAGCGGGTGCGGTGCTTGTAGCGTGTGAGCGAGTGGCGCGCGTTCGTGGACGCGAGATCCAGGAGCGACCGCTTGTCGCCCCGCTGGGGCACGAGCAACCGTACGTTGGTGCCGCGCAGGCCGCGCAGCCATGCCTCGGCCGCCTGCGGCTCCTCGGGCAGCGCAGGCACCACCACCTCGCGCGGTACGTACGACGCGGTGCCGTAGTAGCGGAGGAGGAAGCCCTCGATCAACTCCGCCTCCCCCGCGTCGAGTCCTTTGTCGAGCGTGAACTCGTTGGCGCCCACGATCCGGCCTTCCCGCACCAGGAGCACGGTTGCGCCGGTGATCGTCTCCTCGCGCTCGAGGCCGATGACGTCGAGGTCGAGAGGACGATCCGAGACCACGCGCTGCCGCTCGAGCGAGGCGCGCACGGCGTCGAGCGAGTTGCGGAGCCGCGCCGCTCGCTCGTAGTCGAGATCGGCGGCCGCCACGCGCATCGCCCGTTCGAGCTCGTCGGCCACCTCCCGCTGCCGCCCCTCGAGGAACGCGGCGATCTTGTCGATCCGCTCGCGATACTCGGCCTGCGTGATCGCGCCCACGCACGGCCCGGGGCCCTTGCCCACGTGGTAGTCGAAGCACGCGGTGCCGGTGGGCTCACCACTGCGCGCGGTCAGGCGCTTCCACTCCACGCAGGTTGCGCGGCACACGGGGTAGACACGCCGCACGACCTCCATCGTCTCGCGCGCCGCCCGGGCGTCGGTGTACGGGCCGAAGTAGCGCGTTCCCGGCTTGTGCTTCTCGCGCGTGTACTTGATCGCGGGGAACGGGTCCGAGAGCGTGAGCGCGATGAACGGGAAGCTCTTGTCGTCCTTGAAGTCCACGTTGTACGGCGGCCGGAGCTCCTTGATGAGGTTGGCCTCGAGGATCATCGACTCGGCCTCGGTGGTGGTGGTCACGTAGTCGAACGAGTCCACGCGCGCCATCATCCGCGGCACCATCGCCCGGTCGTCGTGCCCGCCCGTGTACTGCCTCATCCGCTTGCGGAGCGACTTCGCCTTGCCCACGTAGAGGACCTCGCCGGCCTGCTTCCACAGGTAGACGCCGGGTGCGTCGGGCACGTGGCCGAGCTGTGCCTGGATGTCCGGGGTTGTGTCCATGCTCCACAGGATAGCGTTCGCACGCCCCCGTGTGATGCCCCACCGCGCGAACAGGCCCCCGGCCGGTGGTATCCAGCCGGGGGCCCGCGTTATGCAGCTATGTCCTCTCTTGCGCTACTCGGCCAGCAGGTTCGCCACCTCGAGCCGTACGCTCGTGCTCACCGCGGAGGTCCCGCCGAAGAAGCGGACCTCGCTGATGGAGCTGCCGTGCGCGATCAGCGCTGCGCGGGCACTCGGTGCGAGCGTGTCGGAGGGCGTGAGCAGCATGACGCTGCCTGCCCTGCCCTGCAGCACGCCGCCTGCAAGCGCATCGGGGAAGTTCTCGCCGGTGGCGAAAGCCACGCCATCCCAGCCGAGGCCCGCCTGCGACACGCCGTACTCGGCCACCAGGGCCGCTGTCTCGTAGCGGTTGCCGCCGGCGATCCGGTCCACAGCGTTTGCGCCGATCACGTCCGCCAGAGCCGACTCGAAGGATGCCGGCACCACGCCGGTCCCGCCGAGGATGACCGCGTTGGTCACGCCGTCAGCCTCGAGCGCCGCCGCACGAGCCGCATGCGTTGCTGCATCCGGCTGCACCAGGTAGAGCGGCCAGCCCTTGCCTGCCGCGAGCGGTGAAGCGCCGAGCGCGTCCGGGAACGCGGCGCCTGTGCTCACCAGCGCGGTGCCATCCCACGCCGCGCCCAACTCGCTCAGCGTGCGCGCCACCACGGCGTCGGCGGTCTCGTAACGATTGCCGCCCGCGATGCGCTCCACCGACTCCACGCCGGGCAGCGCTGCCAGCTGGCCACGTACCGCATCGGATACGACGCTCGTACCGCCGAGGACGATGATATCGGTCGCGCCGAGGCGTTCGATCTCGGCCTTCACGGCATCCGGGAGCTGGTCCGGGGCGGTGAGCAGGATCGGTGCGTCGAGCGCACCCGCAAGCCCGCTGCCGCAGATCGCGTCCGGCCAGTCGAACGCCGTGGCGACCAGCGCGTACACGGCGCCGTCGGGGAACGCCTGCCTGGAGACCTCGATCGCCGTACCCACACGGTCATCGCCCTGGACGGGGGTGACCATCACGTCAACGGCGCCCACGTTCACGAACACGACCTCGCTGTCGGTGGCCACGCCGTCGGATGCGATCACCGTGACCGCATGGACCGCCGGACCCTGTTCCTCCGTTGGCGTCCAGCTGAACACGCCACCCGGTGTGATCGTAGCGCCCTCGGGGACGTCGTCGCCCAGACTGAACGTCACCATCTGCGCCGGCAGGTCGCTGTCCGTAGCGGTCGCCGTGAAGGTGAGCTCGGAGCCCTCGTCCACCGACTTCGCCCCGATGGGAGCGAGCACCGGCGGTACGTTGACCTCCACCACGCGCAGGATGAACGACTCGCTGCTCGTGAGAACGCCGTCGCTCGCGGTGACCGTGAGTTCGTAGGTACGCGGACCCTGAGCCTCGGTGGGCGTCCACGCGAACTCGCCGTCAGGCGTGATCGCGGCGCCCTCGGGCGCCGAGGGGTCGAGCGTGAACGTCACGACCTGCGACTCCGTGTCGATGGCCGAGGCCGTGAATGCGAACTTCTTGCCTTCGGCGATGATACGGTTGCCGATCGGCTCGATCTGCGGCGCCGAGTTCCGCTCGGTCACCTTGGCGACGTAGACCTGGTCGACCCAGCTGTTGACCGTCACGCCACGTATGAGATCGCCTGCGTTGGAGCAGAAGGCCACGTACGTCCCGTCGGCGCTGATAGAGGGCTTGGCCGGCTCGCGACGGGCGGCCACCTTCAGCGGGCCCGAGCCCTCCGAGCCGTACACGGCAGCCACCCGGGCGGTCTCACCGGTCGCCATCTCGTACGCGAAGACGTCCGTCGTGCCGTTGGCGTCGTCAGCAACAAGGTTGGACGCCTCCGAGGAATACACGACATACGCGCCATCGGCACTGATGGCAGGATTGGCCGAGCAGCCGTTGGCCTCGTTCGATGCTTCCGGATCCTCGATGATGAGTTTCACATCGATCGGGGCCGCATCGGGATCGGCGTTCGTGATGCGGATCGTGGTGCCCTCTTCGCGATCGCGGACGAAGATGTCCCCGTCGTTCCACTCCTCCGGCGCGTCGTCGAGCAGGTTGCGCGCGCCCGACTGGAATGCGACGTAACGACCGTCAGCGGTTATCGACGGCCACCGCGAGCAGTCGTCCGCCTCCGTGCCGAGCGTGCTCACGCTCACGCGCTCGGTGACACCTGCGGTCATGTCACGCACGAAGATGTCCGCGTTGCCATTGGTATCGTCCTCCACGAGGTCCGACGCCTCGGAACGGAACGCGATGATCGTGCCGTCCTGGTTAGGCGACGGCCAGTGGGCGCTATCATCCCCGGCTACGCCCGCGGTGTTGACGGTCACGAGCTCGGTGACACCCGTGTCACGGTAGTGCACGTAGATGTCCACGTACCCGTTGGTGTCCTCCGAAGCGATATCCCACTCCGAGCGGAAGACCACCGCGTTGCCGTCGGCGCTGATGTACGGCCACGAGGAACAGTCGCCCGTCTGCACGCCATCGGTGCTCATGCTCACGCGCTCCGTGACACCGGTCTCCCGGTCGTGGACGAACACGTCGGCATATCCGTTCGTGTCGTCCTCCACCAGATTGCTGGCGCGCGACTGGAAGGCGACGTACCTGCCATCAGCGCTGATCGACGGATGGCTGGAGCATCCATCGCCCTGGACGCCGTCGCTGGAGACGCTCACCATCTCGAGTTCGCCAGTCTCACGGTCGTGGACGAAGACATCGGTCTCGTCATTGTCGTCACCAAGCACCAGGTTGGGCGCCCACGTCTGGAACACGACATAGCGGCCGTCGGCGCTGATCCGCGAGAACCGCGAGTCATCCATGGGCTCGGTGATGACGCCACCCACACTCACCAGCGTCGTGGTGCCCGCGCTGATGTCACGGTAGAAGACGTCAGGGTGTCCGGCCCAATCGTCGGCGACCAGGTTCGAGGCGACCGACATGAACGCCACCCTGTCACCATCGTCGGACACGCGGGCCTCGTTCGACCAGTAGTCGGGGTCTCCCCCATCCTCGGCAACGCTCACCCTCACGGTGGTCCCGAGCTGCCTGTCCCGAAGGTAGATGTCCTCGGTACCGTTCGTGTCGTCGCCAACGAACGCTGCGTACGACCCGAACGAGACGAAGCGGCCATCATTGCTGATGCTGGGATAGTAGGATGTCCCTATCCCCTGGAGCCCGGCGCTCGAAACGCTCACCAGCTCGGTGGCACCGCTCATGCGGTCGTGCACGAAGATGTCGGCGCCATAGTTGGTGTCTGATGCCACCAGGTTGCTCGCCTGGGAAGTGAACGCCACCCACCGGCCGTCGGAGCTGATATCCGGGTACCAGGAGTAGGAGTTCGCCTCGACGCCGCCAGAGAAGATGCTCACGCGCTGTGTGACACCCGCCACCATGTCGCGCACGAACACATCGGACTGTCCGTTGGTGTCCATGGGGACCAGGTCGCTCGCATAGGAACGGAACGCCACGAAGCGGCCATCGTAGCTCATGGAGGGCTCATGGGAACTGCTGTTGCTGCCGAACCCGGAGGGGTTGACACTCACCAGGACCGTGTCCCCGGTCTCGCGATCATGCGCGTAGACCTTCTCATACCACAGGGCGTCATCTCCGGGCGCAAGACCCTGTGAAGTCGATACGAACGCCACATGGCGCCCGTCGCCGCTGATCGCCGGGGTGTAGCAGTAGCCGTTGGCCTGCACCCCAGCGCTGCTGACGCTCACCAGCTCGGTCACGCCGGTGTCGCGATCGTGCACGAACACGTCCGACGTGTAGTTGACGTCACCGGTCACGAGGTCGTCAGAGTACGAGCGGAACGCGACGTACCGTCCATCGTCGCTGATCGACGGCTCATAGCTCGAATCCGATCCCTCAAGCCCATCGCTGGAAAGGCTCACACGCTCGGTGACCCCTGTGGTCGTGTCCAACACGAACACATCGGTCGTCCGATTGGTGTCACCCTCCACCAGATTCCATGCGTCGGAAGCGAACGCGATGTAGCGCCCGTCAGGCGTCATCGCCGCTTCCTGGGAGTAGCCGTCCGCTGCGGGAGGCATATCCTCGGCGCCCTTTGTGATCTTCTCGATCTCCAGCGGCACCGGCTCGGTGAAGCCGTACACCGTGGATGGCAGAACGAGCGCTGCCGCCAGAAGCACCAGCGGGAGCGATCGAAGCGCTCGCCTACCCGCCCTTGACGATCGGACGATACGACGCATGAGAATCCCCCTTGTCGCAACGGAACCGGCGGACGCGGCTGCAACAAGGAGTGTGGGCGTCCGATACCCTACCGGTCATCCTACGTGTACCGGGTAGTCACGATAAGTGACGGTGGTCACACTGCGCGGTGTATCTTGCGTTCGTCTGCGGATTCGTGCCGTCCGTCAGCCACACCGTGATTCTCTATCCGAAGCCGACAGCCGCTCCGTCACGCACCCGCCGTAACGCTCGCGCCGTGCCCCTCCAGCACCGGCTTCAGGAACCGGCCAGTATGCGATCCGTCACATGCCACCACGTCCTCCGGCGTGCCGGCCACCACCACATGTCCGCCGCGATCGCCCCCCTCGGGGCCGAGGTCCACGATCCAGTCGGCGCTCTTGATCACGTCGAGGTTGTGCTCGATCACTAGGACCGTGTTGCCGGCGTCCACCAGGCGCTGCAGCACGTTCAGAAGCTGGCGCACGTCGTCGAAGTGGAGGCCCGTGGTGGGCTCGTCGAGGATGTAGAACGTCTTGCCGGTCGATACGCGCTGCAGCTCGCTCGCGAGCTTCACGCGCTGCGCCTCGCCGCCGGAGAGGGTGGTGGCGGGCTGGCCGAGCCGCACGTAGCCGAGGCCTACATCGTAAAGCGTCTGGAACTTGCGACGGATCTTGGGGATGTTCTCGAAGAACGAGACCGCTTCCTCGACCGACATGTCGAGGATGTCGGCCACGTTCTTGCCCTTGTATGTGACCTGCAGCGTCTCCCGGTTGTATCGGGCGCCCTTGCACACCTCGCACGGCACGTAGACGTCGGGCAGGAAGTGCATCTCGATCTTGATCTGCCCGTCGCCTTTGCACGCCTCGCAGCGGCCGCCACGCACGTTGAAGCTGAACCGCCCGGGCGCGTAACCGCGGGCCTTCGACTCGTTGGTGGACGCCAGCAGCGCCCGGATGTCGTCCCACACGCCCGTGTAGGTGGCGGGATTGCTCCTCGGCGTCCTGCCGATCGGGCTCTGGTCGATCACGATCACCTTGTCCACGTCGGAGAGCCCCTGGATGCGGTCGTGCTTCCCGGTGCGGTGGCGCGTCCGGTAGATGTGGTTCGAGAGCGCCGGCGCCAGCGTGTCGGTCACGAGCGAGCTCTTGCCGGAACCCGAGACGCCGGTGACCACGGTGAGCGAGCCGAGAGGGATCGCCACGTCCACCGACTGCAGGTTGTTCTGGCGCGCGCCCTCCACCGTGATGTGACCGCGCTCGGCCTCCCGGCGCTCGGCGGGTACGGGGATGCTCAGTTCGCCCGACATGTACCGCCCCGTCAGCGATTCGGCGCAGTGCAGCATCTTCTCCGGCTCGCCCACGCACACGAGCTCCCCGCCGTGCTCGCCGGCGCCCGGCCCCATGTCCACAACGAAGTCCGCCGAGCGGATGGTCTCCTCGTCGTGTTCCACCACGATCACGGTGTTGCCGAGGTCGCGCAGTCGCTCGAGCGCCGCGATCAACCGGGCGTTGTCGCGCTGATGCAGGCCGATGGAGGGCTCGTCGAGTATGTAGAGCACGCCCACGAGACCGCTGCCGATCTGCGTGGCGAGCCTGATGCGCTGCGCCTCCCCGCCCGAGAGCGTGGCCGTAGCGCGCTCGAGGGTGAGGTAGTCGAGCCCCACCTCGACGAGGAAGCGCAGCCGCTCCACGATCTCCTTGATGATGCGGCGGCCGATCGCCTCATCGCGCTCGGAGAGCTCGACGCCCTCGAAGAACTCGAGCGAGTCCTTCGCCGAGAGCATCGTCACCTCGTTGATGCTCTTGCCGCCGAACGCCACCGCGAGGATCTCGGGCTTGAGACGCGCGCCGCCGCACGAGGCGCACGGGATCACGGCCATGTACTCCTCAAGCTTCTCCTTGCTGGCGTCGCTCTCGGTCTCCTCGTGGCGGCGCATCACGCTGGCGAGCGCGCCCTCGTACTTCGTGAACCAGTACGTCTCGCGGCCGTCCCGGGTCACGTAGTCGAGCCGGATCTTCTCGTCACCGAACCCGTGCAGCAGCTTGTGCCGCGCCTCCTCGGGCAGGTCGCTCCAGGGCGCGTCGATGCTCACACCCAGGTGTTTGGCGGCGGCCTCCACCAACTGCGGGTAGTAGTTGAGGTTGCCCGAGTAGGGCTTGATCGCGCCCTCGGCGATGGAGAGCGAGCGGTCAGGGACCACAAGGTCGGGGTCGGCCTCAAGCCTGCTGCCGATGCCGAGGCACTCGGGGCAGGCGCCATAGGGCGAGTTGAAGGAGAAGTCGCGCGGCGCAAGCTCGTCCATCGAGAACCCGTGCTCCGGACATGCCAGCGCCTGCGAGAACTCGTGCTCCTCGCCGTCCACCACGTCGATCATCACGGTGCCGCCCGCTAGCCGGAGCGCCATCTCCACGCTCTCGGCGAGACGCGTCCGGATGCCGTCCTTCATCACGAGCCGGTCGAGGACCACGTCGATCGTGTGCTTGTACTTCTTGTCGAGGACGATCTCCTCGTCGAGCATACGGACCTCGCCATCCACCCGCACGCGGGTGAATCCCTCGGCCTTGAGCTCGCTGAACAGCTTGCCGTACTCGCCCTTGCGCCCCTTCACCACCGGCGCGAGCACCTGGAACCTGGCGCCCTCGGCCATCTCGAGGATCGCGTCCACGATCTGCTCCGGCGTCTGCCGCTCGATGCGGCGGCCGCATATCGGGCAGTGCGGAACGCCCACCCGCGCGAAGAGCAGCCGGAGGTAGTCGTAGATCTCGGTGACGGTGCCCACGGTCGACCGCGGGTTCTTGCTCGTGGTCTTCTGGTCGATCGCCACCGCGGGGGAGAGACCTTCGATGTGGTCCACGTCGGGTTTGTCCATCTGGCCGAGGAACTGCCGCGCATAGGCCGAGAGCGACTCCACGTACCGCCGCTGCCCCTCGGCGTAGATGGTGTCGAACGCGAGCGAGCTCTTGCCCGAGCCCGAAAGGCCCGTTATCACCACGAGCTGGTCACGGGGGATCTCGAGGTCGAAACCCTTGAGGTTGTGCTCGCGGGCGCCTCGGATGGAGATGTGGTCGAGAGACATGCGGGTCGGCCTTTCGGTATGCAAGATGCGAGGGGTTTCTCTGCAAACCCCTATTCTACCCCGCCCTCACCAGCCCCGCACCCGGTCCGCAGCGACTCGCCTCGGCACCGCACCCGTTCCGTCGCGCGCTGCTTTCGCACCGCGTGCCGGGGTCCGGCGTCCTGCGTGGAGACACGCCCTTGTCGCAGGACCTTCACGGTGGCGTCACACCGCTGAAACACACCGCGTCCACCGTGGATGCATGACATACCCGTGCCAGGTACGCGGGGCGATCGTGAGGCGACCGGAAGGAAGGAAGCGCATGGACGTGCAGGTGACACTGGACACCCTGTGGGTACTCCTCGCAGGGATGCTGGTGTTCTTCATGAACCTTGGGTTCGGACTCGTGGAGTCGGGATTCGCGCGGGCGAAGAACACCGTGAACATCATCTCCAAGAACTTCGTGGTGTTCGCGATCGCGTCGATCGCGTTCTACGTCATAGGCTGGGGGTTGATGTTCGGCGACGGCAACGGGCTGCTGGGCCTCAAAGGGCTCTTCATGCTCGGCGGCGCAGACAACAGCCCCGCAGTGGGCGACGCCTACACCGGCGTGTACTCGGCCATCAGTTGGACCGGCGTGCCGCTCATGGCCAAGTTCTTCTTCCAGCTGGCCTTTGCCGCCACGGCGGCTACGATCGTCTCCGGAGCCGTGGCCGAGCGCATCAAGTACGGGTCGTTCATCGTCTTCTCCGCGCTCCTGGTGGCGTTCGTGTACCCCGTGGTGGGTCACTGGATCTGGGGCGGCGGCTGGCTTGCCGAACTCGGGTTCTGGGACTTCGCCGGCTCCACCGTGGTGCACTCCACAGGCGCCTGGGCTGCGCTCGCGGGTGTGCTCGTTCTCGGTCCGCGCATCGGCAAGTACGCCAAGGACGGAAGCGTGCGGCCCATCCCCGGTCACAACATGACCTCCGCGATGACCGGCGCGTTCATCCTGTGGCTCGGCTGGTTCGGCTTCAATCCCGGCTCGACCATGGCGGCCGATCCCGGTTCGATCTCGCACATCCTGGTGACCACGAGCATGGCAGCCGCAGCGGGCGCGCTCACCGCCACGGCGGTGGCGTGGGTGGTCCTCGGCAAACCGGACCTTGGCATGACGATCAACGGCGCGCTTGGCGGCCTGGTAGGCATCACGGCGGGTTGCGCGTTCGTGAGCGTGGGCAGCTCGCTCCTGATCGGCGCGATCGCCGGCGCGATCATCGTGTTCGGTGTGCTCCTGCTGGACAAGCTGCACCTCGACGATCCCGTGGGCGCGCTGGCCGTGCACGGTATGGGTGGCATCTTCGGCACACTGGCCGTGGGCTTGTTCGCGCAGGACGCCATCGCCCCGGGCACCACCGGCAACGGCCTGTTCTTCGGCGGCGGACTCGACCTGCTCGGCAGCCAGGCGCTGGGGATAGTAGCGGTAGGAGCGTTCGTCTTCGCCCTCTCGCTGGCGGCGTGGCTGGCGATCAAGGCCACCATGGGCGTACGCGTGAGTGAGGAAGAGGAGCTCGAGGGCCTGGATATCGGCGAGCATGGCAACCGGGCGTACCCCGACTTCGTCCAGACCGAGACCGTTGCGTGAGCATCACGCGAGAGGAGTGGCACCGATGAAGAAGATCGAAGCGGTCATCAAGCCGCATCGCCTGGACGACGTGAAGGAGGCGCTGCACGAACTTGGCGTGGTGGGTCTCACCGCGTACGAAGTGAAGGGGTTCGGGCGCCAGAAGGGACACACCGAGATCTACCGCGGGGCCGAGTACACCGTGGACTTCGTACCTAAGGTCAAGGTCGAGGTCGTGGTGGACGACGAACTCGCCGCGAAGGTGGAGGACGCCATCATCAACGCTGCGCGCAGTGGCAAGATCGGCGACGGCAAGGTCTTCACCTACGACTGCGAGGGCGCGGTCCGCATCCGTACCGGTGAGCGTGGCCCGGACGCGCTCTGAGACGATGTGCGCAACACCACGGGCGACAGGGATGCCGGCGGGCGGTCCACTCCAGTGGTACACCGCCCGCCGGGCGGCCCTCATGGCAACGGCGGTGCCCGGCTCGGCCGCGGCACGCGAACTCTCCGACCTCACGGATGAGGCCGTCCTGGCACTGGCCGGGGCGGCCCCGTCGCACGCCCGCCCGCCGTTCGCAGTCTTCGCGCTCGGAGGATACGGGGCCCGCCGCCTGCTGCCCGGGTCGGACATCGATCTACTGATCGTGTCCGAGGGCAACGCCCGTGACCTGGAGCCGCTCGTACGGACGCTGCTCTACCCGCTCTGGGACACCGGGGTCGATGTGGGTCACCAGGTACGCACGCGCGCCGGACAGGTACGCGCGGTGAGCGCCGACCTCACCGTGGCGACCGCATTCCTCACGGCCCGGTTCATCGGGGGCGATGAGCGGCTGGCGCACCGCGTGGTGGCCGACGCGTTCAAGCGGCTCCGCCGGGACCGGCGCCGTCTCCTGGACGAGATCGGAGCGCGCGCCCGTACCGGTTCGCCGTATCTGCTGGCGCCCGACCTCAAGGAGGGAGCCGGCGGACAGCGGGACATCGACGAACTCGTCTGGCGCGCGGCGCTCGAAGCCGGCGTGCCGCTCACGAACGTTCCTGTCGACACCGCGCTCGAGGAGGCCCAGGACACGATCACGGCAGCCCGCTGGCGTCTGCACCTGCATCGGCCCACGGCACGAAACCTCATGGGTGTGGCCGACGCGGAGGCGGCCGGTATCGACGCGGAGGCCGTGCAGCGCGCGCTGGCGGCGGTGCAGCACATCCTTTTGGCAACGCGCGACGCGGTCCGTCGCACGAAGCGAAGCACTGCCGAGGACCCGCCCGCACCGCTTGGCCTCGCCGACCTCGTAAGCGCCGCGCGAGAAGGCGCGCGCGTCCTCCCGAGCGTGGAGCGTGCCGTCTACGCCGGCGGGCTCGACCATGCCGTACCGGGCTTCTCGGCGCTGATGACGCTGCGCCGCCCGGGCCTCTCGCACCGCTACACGGTGGGGGCCCACAGCCTGCACACGCTCGTGTCGCTCTTCAACGGCGACCAGGCGCATGCTGGAGACGCGCTTCCGGGTGACGCGTTCGAGGCGCTTGTGGTGGCCGCGCTCACGCACGACATCGGCAAGCGCGAGCCGGGACCGGACCACGCGGAGCGCGGTGCGGCGGAGGCCGGATCCGCTGCCGGGCGCCTTGGGCTTGCCCCGGATCCATGCCGCATCGTGGAGACGCTCGTGCGAGAGCACCTGCTCCTCGGCGAGGTCGCCACGAGTCGCGACCTGACCGACGAGGACGTCGTACTGGAGGTGGCGGCGCGGATCGGCAGGCGGGATCTCGTGGAGCCGCTCTTCCTGCTGACCGCGGCTGACATGACCGCCACCGGCCCCGATGTCTGGACGCCATGGCGCCGTTCGCTCGTGGTCGAGCTGGCCCGCAAGACCGAGGCCGCCCTCTCGCCGGAGATCGACGGCACCGGCATCGTCTCGATGGCACACGCGTGCCGCGACGAGGCGGCGCGTCTCGCACTCGCGGAAGGCGCCTCGCGCGCCGTGCTGTCATTCATCGAGACCGCGCCGCTCCGGTACCTCGCCAGGCGTACTCCCGGGCACGTGCTGCGCGACGGACGCCTTGTCCAGAGCCTGTCCGGCCCGGGAGTGTTCGGGGAGGTCGCGCTGGACGTACGCGCAGGTGATGCCCCCGACACATGGCTGCTCGACATCGCCACCCGCGACAGACCGGGGCTCTTTGCGGCGATCGCCGGTGCGGTGGCGGTCTCGGGCCTCGACACGCTTGCCGCCGAGGCCTTCACGTCCCACCGTGGCGTGGGGCTCGACATGTTCGTGGTAGCGCCTTCCACTGGAGCCCCTGTGGACGCGAGCACCTGGCATGCCCTTGAGCGTCACCTCTCCGACGCGCTGAGCGGCCGGGCCGGTCTCGAGTCGCTGCTTGAGGGACGGCGCAGACACTACCGCCCTCGCCCGGTACCCGATGCCACACCGTGCAAGGTGACGCTCGGCCCGTGCGGCCCGTTCTCCTCCAGCGTGCACGTCCGCACTCACGACCGCATCGGACTGCTCCACGACCTTGCTTCGGCGATCCAATGCGCCGGGCTCGACATACGGCGCGCCGTGGTCACCACGCGCTCGGGCGTTGCCGACGACGTGTTCGATCTCACCGACGCGATGGGATCCCCGCCGCAACGCGACGTGCTCGAGACCGTGCTGGTGCCCCTCCTCGCGGCCGCCGCCGACAACGGGTCCGGGCGCTGAACGGCGGGGTCCATGCCGGGACCCCGCCGTTGCCTTGCACGTCGCCGGCCCCTACACCAGCGGCGGGGCGTCCACGAAGCCGCCGTCAACGTGAAGCGTGGTGCCGGTGACGTAGGAGGACGCGTCGGAACACAGCCAGAGGCTCGCCTCGGCCACTTCCGACGGCTGGGCGAAGCGGCCCAGGTTGCTCATCTGCAGCGCATAGCGCTCGGGGTCGAGACCGAACTGCGTGAGGGCGTTCCGCAGCATCGGGGTGTCGATGGCGCCCGGCGCCACCGCGTTCACCCTGATGTCATGCGGACCGTTCTCCATGGCCGCGGTCTTGGTCATGCCCACCACACCGGCCTTGGCGGCCGTGTACGCGAACGTGGTCATCTGCGGCCGGAAGCCGCTCACCGACGAGATGTTGACGATCGACCCGCCGTCGCCCTGGGCGATCAGCTGCCGGAGCTCGTACTTGAGGCACAGTGCGGTGCCCTTGAGGTCGATCGACATCAGCCGGTCGTAGTAGTCCTCGTCGAAGTCCGATATCAGGCCCTGGTCGGGCGTGAGGGCCGCGTTGTTCACCGCCACGTCGAGCCTGCCATAGGTCTCCACGGTCTTCGCGACCATCGCCTCGACCTCGGCGGACTTGGAGATGTCCACATACACGAACGTCGCGTCACCACCGTCGGCGACGATCTCCTCGGCCACCTTCGAGCCGGTCTCCCGGTTGAAGTCGGCCACGACGACCTTGGCGCCCGACGCCGCGAACAGCCGCGCGGTCACTTCGCCCATGCCCTGACCCGCGCCGGTGACGATCGCGACCTTGCCCTCAAGTACTGGATATGCCATCAGTCGACCCCTTCCCATGTTTTCCGGGCGGCTGGATGAGTGCCGCCGAGCCAACACTGTAGGGGCCGAATGTTTGTAACTGCAAGTCACAATGTTTGATACTTCTCGTATGGCGGGCGGTACACCCGCCATACGATCGCGCGCTCACATGCCCGCCAGAAGCTCCTTCACCACCTTGGGGTCCGCGAGCGTGGAAAGGTCTCCGAAGGCGTCCATCTCGCGCTCCCCTGCCGCGATCTTGCGCAGGATGCGGCGCATGATCTTGCCCGAGCGCGTCTTGGGCAGGTCGTGGGCGAACTGCACTTCGTCGGGTTGAGCGATCGGACCGATGATCTTGCGCACGTGTCCCTTGAGGATGCGGGCAAGGTCCTCCGAGGGGAAGTGGCCGTCGCGCAGCACCACGTAGGCGTGGATGCCTTCGCCCTTCACGGGATGCGGGAAGCCAACCACGGCCGCCTCGCTCACGCTGTCGTGGCTCACGAGGGCGCTCTCGATCTCCGCGGTGCCCAGACGGTGTCCGCTCACATTGATGACGTCGTCCACCCGGCCAAGCAGCCAGTAGTCGCCGTCGGTGTCGACCCGCGCGCCGTCGCCGGTGAAGTAACGGCCGGGGAACCGGCTGAAGTAGACCTCCCGCAGCCGAGCCTTCTCAGGGTCGTTCCACGTGCCGCGCAGCATGCCGGGCCAGGGTTCCTTCACGGTGAGATAGCCGCCTTCACCCGGATCGGCGCGGCTTCCGTCCTCGCGCACCACCTCGGGCACGACGCCGTAGAACGGCCACGAGGCCGAGCCCGGCTTGAGCTCGGTCGCGCCGGGGAACGGCGTGATCAGGAACCCGCCCGTCTCGGTCTGCCAGTATGTGTCCACGATCGGCAGCTCGCTCCGCCCGATCGTGTCGTGATACCACTCCCACACCTCGGGATTGATCGGTTCTCCGACGGTGCCTAGGAGCCTCAGCGACGACAGGTCGTACCGCTGCGGCCACCCCGCGCCGTGCCGCATCAGTGCACGGATGACCGTCGGCGCCGTGTAGAACGTGTTCACGCGGTACTTCTCCACCACACCCCAGAAGCGCCCCGGATCGGGATATGTGGGCACGCCCTCGAACATGAGAGTGGTGGCCCCTGCCGCAAGCGGCCCGTACACGATGTAGCTGTGACCGGTGATCCACCCGATATCGGCGGTGCACCAGTACACGTCCTCGTCGCGGTAGTCCATGACCGTCTTGAACGACATGAGCGTGTACAGCAGGTAGCCGGCAGTGGTGTGGAGGATGCCCTTGGGTTTGCCCGTGGAGCCGGACGTGTAGAGGATGAAGAGCGGGTCCTCTGCTCCCATCGGTTCGGGCGGGCACGGCCGGCGCACCTCCGGTGCGGTGATCTCCTGGTGCCACCACGTGTCGCGACCGGGCTCCATGTCCACGTCGCCCGCCCCACGCTTGACCACGATGCAGGCGTCCACGCTCGGACACTCGAACAACGCTTCGTCGGCAGCGGCCTTGAGCGCCACCTTGCGACCGCCACGGATGCCCTCGTCGGCGGTGATGAGCAGCTTGGCGCCGCAGTCCTGTATGCGCTCGCGGAGCGCACTCGCAGAGAAGCCGCCGAACACGACCGAGTGGATGGCGCCGATGCGCGTGCAGGCGAGCATCGCCATCGCCAGCTCGGGGATCATCGGGAGGTAGATGGCCACCCGGTCGCCGCGCTCGATGCCCTTCTTCTTGAGCACGTTGGCGAACTTGCTCACGATGTGATGCAACTGCTGGTAGGTGAACGTAGCGGTGCTGCCGTCGTCGCCCTCCCAGATGAGCGCCGCCTTGTTGCGGCGCCAGGTATCGAGATGCCGGTCGAGGCAGTTGGCCGAGACGTTCAGGGCGCCGTCCGCGTACCACTGGTAGTCGAGCTCGTCGAACCCGCCAGAGCGGACGGTGGAAAACGGTGTCATCCACGAGAGCTCGCTCCGGGCAGCATCACCCCAGAAGCCGTCCGGATCTTCGAGCGAGCGTCGGTACGACTCCTCGTACGCGGCACTCCCCGATACCACCGCGCGCTCCAGGAACGACTGCGGCGGTGGGAACCTGCGATCCTCCGCCGCGTGATGCTCGATGCTCTCATGCAGTTCGTCGGCCATACCATGCTCCTCCCGGTCGCCTTGTATTCGTATTCCCCTTCTGCCCCCCTCTTGTCGTGTACGATACGCATACCCGCTGTAAGGAACCTTGTGAGCACACTCACCCGAAAGTACGACGACCTGCGCAACCGCCTGGCCAACCTCGGCAGCGCGCTGGTCGCATACTCTGGCGGCGTAGACTCCACCTTGCTCGCCTTCACGGGACACGTGGTGCTCGGCGAGAAGTGCCTCGCGGTGATCGCCGTCTCCGACGTGCATCCCGCCTCCGAGATCGACGAGGCGCGGGCCACGGCGCGTTCGCTCGGCCTGAACACGTACGAGGTCGAGACGTACGAGCTCACCGACCCTCGCTTCCAGTCGAATCCCCCCGATCGCTGCTACTACTGCAAGGCCGAGATGTTCTCCCTGTTCCGGACCATCGCCACCACGCGAGGCATCTCATGGGTGCTCGACGGGACCAACGCCGACGACCCGGGACAACACCGCCCCGGGCTGCGCGCGATCAGCGAGTTCGGTGTGGTGAGCCCGCTCCTGGATGTGGGCCTGCACAAGGACGAGATCAGGGCGCTTTCCGAGCAGCTCGGCCTCCCCACGTGGGACAAGCCCTCAGGCGCGTGCCTCGCCACACGGTTCCCCTACGGCACACCTATCACCGAGGAGGACCTCGACCGTGTCGCGGTCGCGGAGGCTGCCGCACGGAGACTGGGGCTCAAGCAGGTACGCGTACGCTCGCACGGCGACATCGCCCGGATCGAGGTCGACCCCTCGGAGATGGAGCGTGCCTTCGCGCTGCGCGAGCAGCTTGCGGCGGGTGTGCGCGCGGCGGGCTTCGAGTTCGTCACGCAGGATCTCGACGGGTACCGGAGCGGCTCCCTCGACGAGGGACTCGAGGAGCCCCGGAGCGAGTAGCGCGCACGGCCGACGACCGCCTGACCCATGCCACCGCGATGCCCAGCAGTACCGGGACGGCGGTGAACACCTGGGTCGACGCGAGGACTCCGGTCGGCGAGTCCATCGACGGTCCGAGGAGCGCGAGTGCCATGACCACGCCGAGGTACGCGACCGAACCGGTCCAGACGCCCGCGCGGTTCCGCTCGAACCGCGCCACCCGGCGCACGAGACCGTACGCGATGACGCCGAGCGTCGCCAGCCCGCCGCCCCAGACCGACCACGCTACCGCCCCCATCACGCCCTCGTCTTCGATGCGAAGGAAGTAGACCGCGAAGAACGGCAGCGCGTACAGCACGTACTGGAACGCGGCGGCGATCACTATCAGCACAACCGGTACGGCCAGCGCCACGATGATGGTGCGCATCGTGCGAGTCATCACGCCACCGCGGTCCACCGGTGTTCGCCTAGTGTCACGAAGGCGATCGTAAGTCCGATCAGGGCAGGCAGGGCGATCCCCGGCTCGTAGACCCCGGCAGGGTCACCTACGGTCGCGAATCCCAACCATACGACCGGAGACACCGCCAGTCCCGGCCAGACGCACCATGGAACAGGCCTGCGGCGACCGATCATCTTGATCGTCGCATGTATGACGCCCGCATACACGCCCAGCCCGCCGATAAGAGCGAGCATATACGCGGCAACACCTGCGTACTCGCCCAGGCGCAGCACGACGATCACCGCCATGGCCATGCCCAACGACGTCATGAGCAGGACGTATGGCACCACGCCGCCCGCAATGACCGCCCCCAGCCCCCACAGGATTCCACGTCCCCAGCCGAGCTGTGCCGATCGAGTCATCGTCATCTCCCCCTGCCCCCTCCATGCCGGACACCAGTTCACCGCCGACGGCTCCGGCCCCTACTCGGTAAGCACACGCAGCGCCGCCCTCACCGCGGCCGGCATGCGCTCCCGCACGCGCACGGGATCGCCCATCGCCCGACCGAGGATGCGCGTGGTGAACGGCTGCGCCGTGGACACGATGTCGATCTCCGGATAGAGGGCGCGTGCCACACCCTCCACTGTTGCGAGCGACTTGATGAGCAGGCCGTATCCTCCGGGGATCGCGATGTCGTGCGCCCCCAGCAGCCTGAGGAACCCAAGCCCGAAGTGGGCGAAATCGCGGGTGCCGTCTGGTCGCACATCGCCATCCAGCAGCTCGCCCAGCCCTTTGCGCACAGGCTCGACGTGCTCGGGTGGCACATGCACGCCGAGCTTCTCCGAGTACCTGAGCGCCCTGTCCGGGTCACGGTAGACGAGGGCAGCCATCACCTGCGTGATGTTCATCCGCTCCTCGGGAGTGAGGTAGCCGACGATGCCGAAATCCAGATACGCGATGGTGTTCTCGGGGGTGACGAAGATGTTCGCGGGATGCAGGTCGGCGTGATAGCGGCCGTAGACGAAGACCTGCCGCATGAACGCCGTCGCCCCGTGGATCGCAAGACCTTTGCAGTCAACGCCCGCCGCACGCGCGGTCTCAAGGTCACTCAATCGCCATCCGGTGATGTACTCCATGGTGAGCACCTTCGCGGTGGTCCTCGACCACACGATCCGCGGCGCCACCACCTTGTCGTCGTCGCGAAAGTCGAAAACGAATCGGTCAGCGAACCGGCCTTCCTTACGCAAGTCGAGCTCCCGGTCCACCGTCTCGGCGAACTCGTCAACGAGCGCCACAGGGTCGAATCGGCGCGCGAACCGGGTTCCCGCGAGGCGGGTAGCCAGCCGGCGCACTATGGCCACGTCGCCCCTGATGGACTCGGCCGCCCCCGGGCGCACGACCTTCACCACGACCTCGGCGCCCGCCGGAAGCACGTCGCCCCACACAGGTCGGCAGGGTGCGGCGAGTGTCGCCCGATGTACCTGAGCGATCGAAGCGGCGGCGAGCGGCGTGTCATCGAAGGACGCGAACAACTCCTCGGGCTCCGCCGCGAACTCACTGCGGATGACCGAGCGGATGGCACTCGCGGGTATGGGTGGAACAGCGTCCTGCATGCTCTGCATCTCGGCGACCAGCTCCGCCGAGAACTCGTCGGGCCTCACGGAGATGAGTTGGCCGAGTTTCACGAACGCCGGGCCGAGGCGCTCGAACGACAGACGCAACGCGCGGGCCCAGGCCGCGCGCCTCACGCGGCCCGGCGCCAGGCCGAAGCGCGCAGAGGGCAGCTGCCGTACCAGCTGGCCGAGCGTGACCCCCACGATGACGGCGTTACGGGATGGCATGGCGCACCCCTACTCGCCGAGCTTGCGGAGGATGGTCTCCAGCAGCGACTCCATGGTGTCGAGTCGGCCGCGCAGCTCGGCGACCTCGAAGCGGATCTCGTCCAGTGCGGGATCGGATTCCTTCTCCTCCGAGACCTGCTCACCACGGGCGCGCGCCTCGAGGTCGAGCTTGAGCTTCTCTTTCTCCTCCTCGACCATCGCCGCGAGGCCGTCCACGAACGCATCCCGTCCACCCGTCATGCCCTCGGGCCCTTCGGCAATGCCCCGCCGGATCGCGGCCTTGATCTCCTCATCCGCGGCCTCATGCGTGAAGAGCCACGTTGCGAAGAACCGCATCACGTCGTCCGTCATGTCACGCCCCCCGTCGACCTAGATACTGTGTAATGAATAGTACCTCGCATTACGAGGTAATGCAACCCGCCTTCCGGGATCGCCCGGTTGCTCTACTCGCCGCGGGCGGCTGCCGCTCCGCCCAGGAGACGCAGGCCGTTCGCGATCACCACGAGAGCGATGCCGGTGTCGGCGAAGACCGCCATCCACAGGGTGGCGTGACCCGTCATCGCGAGCGCGAGGAACACCGCCTTGACGGCCAGCGACAGGGCGATGTTCTGCCTCACGATGCGCATCGTCCTGCGCCCGAGGCCGATGAACCGCGGGAGGGCCGACAGGTCGTCTCCCAGAAGCGCGACGTCGGCGGTCTCCAGCGCGGTCTGGCTCGCCGCGGCTCCCATCGCGATGCCGATGTCGGCGCTCGCGAGGGCAGGGGCGTCGTTGATGCCGTCGCCCACCACCGCGACCGGTCCGTACGCCTCGCGCAGCTCGCCCACGGCATCGGTCTTCCCTTCGGGAAGAAGACGTGCGCGGTACTCGGAGATGCCCGTCATCTCCGCTACGCGAGCTGCCGCGGCGGGGTTGTCACCCGTGAGCATGACCACGTGCGCCACCCCGCCCAGGCGAAGGTCCGTGACCGCACGCGATGCGTCGGAGCGCACCGCATCGGCAACGCCCAGCAAGCCGATCGCACGCATGTCGGAGCCGTCACCGGTCGCCACGACGAGCACGGTGAGACCGCGCTCCTCCAGCGCCAGCGCCCCCGCATCCGTCTCGCCCGACATCACGCCGAGCTCCCCGGCATACGCGGCGCTGCCGACCGAGACACGCACGCCGTCCACCTGCGCGGACACGCCCTGCCCGGGCGTCTCGACGACCCCGCTCACCGCTTCCGAAGCAGGCGCCGCGGCGGCCGTCACGGCAGCCGCCAGCGGATGATTGGAGTGCGCCTCCACGGCGGCCGCCAGGGATGCCACCCGTTCGACCGGTTCGTGGCCCAGCGCGATCGTCTCGATCACCACCGGGCGCCCCTCGGTAAGGGTGCCCGTCTTGTCGAACGCCACCACCCCGACGTGAGCGGCGCGTTCGAGGAAGGCGCCCCCCTTCACCAGCACGCCGTCCCTGGTGGCCCGCGCGATCGCGGAGACGATGGCCACGGGCGTGGAGACCACCAGCGCGCACGGACACGAGATCACCAAGAGCGTGAGCGCGCGGTAGACCCATTCGCGCCACCCCTCGATCCCCACCCACCCCGGGCTGAGTCCCCCGAGGAACGGCCCGCCGATGGCGACCGCCGCCGCCGCGACCATCACGATCGGGGTGTAGACGCGACTGAACCTGTCCACGAACCGCTGCACGGGCGCACGGCTCGCCTGGGCCGCTTCGACCAGGTGGACGATGCGAGCAATCGTGGTCTCGGCTGCCGGAGCCGTGGTCACGATCGCCACAAGGCCGGAGGTGTTGAGCGTGCCCGCATAGACGGTGTCGCCGGAACGCTTGTCCACAGGCAGCGACTCGCCCGTGATGGGCGACTCGTCGAAGGCCGACACACCCTCGGCCACCACTCCGTCCAGCGGTACACGCTCACCAGGACGCACCACGATCGTGCCCCCCACAGGCACATCGGCAGGCGCGACCTCGATCTCGCCCTCATCCATCCGCAGACGCGCACGCTCGGGCGCGAGTGACATGAGCTCCCCGATCGAGCGCCTGGTGCGCGCGACCGACCGCGACTCCAGCATGCCGCCCAACGCAAACAGGACGATCACGGTGGCCCCTTCGCCCCACTCGCCCAGCGCGGCGGCGCCACTCACCGCAAGCGTCATGAGCACGTTCATGTCGAGCGTACGCGCCATGAGCGACGTCACCGCGCGTCGCCACACCAGTGAGCCACCGACGATGATCGCCAGCGCGAACGCACCCACCGAGGGTACTTCCGACGCTAGACCCCCGAGAAGCCATCCGAGCACGAGGAGGATCGACGCGATGCCCACGCGGATCTCGGTCCGGTTCTTCACCCACCACGAGACAGCCGGGAGCGGCGGTCCGCCCTCGGAATCGACCGCCTCGATACCGTGACCGGCGCCGACCACCGCGGCAACCGCGGCGCCGCGCGGATCCGCTTCGGGGTCGTACTCCATGAGCAGCAGCCCGCTCGCGAAGTTGACGTCGGCGGATACGACGCCGGGGATCTGCCGTACGGACGCGGCCACGGTCCGCGCGCAGTCAGGTCAATCGAGCCCTTCGAGCCGGTAGACCGCGTGCCCCACGACGCCTGCCTCGTCCAGCGCCAGGCGTTCCACCAACTCCTCGAGCGACCTCTCCTCAAGGGACTCAGGATCGTACGTCACGGTGAGGGTGCCGCCCTCGAGGTCGCAGCGCGTTTCGAGAACGCCGGGCACGTCATCGAGCCCCCGGCACACCCGCCCGGCGCACCCGGCGCAGTACCGCGGCCCCGGCAGCAGCCGTGTCAGGTCGAACGAGCGTGTCGTCATGTGCGGCACGCCCACCGCCTCACGCAGCGTCCCTGCGCCGGAACACGACCACTGCCGCCACGGCGGATACCAGCGCCACGCCGCCGTACAGCCACCACGCCGCCGCGTCCACCGGGTCGCCGTTGATGATCTTGCCCGGTTGCCAGTAGCTCACGATGTTGATCGGGTCGAAGAGCTCGGCGGCTTCCGAGAAGTTCGATACGAGGTCGGCGATCCACAACACCACGAGCACGCCGGCGGCGATGGCACCGGGTTTGCCGGCGCCTCTGAAGATCGCCGACAACATGAGCGTGAAGCCACCCACGGCCAACATGAAGAGCAGGCCGAAGGCGAACAGCGTCCAGAACGTGTCCCAGGGCAGGTCGATGTCGTACTTGGGCCCGAACACCATGATGGGCACGAAGCTCGCCGCGGCCAGCGCGAGCGAGTACCCCACCATCACTGCGATGCGGGTAATGGCCAGCCGTGCGCGCGAGACAGGCTGCGACAGCACGAATTCCATCGTGCCCTCGGCTATCTCACCGGCGAACGCCTTGGCGGAGTAGATGATCAGCGCCGACGCGACGATCACCATCCACATGAGTCCCAGATACTCCGTCTGGAAGTACCCCCCGAGCGACGCGAAGGACACCTCCGTGCCGCCGAAGATCGCCAGCACCTCGGCCGGCATCGTCTCCACGAGCTCGGCGTACTCGTTACCGCCGATCTCGGGATAGAACCAGGTCATCATCCAGGAGTACAGGACGAGGCCGAACGAGAACCAGAATATGGACACGCGGTTCTGGTGGAGCGTGCCCCGCAACAGCGTCCAACTCATCGGACCTCCCCTCCCTCTTCGTTCGCATGCGTTGCATCATCACTGCGGTAGAACTCCAGGAACACGTCCTCCAGGCTTGCATGCTGGATACGGATGTCGCTGACCTTCCGGCTTGCGATGCGCTTGAGCACGCCGTCGATCGCGTCGCCACGCACGCGCGCCGCCAGGCTCTGGTCGGAGACGGCCACCACGCTGTCCACGCCCGGCAGCTCCCCCAGCAGCGAGGCCTCCACGGGGTCGGCGAACGTCACCTCGACCTCGCGCAGCCGCTTGCCAAGCAGCGACTTCACGCCCTCCTCGGCCACCAGGCGACCCGAGCGGATGATGCCGACCTTGTCGCACACCCGCTCCACCTCGGACAACACGTGGCTCGAGAGGAACACCGTGCGTCCCGCGGCCACCCGCTCCTCGATGACCGAGTACACCGCCTCCTGGTTGAGCGGGTCGAGACCGCTCGTGGGCTCGTCGAGTATGAGCAGCTCGGGATCGTGTGCCATGCCGAGGATCAGGGCGAGCTTCTGCTTGTTGCCCTTCGACAGCTCCTTGACCCGCCTCGACGGGTCCAGATCGAACCGCTCAAGCAACTCGGCGGTGAGCGGGCCTTTGGTCCCGCGGAATCCGGCGACGTAATCGAGATGCCAGCGGCCGGTCTCCTTCTCGTACAAACGTACCTCGCCCGCCACATATCCGATCCGACGCCTGAGAGCCGCGCCGTCGAGGGTCACCCGCTCACCCAGCACGGACGATGATCCCGCCGTAGGCTTGAGCATACCGAGCAGGCACCTGATGGTCGTGGTCTTGCCCGCGCCGTTGGGCCCAAGGAATCCATAGACCGCGCCCTGCGGGACGGCCATCGTGAGGTCCTCGACACCCCGCGCCTTGCCGTAGTACTTCGTGAGCCCACTCGTGCTGATGACGTCCATGCAGCAGCCTCCTTGCGGCCCTCGGCACACCGCGGCACTCCGTGCCTGCGATGGGACGCATACCATCCTAACGCTCCGGGACCGAGTGAGCGACGTGGTTGTGGGGACATACTAGACAATCGCCCCGCTGAAGAAGGTGATCCGCTTGACGACGAAGGATCCCGTCACGAAGACGACGCTCTGGGTGGTAGTGGCCGTGGTGCTCGCCCTGGCGGTTGGAGCGCTGGCGGGGTGGTTCGCCCGCTCGGGAGAGGTCCAAGACCTGGAGGACCGCATCGCAGCCTCGGAAGAGGAGTCCGCGACGGATGAACCGGCGGCGCCCGCCGAACCGGAGACGGACACGGCGCCGGTGGAACCGCCTGCCGAGGAGGAGCCCGCCGAGGAGGACGAGGAGCCCGTTGACGTTCCCGTTGCTGCCGAGCGTGTACCGGCAATCATCACCGCGGTCGACACGAGCGGGTCGACGGTGCGCCTTGAGGCGGACTACATCCAGTTCCTCACCGGTGACGAAGCGGCCGATGCGGCGACCGCCCACGGCGACGAATCCCCCCCGCCCAACGACTACTACATCGTCAACGACAACCCCGCGCTCCGGGAGTTCCCAGTGCAGGAGGGCATCAGCGTCGTGACGGTCGTCAACGATGATGGGACCTCGGATCCGGCTGGACACACGCTCACATTGGACGAGTGGGTGGATCGCATCACGGGCCCCAACGCCGACGCGTTCAGGTCGAGCTTCTACTGGATCACCGTCTCGGAAGCGACCATCACGACCATCGAGCAGCAGTACCTGCCGTAGGAGGCTCCGATGAAGTGGAGCGAGTTCTCTCGCACGCAGCGGGCTCTAACGATCGCGGGAGTCGTGGTGCTCGGCCTGGCGGTCGTCGCCGGAGCCTTCGCGCTCGGGCTGGGGCTTGGCGACGGCCCTGAAGCGGCCACTGATACCGCAACAGACGCCGCCGAGACCACCGGGACCGCCGAGACCACGTCCACCGAGGAGCCAGCGACCGAGACGGTGGAGCCCGAGACGCCGCCCGCCGCCGAGCCCGAACCCGAGCCCGATCCGTCGACCCCTGCGGCAACTCCCCCTGCGGAGGACGCGCGCGTCTTCGGCCGGATCGAAGGCATACGCGATGAGAGCGGCGGGGCGTGGACGGAGTTGTGGGTGGACATCGACACGGCGGTCTTCCTCACCGACGACGCCGCGCTTGACTGGCTCACCAGCCAGGGGGACGCCGAGTTCTACAACGCCGACTACTGGTACGCGAAGCCCGACGGCGCGGCGGTCACATCGCACCGCCTGAAGCCGGGCTCCGTCAAGGTGTGGATGTACACGTACCCGACCACGCCTCCGATCGGCTTCTACGGGCCGGGTATGGCGAAACAGACGGTCGGCTTCGGCGAGTTCTACGATGCGATCTACATGGCAGGCGACCCCGACGGCCTGCTCGACCGCTACTACTGGTTCACGGTCGACGGCGACTACATCACCATCATCGAGGAGCAGCCGAGAGACGCCTACTACGAGCCGTAGCGGCCGTGCAGCTACCGCTTGCGCCGACGCGTGGCGTGAGCCGACCCCCGGCGAGCGCCCCGCTTCAGGCGCGACAGCACCTCATCGGCCGTCGACGACTCGGCGTCTGTCTTGAGCTTGACCACCTGGTCGCGCAAGCGTGCCGCAGTCTCGAAGTCGAGCGCCTCGGCGGCGGCGTGCATGTCCTCCTCCATCGCCGCGACGATGCGCGCCACCTCGTCGCGCGGGAGCTGACCCAGCTCGGCCGCCACGTCCACGCTCGGCTCGAGGCCGGCCTCCGTCTCGCGCACGTACTGCGCGATGTCGTGGATCGCCTTCCGTATGGTCTGCGGCTCGATCCCGTGCTCCTCGTTGAACGCGACCTGGATGGCGCGGCGGCGCTCCGTCTCGTCCATCGCCGTACGCATCGAGTCCGTGACCTTGTCCGCGTAGAGGATCACCTCGCCCGACACGTTGCGCGCGGCTCGACCGATCGTCTGGATGAGCGAGCGGTGGTTGCGCAGGAAGCCTTCCTTGTCGGCATCGAGGATCGCCACGAGCGAGACTTCGGGCAGGTCGAGCCCCTCGCGGAGCAGGTTGATGCCCACCAGGCAATCGATCACGCCCGCGCGCAGGTCGCGGAGGATCTCCACGCGCTCAAGCGTGCCGATGTCGCTGTGCATGTACCGTACCTTGATGCCGTGCTCGAAAAGGTAATCCGCCAGGTCCTCGGCCATCTTCTTGGTGAGGGTGGTGACGAGCGTACGTTCGTTGCGCTCGGCGCGCTCACGCACCTCGGCCATGAGATCGTCGATCTGCCCGTGTGTGGGCCGCACCTCGATGGCGGGGTCCACCAGGCCCGTGGGTCGGATGATCTGCTCCACCACGCGCTGCGAGGTGCGCGTCTCATAGTCGCCAGGCGTGGCCGAGACGAACACGGTCTGCGGTATCCGCGCCCTGAACTCGTCGAACTTCAGCGGACGGTTGTCGAGCGCGCTCGGCAGGCGGAACCCGTGCTCAACGAGCGTGAGCTTGCGCGAACGATCGCCCTCGTACATCCCGTGAAGCTGCGGCACGGTCACGTGGCTCTCGTCGATGATGCACAAGAAGTCGTCGCCGAAGTAATCGATGAGCGTGTGCGGAGGCTCGCCGGGCTTGCGCCCGTCGAGATGGCGCGAGTAGTTCTCGATCCCGTTGCAGTACCCCATCTCCTCGAGCATCTCGAGGTCGTATGAGGTGCGCATCTCCAGACGCTGCGCCTCGAGCAGCTTGCCCTCGGCGTTGAGTCGCACCAACCGCTCGTGCAGCTCCGCCTTGATCGACGCCACCGCGTCGGTGAGCTTGTCCTTGGGCGTGACGTAGTGGGTGGCCGGCCACACCGGCGTTGCGCCGAAGCGGTTCACCACCTCGCCGGTCACGTGGTCCACCTCGGCGATCGACTCGATCTCGTCGCCGAAGAACTCCACCCGGATCGGCACCTCGGCATAGGGCGGAAAGACGTCGAGCACGTCGCCGCGCACGCGGAAGGTGCCGCGGGAGAGCTCGTAGTCGTTGCGGTCGTACTGGATGTCGATGAGGTCGTAGATGAGCTTGTCGCGGTCGTACGGCGCCCCCTCGGCGAGGAACACCGCCATCCCCGCGTAGTCCTCCGGCGAGCCGATGCCGTAGATGCAGCTCACGCTCGCCACCACCACGACATCCCTGCGCGAGAGCAGCGCGGCCGTGGCGGCGTGCCGCAGCTTCTCCACCTCGGCGTTGATGCTCGCGTCCTTCTCGATGAAAGTGTCGGTGGTGGGAACGTACGCCTCGGGCTGGTAGTAGTCGTAGTACGACACGAAGTACATGACCGCGTTCTCGGGCATCACGTCACGGATCTCGCTCGCCAGCTGAGCGGCGAGCGTCTTGTTGGGCGCGAGCACCAGGGTCGGCTTCTGGACCTCCTCGATCAGCTTGGCCATCGTGAACGTCTTGCCCGAGCCGGTCACGCCGAGAAGCGTCTGGTCTCTCAGCCCCTCGCGGACGCCCTCGGCCAGGCCGATGATCGCCTTCGGTTGATCGCCGGCTGGCTCGAACTCAGAGACGACCTTGAGCTCCCTCACTGCCCCACTACCTTCCGCGCGGCGCGATCTCCGCATCCCAGAACTCGGCCACTATCGCACGGAACTCCTCGGGCGTGCCCTCGTTGTCGATCACGTAGTCGGCGATCTCACGCCGTTCCGCGTCGCCCGCCTGTCGCGCAAGCCGGTTCTCAGCGTCTTCCCGCGACATGCCGCGAGCAAGCGCCCGGGCGATGCGCGTCTCCTCGTTGGCCGAGATGGCGAGCACGGCATCCACCGGCTCGAGAAACAGCGGCGACTCGACAAGCAACGGCACCACGAGCACCACCGCCTGCGGCGGCTCCCCCTGCAGGGCGAGCGTGTCGAGAGCGCCGGCGACCGCGGCAAGGATCGCCGGGTGCATGATGGCGTTGAGCCTGCGGGTGGCGTCCTCCGTAGCGAAGGCGACCCGCGCGAGCGCAGCGCGATCCACCGCGCCATCGTCGCGGCGCACGTCCGGACCGAACTCCTCGATCACACGGTCACGCACCGCGGACGCCTCGTCCAGCAGGGTCCTGGCCACGTCGTCGAGGTCGATCACCACCGCGCCACGGTCGGCGAAGACCTCGGCGGCCGTCGACTTACCTGAGCCGAGTCCGCCGGTGAGAGCGAGCACATACATGGTTACCTCCAGATGGTACGGGGCCGGGCCGCGCTCTCGCGAAGGCCCAGCCCCGAAAGGTGCTTCGTGAAGCCGAGGACGCTAGGCGTCGTCTCCGTCGTCGGAATCCTCGGCTCCGGCTTCCGCCTCGTCCTCGGCTCCGGCTTCCGGCTCGTCCTCGGCGACCTCCGTCTCGTCCTCGACCGCTTCCTCAGCCTCGGGCGCCGCGTCGGCATCGTCAGCCTCGGCGGTCTCCTCAGCTTCGACGGTCTCCTCGGCCTCAACGGTCTCGACGGCCTCTTCGACCGGCTCGGGGGCTGCCTCGTCGGCGACACCCTCGGACTCCACCGCTTCGATCTCCTCGGCGGCTTCATCCTCCACCGGCGCCGGGATGGCGTCGGGCAGGCCGAGCTCCTCGTTGGCGGCGCGGATCGAGAGCGAGATCCGGCGACGGTCGAGGTCGACGTCCATGACCTTGACCTTGATCTGATCGCCCACGCGGACGACGTCTTCCGGCTTCTCCACGTGACCGCGGGCCATCTCGGAGATGTGCACAAGACCCTCGACGCTCTCGCCGATCTCAACGAACGCGCCGAACGGGACGATCTTGGTGACCTTGCCGTCCACGATGACGCCCACCTGGAAGTCCTTGACGAGCTGCTTCCACGGGTCGTCCTGGGTCTGCTTGAGGCCGAGGGAGATGCGCTCGCGGCCCATGTCCACGTCGAGGACCTGCACCTCGACCTTGTCGCCCACCGCGACGACCTCGGAGGGGTGGTTCACGTGGCTCCAGCTGAGCTCGGAGATGTGCACCAGACCGTCGATGCCGCCGAGGTCGACGAACGCGCCGAAGTCGACGATCGAGGAGACGGTACCCGGCAGGATCATGCCCTTGACCAGCTTGTTGAGCACTTCCTGACGCTCTTGCTTGCGGTCCTCCTCGAGGACGACGCGGCGCGAGAGCACGACGTTGTTGCGGTTGCGGTCCATCTCGATGACACGCGCCTCGAGACGGTCGCCCAGGAACATGTGGAGGTCCTTCACGCGGCGAAGATCCACCAGCGATGCCGGGAGGAAGCCGCGAAGGCCGATGTCGAGGATGAGACCGCCCTTGACGACCTCGATGACTTCGCCCTCGACGTTCTCGCCAGCCTCGAACTTCTTCTCGATCTCGTTCCACGCACGCTCGTACGCGGCGCGCTTCTTGGAGAGGATGAGGCGACCATCCTTGTCCTCCTTCTGGAGAACGAGCGCTTCGATCTCGTCACCGAGCTGCACGATGTCAGCCGGGTTGGCATCCTTGCGGATGGAGAGTTCGCGCGCCGGGATGACGCCTTCGGATTTGTAGCCGATGTCGAGGAGGACCTCGTCCCGCTCGACCTGGACCACGGTACCAGTCACCAGATCACCGTCGTCGAAGTCGGTGATGGTCTCGTCGATGAGGGCATGCATCTCCTCATCGGTGTACTCGCGATCGTCGTGCTCGATGTAGCTGCTCTGCTCTTCTACCACGTCGGGTGGCCCCTTCCGTGCTTCCGGGGCCCCGGTCCCATGCCGTCTCGGTCGCCTGCTTTCCGGTCAGTCATGCTCTCGGGGGCCTATAGGACTGTACTCACCACGCGCGCACGCGTAGCCGAGAGATTGTACCACCTGCGGGAAAGAGATGCGAACGTGCGCACTGCCCCTGCGCCATCCGCACGGTGGCTGTATCAGCCCTGGCCACGGCATGTGATCCGCCCTACTTCGCCTCCGCCCAGTTGGGCCCGTATCCGATCCCCACCTCGAGGGGCACCGCAAGCCCGGCCACGCCGGCCATCGCTTCGCGCGCGAGCGAGGAGAGCGCTTCACGCTCGCCCTCCGGCGCCTCGAACACGAGCTCGTCGTGGACCTGCAGCACCATGCGCGCCTCGTACCCTTCGGTCCGCAGCCGCCGGTCGACCTCGATCATGGCGAGCTTCATCAGGTCGGCCGCAGTGCCCTGCATCGGGTGGTTCATCGCGGTGCGCTCCCCGAACGACCTGAGGTTGTGGTTGCGGTTGCGGAGTTCGGGTATCGGGCGGCGACGGCCGAACATCGTCTCCGCATAGCCGGTCTTGTGCGCCTCGGCTATGGTCTCGTCGAGGTACGCCCGCACCCTCGGGTAGGCCGCGAAGTACCGGTCGATCGTGGCCTGCGCCTCGGCATACCCGATGCCGAGCGAGTCTCCGAGGCCGTGCGCCGAGATGCCGTAGACGATGCCGAAGTTCACCGCTTTCGCCTTGCGGCGCATCTCGGCATCGACATCGCCGGGCTCGACATCGAAGACGCGAGCGGCGGTCGCCGCATGGAAGTCGGCGCCGGAGGTGAACGCCTCGATGAGGCCGGCGTCACCCGACAGGTGGGCAAGGATCCGCAACTCGATCTGTGAGTAGTCGGCGCTGAGCATGAGATCGCCTGCATGCGCGGGCACGAACGCAGCGCGGATCCGCCTGCCAAGGTCCGTGCGCACCGGGATGTTCTGCAGGTTGGGACCCGATGAGGAGAGCCGCCCGGTGGCCGCGACGGTCTGGTTGAAGGTCGTGTGCAGCCGCCCGTCCTCCCCAAGCAGCCGTGGCAGAGCGTCGATGTACGTGCTCGTGAGCTTCGTGAGCTCGCGGTATGCGACGATCTTCTCGGCGATCGGGTGGAGCGGCGCCAGGGTAGCGAGCACACCCGCATCGGTGGAGTAGCCGGTCTTGGTCTTGCGCTGCGGTGGCAGGCCCAGCTTCTCGAACAGCACCTCAGCGAGCTGCTTGGGCGAGTCGATCGTGAACTCGTACCCTGCGAGGTCGTGGATCTCGGCGATCAGGGTCTCGATCTCCGCATGCGTTTCGGCGGACAGCGCATCCAGCACGCTGCGGTCGAGCCCGACGCCCGTCTCCTCCATCCGCACGAGCACCGGAACGAGCGGCATCTCGATCTCGGTGAAGCAGAGCGTGGCGCCCCAGCCCTCGAGCCTGTCGCGCAGCACTCCGGCGAGTTCTGCCGATGCCTGCGCCTCCGCAGCTGTGTCACCGGGCTCCACGCTCCTGCCGAGGTACTCGGCGGCAAGCGACGCGATGCCGTAGTCGGAACGGTTCGACGCCAGGAGGTAGGCGGCGATGCCGCAATCGAACAGCCGCCGGGGGTCCGCCAGTTCGGCCATGCTGCCACGTGGCCCCGCCCCGGAGCCGGGAGGACAGGCCCCCTCGACGAGCGCCTTCGTGTCGCCCGCGCTCACGTTGCGCGATGTGAGCACGCTCTCCAGCGCGCTCGCGGCCGCCGCACCTTCGAGCACGGCCACCGTGCCGTCATGCGCGAACGCCACCGCCCGTCCCTCGTCGAACAGGCACTCCTCGCCAGCCGGTCCGGCAGCGACGCCGGCATGGCCTTCGGACGGCGCCGTACACAGGTCACCGACCCATCGGACAGCCTCATCGCCTGTCAGATGCCGCCATGCGGCGCTCGCGTCAGGCGCCGGGCGATCGTCGTCGGTCTCCGCCGAACGCGCGGACCGGAGCCTCGGTATGAGCGACGTGAACGCCAGCTCCGTAAGCGCGGAGAGCGCCTCGGCCTCATCCCACTGGCCCCAACGCACCGCGTCCAGGTCGACGTCGACCGGAACGTCGCGTCGAATGGTGGCGACCACCCTGCTGGCCAGTGCGGCGTCCGCGTTCCCACGGAGGTTCTCTCCAAGCTTGCCCTTGATGTCGGGCGCCCGCTCGAGCACCTCCTCGAGCGTGCCGTGCTCCTGCAGGAGCTTGGCGGCCGTCTTCTCGCCCACCCCCGGCACACCAGGGATATTGTCCGACGGATCGCCCTTGAGGCCGAGGAAGTCCGCTACCTGCTCGGGCATGACCCCGTACCGCTCGAACACGGCGTCGCGATCGTAGACGACGATGTCGGTGATGCCCTTCTTGGTGCTCACCACGCTGACGTTGTCATCGACGAGCTGCAGGGCGTCCTTGTCGCCCGTGATGAGCAGGACGCGCATCCCCTCGGCCGAACCGCGTGCCGCAAGCGTGCCGAGGACATCGTCGCCCTCCCACCCCTCCGCTTCGACGATCGGTATAGCGAGCGACGTGAGCAGCTCCTTGATCATCGGGAACTGCGCCTTGAGATCGGGGTCGGTGGGTGGACGCTGGATCTTGTACTGGGCCAGCGCCTCGGTGCGGAACGCCGGCTTGCCGCGGTCGAACGCCACCACGACCGCATCCGGCCCCAGATCGGCCACCATCTTCAGCAGCATCGTCATGAAGCCGAAGACGGCGTTGGTGGGACGCCCGTCTGGCGCCGTCATCGTGGGCGGCAGACCGTGGAAGGCACGGTGCAGCAGGCTGTTTCCGTCGATCACGGCTATCGTGCGTTCGGACATGCGGCGCCTTTCGGAGTAGAATCGCTGCCATCAGCCGAGGCCGGGCATGCTCACGATTGTACCCGAGGGCCTGACAGCGGAAGCGACGCGGAAGGACGGAGACGCCACCGGCCGCGCACCGCTCCGGGAAGCGAAGGTGGCAGCGCGATGGGCTTCTTCAACTGGGCCGCTCCCTTCATCCGCCGGTACGGCGACCGGTTCACCGCCGAAGACGCCGAGGCGATCGCGGGGTGGCTGGAGCCGGCCGTGAAACCGGGTGGCCGCATCCTCGACGTGGGCGGCGGCTCGGGCCAACTCGCAGCGCTCCTCGCCGACGCGCTCCAGGCGAACGTGACGGTCCTCGAGCCCACGGCCGAGATCCTCGCCTACGTGAACGCCACCGAGCGCGTGTCGGCCGTTCAGGGGACCGCCGAGGAGATGCCGCTCGCCGATGACGCCTTCGATGCGATCGTGGTGACCGACGCCTTCCACCACTTCCGCGATCAGACGGCTGCCGTGGCGGAGTTCAGACGGGTCGTGCGCGACGGCGGGTTCGTGCTGGTGCTCGACCTCGACCCTCGGCCGCTCGCGATGCGCCTGATCGCGCTCGCCGAACGGCTGGTGGGAGAGCCCGCAACGTTCATGACGCCGGAGCAGATGTGCGCGTTCATGGCCGAGCGCGGCATCGAGGGCCGGTGCGAACCGCTCAGGAAGGCCGACTACCGGTTCCTCGGCACCGTGAGCAAACAGCGTCCGGCGGCCTGATCCCGGTCAGCCGCGCCAGAGGTACCCCACGTTGCGGACGGTCTCGAGCCGTCGTGAGACCTCGGGCCCGAGCTTGGAGCGCACGCGCCTCACGTGCACATCGACAGTACGTGCGCCGCCGAAGTAATCGGTCCCCCATACCCTGCTGAGCAGGATCTCCCTGCTGTACACACGGTTGGGATGGGTCACGAGGAACGCGAACAGCGAGTACTCCAGGTACGTGAACTCCACGGCGGTGTCGCCGAGGTAGGCCTGGTAGGTGGCGAGGTTCAGGGTAAGGTCGTCGATACGGACGATATCGTGAGCCGCGACCTCCTCGCCCGGCCACAGGAGCGCACGCACCCGGGCGGTAACCTCGGCGGCCGACGAACCGCGCACCACGAAGTCGGCGGTCACGGCCACCGGCAGACGCAGACGTTCAAGCACATCGGCCGGCACCAGCAACAGCAACCGGAGTTCCGAGCCGCGCCCCGCCGCATTCTCGGCGAGCGCGATGATCCGGTCGGGAGCCTCTCCGGCATCGGCGATCACGAGATCGCACGGCTCGGCCAGCAAACGGGACTCAAGATCGCCCACCGGGCAATAGAAGATGGCCGCGTCGAGCGCGCCCACGCCCGTCTCGACCCACGCCCGCGTGTGGACGTCGTCCGCCGCTATGACGACACGCTTCACATGCATGCCCGGCCGCTCCTCTCCCTCTACAGAAGTGTAACGCCGGGCAGGGTGTTCCTGCCCGGCGTCATTGCCGTCGTGCTGTACCGCGTATCCCGCGATGCGGGCGAAGCCTACAGGATCGACAGGTACTTGCCCTGCTCCCAGGGGGTCACGTACGCCACGTACTCGGCCCACTCGGCCTTCTTGTTGGCCACGAAGAAGCTGTGGATGTGCTCGCCGAGGACCTCCTTCATCAACTCCGACTCCTCGAAGAGCGCGATCGCTTCGCCAAGGTCCTTGGGCAGCGTGCGGATGCCTGATTCCGCCAACTCCTCCTCGGTCATGTGGAAGATGTTGTTGGTGGCCTCGGGCATGAGCTCCAGGCCTTCCTCGATACCCTTGAGGCCGGCGCCGAGCATGACCGCGAACGCGAGGTAGGGGTTGGCCGAGGGGTCGGGCGAGCGCAGCTCCACGCGGGTCGCGACCTCCTTGCCGGGCTTGTACATCGGGACGCGCACCATGGCCGAGCGGTTGCGGCGCGCCCAGGTGACGTACACGGGGGCCTCATAACCCGGCACGAGGCGCTTGTAGGAGTTCACGAACTGGTTCGTGACCGCGCAGAACTCGGGGGCGTACTTGAGCAGGCCGGCGATGTAGCTCTTGCCCACCGGCGACAGGTTGTAGCCCTCGGGATCGTTCGCGTCGAAGAACGCGTTGCCCTCCTCGTTGAACAGCGACTGGTGCACGTGCATGCCCGAGCCGTTCACACCCTGTACCGGCTTGGGCATGAAGGTGGCGTAGACGCCACTCGCGTACGCGACCTCTTTCACGGTGAGACGGTAGGTCATCACGTTGTCGGCCATGGTGAGCGCGTCGGCATACCGGAGGTCGATCTCGTGCTGCGACGGCGCCACCTCGTGGTGCGAGTACTCCACCGGGATGCCGAGCTTCTCGAGGTTGAGAACCGTCTCGCGGCGCAGGTTGCTCGCCACGTCGAGCGGCGTGAGATCGAAGTAGCCACCCTGGTCGAGCATCTCGGTGCCGCACGAGTCGGCGAAGTAGAAGAACTCGAGCTCGGGGCCCACGTACATCGTGTACCCCATGTCGGCGGCCTTCTTGAGCACGCGCTTCAGCGCGTACCGCGGATCGCCCTCGAACGGCGTGCCGTCAGGGTTGAGAACGTCGCAGAACATGCGGCCGGTGCCACCCATGTGGTCCTCGCTGCTGCGCCAGGGCAGGAGCTGGAAGGTCCCGGGATCCGGGTAGGCCACCATGTCCGACTCCTCGATGCGGGTGAAACCGTCGATCGATGAGCCATCGAAGCCCATACCCTCTTCGAACGCTCCCTCGAGCTCGCTGTCGGTCACCGCGAACGACTTGAGGAAGCCGAGCACGTCGGTGAACCAGAAGCGGATGAACCGGGTCCCCCGCTCCTCAACGCTCTTCAGCACGTAGTCCTTGTCCATCGTCTTGTCCATCTCGGATTCCTTTCAGTGAGTCATGGTTCACGAGCAGCGTAGGATCGCTGTGTTTCGTGCGTGTTTCCGGTGGGATAACGGGGCGAGAAACCTGTCCGTCTCGGGTATCCTTACAGGACGATGCCGAGGGATTCCGGGGAGGAACGACAGGTGCTGAGAGGATCGACCACCTATCTCACGCGGTTCGACAAGGCCCATATCGAGACAGTGCGCGGCTGGCTCAACGACCCAGCCGTCAACGAGTGGCTCCTCTCCAGCCAGCTGCCCTACTCGAGCGAGCAGGAGGCCGCTTTCTTCGATCTCACCGAGCGCGAGTGGTCCCAGGGCACCGCGTACCGGTTCGAGATCCACGTCGCCGAAGACGACCGCCTCGTTGGCATCACCGGACTCGACGACGTGATCCTGCTCCACCGGCGCGCCGAAGTCGGCATCTTCGTGGGCTCGCTTGCGCATCAGAACCGGGGATATGGCCGGGACGCCCTCGTGACGCTCCTGCGATTCGGATTCGACAACCTCGGCCTGCACTCGATCGCCATCAGGGCGAACACCGAGAACGAGCGCGCCGTGCATCTCTACCGCTCCATCGGGTTCACCGAGACCGGCCGCGAGCGCGAGTGCGCGTTCATGCGCGGCCGCTTCCACGACCACGTCTGCTTCGACATGCTGGCCTCGGAGTTCCACGAGCGGTACGGCCTTTCCGGCTGATCACATCGATGCGTAGAGCTTGGCGTACGGACGGTGGCTCATCGGGCTGATCCGCACGAACGGGGCCGAGAGGATCTCGTCGGCGTCCATCCCCATCGCCGTGGCATACTCCTGGATCACCGGGCGCAGTTCGGCCATGTGCTCCTCGCCGACCTCGACGACCCCCACCTCGGCTCCGCACTGCCATGGCTCCACGCGCCCGCGCACGTAGATGACGCCCCCGTGCATGCCTGCGCCAAGGAAGGAGCCCGCGATCGGCTGCGATCCGTCACGGGCGTTCATGCCGAGAAGCACGAGCATGCCGCCCGCCATGTACTCACCGAAGAAGTCGCGCGCCTTGCCGCCGCACACGAGCACCGGCACGTTCTTCTCGTACGCCTTCATGTGGATGCCCACGCGGTAGCCCACGTCTCCGCGGACGAAGACCTTGCCGCCACGCATGCCATAGCCGAGCACATCGCCAGCGTCGCCGCGCACGACGACCGTGCCGCCGCTCATGGTGTTGCCCACCCCGTCCTGGGCGTTGCCGTTGACCTCGATAGAGACGCCGTTCGCGAACATGGCCAGGTCGTTGCCGGCGGTGCCTTCCACGCTGATGCGCACACCCGGCGCCCGGAGCCCGGCGCCGATGTAGCGCTGACCGTTCACCCCGGTGATCCGCACGTCGCGCACGCCTGCGTCGATCAGACGCCTGACGGCATCGTTGAGTTGCTGGAAGTACACGCCCGTGCTGTCAACGACAGCTACATCACCGTCACGGTCGACCAGGGGTGCGACCTGCCTGTACCCTTCGATCACGCCGGCAGGCGGGACACTCGTTGCTGCTTTCACCATTCCGGGCACCCCTTTCCTACAGTCCGGCGGGCTTGACGCCAAGGACCCGGCAGGTCTGCTCGTCGAGACCGATCGCGCGCAGACGCTCGCGGCTGCCTCGCAGGCTTTCCACGGCGTTCACGCCGAGCGCGCCGAGGATCTCCTGGAGCTCGTGACTCCACGCGTGCACGAGGTTCGTGAGCCGCTCGGCGCCCCAGTCGGGATCGATGCGTCGTGTGAGCTCGGGCTTCTGCGTGGTGATGCCCCACGAGCACTTGCCCGTGTGGCAGCTCTGGCAGAGGTGGCAGCCCAGCGCGAGCAGCGTTGCGGTGCCGATCGCCACGGCATCCGCCCCCAGCGCGATCGCCTTGGCGGCATCGGCCGAGGATCGGATGGAACCCGCGGCGATGATGCTCGCCTGGTTGCGGATCCCTTCGTCCCGCAGCCGCTGGTCGACCACCGCCAGCGCGATCTCCACCGGGATGCCGATGTGGTCCCGGATCACCTGAGGGGCCGCACCGGTACCGCCGCGGAAGCCGTCGAGGTAGATGTAGTCGGCCCCGGCCCGCACGATGCCGCTCGCGATCGCGGCCACGTTATGCACGGCGGCGATCTTCACGCCCACCGGCTTGTAGCCCGTGGCTTCCTTGAGCGCGTAGATGAGCTGGCGCAGGTCCTCGATCGAGTAGATGTCGTGATGCGGAGCCGGTGATATGGCGTCTGAACCCTGGGGCACCATCCGCGTGGCCGACACATCGCGGTCGATCTTCTCACCCGGGAGGTGTCCTCCGATGCCGGGCTTCGCCCCCTGGCCGATCTTGATCTCAAGGGCCGCGGCACGATCGAGCACGTCGGGATCCAGACCGAAGCGTCCGGAGGCGACCTGCAGGATGATGTTGTCCTGGTACGGGAAGAGGTCCTCGTGCATGCCCCCTTCGCCCGTGTTCATCATGGTGCCGAGGCGCTGAGCGGCCATCGCTATCGACTTGTGCACGTTCAGCGACACCGACCCGTAACTCATCGGGGCGAAGATGATGGGAACGTCGAGCCTGATGTTACGGGACACGCCTCCGTCGTCGGCGAGCATGAACCCGCCTTCGGGGTCGGGCACCACCGACACGGCGTCGGGTTTGCGCCCGAGGTACGTGCGCAGCTCCATCGGCTCGCGGAGCGGGTCGATGGACGGGTTGGTCACCTGGCACGCATCGAGCACGAGCTTGTCGAAGATCCGCTCGTACGGCTTCGGGTTGCCCATCGACGTGAGCAGCACACCGCCCGTCTCCGCCTGCCGCCACACCGACGTGCGCGCATCCACCGACCAGTTGTCGTTGTCACGGAACGCGAGCGTGTTCTTCTCGATCGTGATGCAGTGCGCCGGGCAGTACGTCACGCAGCGATGGCATGCGCGGCACTTCTCGTCATGCGGGATCGGGCGCTCGTTGAACTCGTACACGCCCCAGCCGCACTGCTGTACGCAGCGCCCACACTTGTGGCACTTGTCGTAGTCGATCTTGACCCGGAACTCGGGCTGCACGAACGTCTGCTGCATCTTCAGACCGCCACTTCCTCGAGCTCGTGACAGGCATCGGCCGCCGTGACGGCGCATGAGATCTCGGCCGGTGAAGCGTGGAGCTGGCTGTGGAACGGCGGCTCCATCCCCTCGACCCTGGCGATGACCGGCTCGCCTGCTTTGGGCGCCCACACCTCGTCGGGAGCCGTCAGCACCGTGTGGATCGCGCTCTCCTCCGAGGCGACCATCAAACGGCTGCCGCTCCGCGCCGCAACGAGCGGCCGGAGCTTGATGCGGTCGTTGAGGGCCACCATGCCCCCGTTGAAACCGAGCACGATCGCGAACGGACCGTTGAGCATCCCCGGTCCGTAGACGGCCCGCAGCGAACGCATGACCGCAGCGTCTCGGTCGGGCATGCGATCGATATCCGACCACAGCGGCGCGGCGAGCGCCTTGCACGCCAGCTCCACCGGCAGCTTGTGCCGGCGAAGCATCAGGTCGAAGAGGTAGGCTGCCACCTCGGTGTCCGTGCCGAGCGAGCAGGTATAGCCGAACTGCTCGAGGTAGCGGCTGTTGATGCCGTAGCTGGAGATCTCACCGTTGTGGACGATCGACCAGTCCAGCAGGGTGAACGGATGTGCCCCGCCCCACCAGCCCGGGGTGTTGGTGGGGAACCGGTTGTGCCCTACCCACGTGTGGCCCTCGTACTCCTCCAGCCGGAAGTAGCGCCCGATCTCCTCCGGGAAGCCCACGCCCTTGAACGCGCCCATGTTCTTGCCCGAGGAAGCCACGAACGCACCGTCTACGCGTGCGTTGATCGACATCACAACGCCCACGACGTAGTCCTCGGCGGTCATCTCCCGCTCCTCCAGCACCTCAGGGTACGGCTGCAGGAAGTACCGCCAGAGCAGCGGGGCATCGGTGATCCCCTTCACCGGTCGCGTAGGCATCGGCTCGGCCACCTCGATGGCGAAGTTCTCCCTCAGCAGCCCCTCGGCCTCATCCTTCGCGCGAAGGTCGTGGTACATCATGTGGAAACAGAAGTGGTCGGGGAACTCGGGATAGATCCCGTAGCCGGCGAACCCGCCGCCCAGCCCGTTGCCACGGTCGCGCTGCACGGCCATCGCCCTGATGGGCTCCTCGCCGCTCATGAGCGCTCCGCTCTCATCGCAGATGCCCATGAGGCCGCAGCCACCGTGGATCTTGTAGGGGGATTCCTCCCTGTACCGGTCGGGCGAGAAACCGTCGTATCGACCAAGATCGTACGCCATGACCCTCACTCCTTCTCCGTGCCGTCCGCTGCGCCCACCGTGGGTGAGAGCAGTCGGGCGACCGCGTCCCCGCCACCTGCCGGCAGCGGGTCAAGTCCGAGCTTCTTGCGTGCCGACTCCCTGGGCTTGCCCAGCGCGCCGGTCTTGAGGAACTCCGCATACGCCGCACCCACCGCCTCGGGGCCCGCGCCGCGCTCTAGGGCAAGCTCCTTGAGCTGCCTGAACACTCCGGCCATACCGATGCGGCTGTGGCACATCTCCTGGCACGTGTAGCACTCGATGCACTTCCAGAGCTGGCCCTCAGCGATGACGCCATCGAGGCGGCCGGCCAGGAGGTCCGCGATGATCTCGTTCGGCTGGAAGGCGGGGTCGACCTTGCAGACGGGACAGTCGTCCTTGCACGCCTGGCAGGCGTCGCACTTGGCCAGCAGGCCCACATCGAAGTGCTCGGCAAGCCGCCGCTTCTCCTCCGACCGAGCCTTCCAGCGATCGAAGAACGGGTCGACCGACACACGGTGCATGCCGAGGCCGAGCTCTTCGGGCTCATGGCCCATCGCGAGTGCCACCAACTCCGAAAGGTAGAAGACCGGCACGTGCACGTCTTCGTTGGCCCTCTGGAGCGCAGCCTGGTTGAGGTCGAACTGCTGGAAGCAGCTCGGGCAGACCACCACGAGCGCGTCGGCGCCTTCGTTCTGCACATCGGCAAGCTTCCTGCGAGCGAACGCGAGCGACCCCTCCCGCTCGCCCACCCTGTCGAGCGCGCCTCCGCAGCACTGCATCTTGGTGGTGTAGTCCACCACCTGCGCGCCCAGAGCGGAGACGAGCTCCTCCACCTTCGTAGGGTGCAGCGGGTCGTCCCACCGGACGGCCGGCTGGGGACGCAACAGATGACAGCCGTAATGTACGGCGACCCGCATGCCCCACAGCGGCCGTGTCACGCGCGTGCTCAACGCGCCTGCACCCACCGTGTCCGCGAGCCACTCGGCGAAGTGCGCGATCTCGAGATCGCCCGTGTAGCGGAGGTCTTCCGAGGCAAGGCGCTCGTTGATTGCGTCGCGGTCACGCCACTCGGCGCGGAGGTGGCTCGCGGCCTCCTTGAAAGTCGAGTAGCAGCCGTTGCAGGGCGTCACCACGCCAAGACCGGCCTTCTCGACGATGGCCAGGTTCCGGGCCGCGGCGGTATAGAAGGCGTCCTCGTCGTTCGCCTTCACGAGCGTACCCTCGGGGCAACACGTGTGGCCCGCGAGTTCGTGCACCATGGCGCCGAGGTCGTCAAAGACCACACGGGTCGCCTTCTCGATGAACGGGAACCTCGCCGGGATCGTGCACCCCCAGAAGACCGCGAACTCCCTCATCCGTCCCACCTTCTCATCTCACCGGACAACAAAAAACGCCCACTCGGACCGCTTGGGTCCGTGTGAGCGTCTTTGCTCATCATGCTATGGCGGCTCGCCGTTGAGCCGGTGCAGGTAGTGTAGCAGAGCGAGAGCGTCCTGGAAACCCGCCCGAAACGAAACGTCAGTCGTTCAGACGCTCCAACACCCGGCCGTACTCCGCCTGATGCGTCACGATGATGTCATCGGGCGTACCCCACGACCGAGCGCGCCGCGCCAACACCTGCGCGGCGGCCATGAGGTCCTCTCGCTTGGGTGCGTCCCAGCTGCCGCCGACTTGCGAAAGCGCCGTGCGGATCGCGCCGTTCACGCTCTTGCGTACGGACTGATCGTCCCACGTGGTTCCCATCTTCTGCTTCATCCGGGTGAACGTCTGCTGCTGCGCGTGATAGAAGCAGTCGGCGAGCAGATCGCGTGCGCGAGCACCGTCCACATCGTCAAGCATGGTGGGGGTTGGGCGCCAAAGCCCGAAGTCTTCGTTCGTCGCCATGTAGGGTCACTTCCTTTGCCGGTCTGCGGTCGTCATGGCGTGGATACACCCCTAGGTATCGGCATCCCCGACATGAACCTTGAGGAGCAGCGGGAGCGGAAACGGAAGGTGCGCAGCGTTCCTTTCGCAGGCGCGCGGAACGGGCGGGAGGGAGCGGACGCGGAGGGTGCGCAGCGTTCCTTTCGCAGGCGCGCGGAGCGCGCCGAGGACAGAGCGAAGCACCCTCCGCGTCCGCTCCCGCCTACATCATCCCTCGGCGTCGGATGCCAGCACGATCGCCTCGGCCACCTGCTTCAGCGTCATGCGCCGGTCCATCGCAAGCTTCTGCAGACGGCGGAACGCCTCGGGCTCGCTCATGCCCTTCTGCATGAGCACGCCTTTGGCCCGGTCGAGCGCCTTGCGCATCTCAAGCCGCTCGGCCAGGTCGTCGACCTCGCCCTCGAGCGCACGCGCTTCGGCGAACCTGGAGACGGCGACCGTCATGGCCGGCACGATGTCGGCACGGGTGAACGGCTTCACCACATATGCCATCGCGCCCGCCGCGGTGGCCTCTTCCACGTACGACTGCTGGGAGAACGCCGTGACCATCACCACCGGCGCGAGCTTCTCCTCGCCGATCACGCGCGCGGCCTCCAGCCCGTCAACGCGCGGCATCTTCACGTCGAGGAACACAACGTCCGGCTTGAGCTCGCGTACCCGCTCGATGGCCTCCGCACCGTCCCGTGCCTCGGCGACCACCTCGTGGCCCTCCTCGGCGAGCATCTCGCGAAGGTCCATCCGGATAAGCGCTTCGTCCTCTGCGATGAGCACCCGCATCGTATCTCCTCAGTCGGTCTCGTCGATCGGAACGGTCACCGAGATCACCGTCTCGGCGCCCGACCGGAACGACAGCGTACCGCGAAGGTCGTCTTCCGCCACTGTCTTCACGATCGCCAGCCCCAGGTGTGCTGACGATTCCACCTGGAACGTATCGGGAAGCGCGCCGCCGCTGTCCCGCACCGTGAGTGAGACGCTCCGGCTGTCGCGCGCGAGGAAGACGGTCACGTCCCCGCCGCCCGCCGGACCCACACCGTGCTCGATCGCGTTGTGCACGAGCTCCGCCGCTACCAGAGCGAGCGACGTGGCCACCTGCGCCGGAACGAGACCCGTGGCGCCATCCACGGCGATCCTGATACCGCTGTCTGCACCCGTGAGGCCGCGACGCACCATGTCCACCACCGTGGACACCGCGGCCGCGAGGTCCACCGACTCGTCGGTTGACGACGCCAGCATCTCGTGAACCACCGCCATCGATGATACCCGCTCCACTGCTTCCTCGAGGGCGCGAGCCGCCTCGTCGCTCGATGACCGCCGGGCCTGGATGCGCAGCAGCGATGCGATCGTCTGGAGGTTGTTCTTCACCCGGTGATGCACCTCGCGGATCGCCATCTCCTTGACGTGCAACTCCTGCTCCCGGCGCACCGCATCGGTGACGTCCTCGACGAGCACGAGCATCCGATCGGCCAGTGCCACCGTTCGGTACCGCAACGAACGCCCCTGCACGTTGACGGTCTTCTCCCGCGCACCGTCGGTGCCGATCACCGGCGCCACGGCAAGAGCCCCTCCCGGGAGCGCCGAGGCGGGACCACCCACCAGCTGGCTCTCCATGCCGGCGAGGCGCATCGTGTTCACGGCGTTGGGGCTGGCGTACACCACCGCGCCCGTGGCGTCGATCTCGAGAACGCCGTCACCGGCGAGGCGCGTGGTAGCGTACGGCTCCTCGGTGTCGATGTCGCGGATCGGACCGCGCTGCAATCGCTCGAGCAGCAGCTGCGCAAGGCGCATGAACGCCACTTCCATCTTGCCCGGTGCCTCCGAGACCGCCTGGCCGAGGTGCCGGACCAGGATGGCGTACGGACGCCCGTCACCGCCCACGGGATAGGCGGTGGACGAGAACGCGATTCCCCGCCGTGTGCGTCTCTTGACGTCGCATGAAGGGGCGCCGGTCGTGAGGGTGTCGTACGCCTCGGGCTCGTCGTCGCGATCGATCACCCGGCCGACGCGTGTCGTTGGGATCGCCGAACCCGCGGTCATCGGCCGTGCGTCGGCGATCACCACGAGCGCGCCGTCGGATCCCGGCACGAGCAGCGCGACATCCCCGTACCCCAGGTCGGCGGCCAGCTGCAGGTTCTCGGCCACGTTCCGCACGTGGACGCGCGCGTCCTCCGACAACTCCTCGACCATCTGCGCCAGCGTATCCATGCGAGGATTATACGCGGGATGCCACCGCACACGCGTCGTCGCTCCTGGTCGGCGGCATACATCACGGTTATCATTGTCCCAGCGGGATCCGCGCCATGCGTTCGGGGCGCAGTGCGCGTTGTTGGGGGGTCCACCCGCCGGGAGGGGACACATGTCGTTCACCGATTCAGTGACGTACATCTACGCCTACATGGCGTTCGCGGTCATCTACCTCGTTGGCAGCATCGTGTCCGCCGCGAGCGCCCTCCGGGTCTCCAACGGCATCTCGCGCGCCCCGCACACCGCCGAGGACGCCGCACCTGTGTCCGCCGCGATCGGCGACGTGATCGGTCACGGGCAACGGCTGCTGGATTACACGCAGGTGGCGACGCTCCTGCCGCTCATCTACATCGTGGGCAGCATGTTCCTCGGTTCGTTCATTGCCAAGGACACCGGCCTCGCCCGCTCCTTCAACGTCATCTGGATAGCCTTCACGCTGATATGCGCCGCGGCGGCCATCATCCTCTCGATCCTTGCGCTGCGTGAGGCGCAGGCCATGCGATCGATCTCCGGCGGCACGTGGAGCCTCGGCCGCGGACATACGCCCGAGGCGCTGCAGAAGGTCGGGCTTCGGCTCGGTGTCAGCGCCGCACTGCTCCTTCTCGTTGCCGTGTTCATCATGCTCAACCTCTGGTCGGTGGCGGGAAACATGGGTACCCTGTCGTCTACCGGCTTTCTCCTCTGAGAGGGTCACGGGTACTATCACAGCAGCGGTTCTCACGCCCCCATGCCCGGGTGGCGGAATGGCAGACGCGGAGGTCTCAAAAACCTCTGTCCGAAAGGGCGTGTGGGTTCGACTCCCACCCCGGGCACCACAGGCGATTCGCTGCGAAGGAGGAACCCGATGACCACAGACCTCCGATCGTTCGTCCTCGGACTCCCCAAGGCGGAGCTCCACCTCCACCTCGAGGGCACGCTCGAACCGGAGCTGATGTTCGACCTTGCCGAGCGGAACCATGTCGCTCTCCCGTACGAGAGCGTTGAGAAAGCCCGCCTGGCCTACGAGTTCAGCGACCTGCAGTCGTTCCTCGACCTCTACTACGCGGGCTGCTCGGTACTCGTGAGCGAACAGGACTTCTACGACCTCACATGGGCGTACCTCGTGAGGGCGGCCGAGGAGAACATCCGTCACGTGGAGCCGTTCTTCGACCCCCAGACGCACACGGAGCGCGGCGTGCACTTCGGGACCGTGGTCACCGGCATCATGAGGGCCCTCGAGGACGGCACGGAGCGGTTCGGCATCACCTCGCGGCTCATCATGTCGTTCCTGCGCGACCTCTCACCCGCGAGCGCGGCCCAGACGCTCGAGCACGCCAGGCGCTACGGTCGGCGTATCGTCGGCGTAGGCCTCGACTCGGCAGAACTCGGGCACCCGCCCGAGGACTTCGAGGAGGTCTTCCACGCCGCACGTGATGCGGGCTACCGGGTCGTCGCCCACGCCGGCGAGGAGGGTCCGCCTGAGTACATCCTCGGTGCGCTGGATGTCCTCGGCGCCGAGCGGATCGACCACGGCGTACGCTGCCTCGAAGACCAGATGCTGACAGCGCGCCTCGCGATGGATCGCGTGCCGCTCACCGTCTGCCCTCTCTCCAACGTGCGGCTCAAAGTGGTGCCGGCGATGGCCGAACACCCCCTCAGGCGGATGATGGACGCAGGCCTCCTGGTGACCGTGAACTCCGACGATCCGGCGTACTTCGGCGGATACCTGGTGGAGAACTACGTTGCCGCGGCTGAGGCGCTCGGCCTCTCCCTGAAGGACCTTGCCGATCTTGCCGAGGCCTCGTTCAGAGCCTCCTTCCTCGACGAGCCGACGCGACTCGCCCGGAGTCGCGAGGTGCGCGAATACGCCGACGCCCACGGGGTCCGCTAGACGGGACACCGGCACAATCGAACACGTGTTCGCTTTCCTGTCCGATAGATGCTAGCATCGGCTCCTGAAGGCTCCCGTCCCAGGAGGCCGCATGGCCGCATCAGATGCGAAGACAGACACGCCCGCCCTGATCGAGAGCCTGCTGCGTGACCTCAACGACGCACAGCGCGCCGCGGTCACGCACGCCGACGGCCCCCTGCTCATCGTGGCCGGGGCCGGCACCGGTAAGACCGCCACACTCGCCCACCGCGTGGCATACCTCATAGCCAGGGGCACACCACCGGGGCGCATCCTGCTCCTCACGTTCACACGACGTGCCGCCGACGAGATGATCCGGCGCACCGAGGCGTTGCTGCGCCGGGCGTCCAACGCCGGGGAGCTGCCCGACACCCGTGCCGGCAGCACGGTCTGGGGAGGGACGTTCCACTCGGTCGCGGCTCGGCTGCTGCGCATGTATGGGGAATCCGTCGGGCTTCCCCCGGGATTCACCATCCTCGACCGGTCCGACTCGGAAGACCTCATGCACGCGGTGCGCACGGAACTCGACCTCGGCTCGAGAACGCGGCGGTTCCCCCAGAAGGGGACGTGCCTCGACATCTACTCCCGCTGCGTGAACGCCGCGGAGCCGCTCGGCCACGTGCTCGAGACGCGTTTCCCGTGGTGCAAGAGCGAGGCCGATGACCTCAAGCGTCTCTTCGCGGGATACGTCGACCGCAAGGAAGCGTCGCGCGTGTTGGACTACGACGATCTCCTGGTGTTCTGGCGGGGCATGCTTGCAGACGACGCACTCGGCCGGCTCATCCGCGACCGTTTCGACGCGGTGCTGGTGGACGAGTACCAGGACACCAACGCCGTACAGGCCGACATCGTCGAGTCGCTCCGGCCCGGCGGCCAGGGGCTCACCGTCGTGGGTGACGACGCGCAGGCCATCTACGGGTTCAGGGCGGCAACGGTGCGCAACATCCTCGACTTCCCCGCCCGGTTCCCGGCGACCACCGTGCTCACACTGGAGCGCAACTACCGCAGTTCGGCACCGGTGCTGGATGCGACGAACGCCATCATCGCCGAGGCGACCGAGCGCTACGACAAGTCGCTGTGGACCGAACGACAGGGCGGCGCCCGTCCCGCGCTCGTGACCTGTCGCGACGAGAGAGAGCAGACGTCGTATGTGATCGACCGCATCCTCGGCCATCGCGAGGAGGGAACGGACCTCAAACGCCAGGCGGTGCTCTTCCGTGCGGCGCATCACTCGATGGACCTCGAGATGGAGCTCCAGGAGCGCAACGTGCCGTTCGTGAAGTACGGCGGACTCAAGTTCGTCGAGATGGCGCATGTGAAGGATCTTGTGGCGTTCCTCCGCCTGGCCGAGAATCCCCACGACTCTGTGGCGGCCCTGCGGGTACTGGGCCTGCTGCCCGGCATAGGCCCGCGCACCGCATCGCTCCTCGCCGGGGAGTTCTCACAGGCCGACGGTGATTGCGAAGCGTGGGTGGGCAGGAACGTGCCGGAGGCCACGCGCCCGCTGTGGCCGGACTTCGTCTCCCTGATGCGCACCCTCCTGAGCGCCTCCCCCGGCGATGTCGCGTCGCAGATCCACGCATGCCGCGCGTTCTACGCTCCGCTCTGCGAGCAGCGCTACGACGCCGCACCCGCGCGGCTCGCCGACCTTGAGCAACTCGAGATGCTGGGCTCACGCTTCTCCGACCGGTCACGGTTCCTCACCGAGTCGGTGCTCGACGCCCCGCAGTGGACGGGTGATTTCGCCGGACCGCCCCTGCTCGACGAGGACTACCTCGTGCTTTCCACGATGCATTCGGCCAAGGGGCTCGAGTTCGATGTGGTCTACGTGATCCATGCCGCAGACGGCAACATCCCGTCGGACATGGCGACAGGATCGGTGGAGGAGATCGAGGAGGAACGTCGCCTGTTCTACGTGGCCTGCACGAGGGCCCGCGACGCCCTCTACGTGACGCACCCGCTCCGCTACTACCGGGCCGGTCGCGGACGCTCCGACGCCTACGGCTACGCCCAACGCACGCGGTTCATCCCCGACCGGCTTCGCCCCCTCTTCGCTGAGCGACAGGCGTCACCGCATGCGGAGGCTCCGGTAGATGAAGGCGCCGTTGCGGTGACCACCGCGGAGATCCGCGCGAGCATGCGATCCATGTGGGAGTGACGCCCGGCCCCGCCTGACGCCACCTGAGGCGATGTCGCTTACCGCCCTATCGTCCGAGCAGGTCGAGGATCTGTGCGCTCGCCTCGAGTGCGCTCACGTACATGAACGCCTCCTCAAGGGATGCGCCGCGCGCGAACGGCCCGTGGGTACGCAGCACGGCCACCGGAGCCTCGCGGAGCGCCTCGGCAAGCACGGTCGCCGCCTCTGGAGACGCGATGGTCACTTCCGAAGACACCACCGGCACGTCGCCGAGCACATAGAGGCCCTCCGAGTCGGCGGGCGTGATGGCGTCGGAGGCGAAGCTGCGTGCGATCGTGTGCACGGGATGCGCATGCACGATCGCGCTGGCATCGGTGGCGGCGTAGATCGCCCGGTGGACCACCAGCTCGCGGCTGCACCGCTCATCGGCGGGACCGGGCTCCATACCCACTTCGACCAGGTCGTCATCGCCGAGCCGCCCGAGCATCGACCCGCGCCGGGTGATCACGATGCGCCCGCCATCGCGAACGCTCATGTTACCCCCGTGGCTCGACGTGAGCCCCGCTACGAACACATCCCGTCCGATGTCGCGGAAGAGCCGGATCGTCTCGCGATCGATCACGCCATCACTCCCCGTCCGGCCGGTCGGCCAGCATGCCCTGGTACTCCAGCGCACGAGCAAGCCTGTAGAAGTCGCTGTCGGTGTCGATGAAGCGTACCTTGGTCTTCATCGTCTCCGCATCGATCAGCAGCCCGAACGGCACGTACTTCAGCGAGAGCTGGTCCTCCACGCTGACCATCACGCCATTGAGGCCCTTCTCCACGAGCGCGCGATACGCGCCCACGCCCAGCTGCGTGCCAAGCAGGACGTCGAACGCGCTTGGCTCGGCACAGCGCGCCTCGTAGCCGATCTGCTTGCTCCGCACCTTGATCCTGATGCCGGTGCGCCGCTCGTAGGCCTCTTCCATGGCCGAGGCGAGCACCCGGCCCACCTGCGCCTCGCCGAGCTTGAGATTGCCGTGCTCGTCGGTCATCTGCGGGCGCTGGTCGTCCGGAAGGTGCGAAGCGAGACCCTCGGCTATGCAGATGATGCCGTACCGCCTGCCGTCCGCCTCGCGCTTCAGCATGAGGTCAACAAGCTCCTCGGCCTGCAGCTTGGCGTCGAAGGTGCCGGTGAAGTCCTCCACCGACATCATCCGTGTCGCTTCGCCGGCGATACCGGAGGCGTACGTGAGCCACCCCGCCTTGCGGCCCATGATCTCGAGCACGTACCAGACCTGCGTGGAACGGGCGTCGGCGCCCAGGTTGCGGATCTCAGCGGCGGCGAAGTGCGCGGCCGAGAAGAACCCGAAGGTCCAGTCGATGCCGTAGTAGTCGTTGTCGATGGTCTTGGGGAGGTGAACGATGCGGATGGGCCGCAGCCCGCCGACCACGTTCTGCAGTTCCTTGAGGTAGTTGGCCGTCTTGAGGGTGTCGTCCCCGCCTATCGACACGAGCGCGTCCACGTCATATGCCTCAAGCGCAGCGTAGACGTTGCGCAGCTTCTGGTTGCGCCGGTGGTCGGCCAGGTCGTTCTTCTGGCCCACGGGCTTGCCGGGGTTGGCTCGCGAGGTGCGCAGGATGATGTCCTTGCGGTTGCGGATGCCCGAGACGTCGTTGCGGCTCAGACGGATGAAGTGCTGCCCCTCCACGAGTGGCCGGTCCTCCGAGTAGTTCTCCAGGTTCTCGTACCCGTCATAGAAGCCGAGCACCTCGATGCCGCTGTTGAGGAACGACAGCGCGGCTGCGGAGATCACGGCGTTGGCGGCCGGAGCAGGACCTCCGCTGAAGAGCATCCCTACCCGTTTGATGCCGGTCTCACCGTTCACACGATCACGCCCCCATCGGTCCAGACTTCTTCGGCCGTTCAGTCGGTCTCGTTGTACTCCCCGATGGCGCGGAGCCGCTCGTAACGGCGTTCCAGCAGCCCGTCGGGGTCCTCCTCGCTCAACGCATCGAGCGCGGTGGCGATCCGGACGCCCACCTCACCGGCCACGATCTCCGGCTCCCGGTGTGCGCCGCCAAGCGGCTCGGGAACCACCTCATCGGCGATACCCATCCTCAGCAGGTCCTCGGCAGTGAGCGCCAACGCGGCCGCCGATTCGGGCGCCCGCGCCGCGTCCTTGTGCAGGATCAGCGCACACATCTCGGGGCTGATGACGGAGTAGTATGCGTGCTCCAGCATGATCAGACGATCGCCGAAACCGATCGCGAGAGCGCCTCCGCTGCCCCCCTCGCCGATACCCACGACCACCACAGGCACCCGCACGGCCGACAGCGTGGCGAGACAGTCCGCGATCGCCCACGCCTGGCCCCGCTCCTCGTCCTCGAGCCCGGGTGACGCGCCTGCAGTATCCAGGAACGTCACGATGGGCAGACCGAAACGGTCAGCCAGCCGCATCGCACGCTCGGCCTTGCGGAACCCTTCCGGATGCGGGCTGCCGAAGTTGCGTGCGACGTTCTCCTTGGTCGTGTGCCCCTTGTTGTGCCCGATGACCACCACGCGACGGCCACCGAGGGTGGCAAGCGCCGTGTACATCGCCTGGTCGTCTGCGTACCGGCGGTCGCCCCTGAGCTCCACGACATCGTCGAAGAGGTATGCCACGTAGTCGGCGGTCTTGGGCCGGTCGGGGTGCCGGCTCACCTGTACCTTCTCCCACGGGCTCAGCGTGGAGTACAGCGTGGCCCGGAGCCGCTCGACCTCGCGCTCCAGGTCCGCGATCTCAGCGGCGAGCTCGGGAGTCGATGCGATATCGAGGTTCGCGAGCGCCGCGAGCTTCTCTTCCAGGTCGGCGAGCGGGCGCTCGAACTCCATCACGAAGCGCGCCATCACGCCTCACCGCCTTCGGGAAGGAGCGCCGGCGTATCGTCTGCTCCGGCAGGGACGACGCGATCGGCGGGCATCAGATAACCGAGCACCGTGGCCACTCGGGAACGCGACTCCCCGCGAGGCACGACCTCGTCGATCATCCCGTGCGACTGGAGCGAGGCGGCGGTCTGGAACCCCTTGGGGAGCGACCGGCGTATGGTCTGCTCCACCAGCCGGGGACCCGCGAAGCCGATCATCGCGCCCGGCTCGGCGAATATGACGTCGGCCAGTACTGCGAAGCTCGCGGTGACGCCACCGTAGGTGGGGTTCACAAGCATCGAGACGTAGGGCAGCCCCGCTCGCGACAACCGTTCGGCGGCGGCGGCCGTCTGCGCCATCTGCATGAGCGACAGCATCCCCTCCTGCATGCGGGCGCCGCCCGACGCCACGATCATGACGACACCGCGCTGTTCCGTTCTCGCGCGCTCGAAGGCACGGGCGATACGCTCGCCCACCACGGATCCCATGGACGCTCCGATGAACCTGAAGTCGAGCGCGCCCACCACAACCGGATGACCGTCGATCGTGGCCGTCCCCGTGAGCGCCGCATCGTCCATCCCGGTGGTCTGGCATGCGCGCTCCAGGCTGGAGGCATACGGCTTGCCGGCCGAGAAACGCAGGGGGTCGCTCGAGACCAGGCCCGCATCGATCTCCGCGAAGCTCCCCGGATCGACTAACGCGTCGATCCTGTCCCGGGCGATCAACTCGAAGTGGTGATCACAGTGGGGACAGACCGACAGGCTGCGCTCGACCTCTCCCTGATAGAGCGTGCGTTTGCACTCGGGGCAGGTCCGCCACACGCCATCGGGCAGACTCTCCGTTCCGCTACCGGTGGATACCGTGTAGCGGCGCCCCTCGCGCTGTTTGAACCAGTCGTTGATCGGCATATCGCTCCACGACCCTCGGCGACGTACAAGTGGTAATGATAACGCGGCACCGCCACCGGGGCGATGCCGCGCTCTCGATCGCAGGCACCTTTGCGCTAGACGGTGAACTCCTTCTCGCCTTCGAACACCGCGAGCGCGTCGTCCACCGGCCAATCGCCGAGGGTGATAGCGCTGATGGCTTTGGTGAGCCGCACCGCCTCGTCGAGCGGGCGCTGGTGGATGTTGCGGCCAGTGGCGTTGCCGCTGGCGCCGCCAACGTGGATCTGCTCCCACAGCTGGGTGAGGAACGTCTTGGCGTCAACGGTCGATCCGCCCGCGCACACAAGGCCGGTACGCCCGGCAGCCGCGGCGGCTTCTTTGAGCTTCTCGGCCGACGACTTCTCATCGTCGCCCTTGGGCGGGTTGACCTTGACGAAGTCCGCGCCCAGGCTGACGGCGACGCCTGCTGCGCCGGCGATCAGGTGCGCGTCCTTCTCATCGATGACGGCCTTCCCGCGGGGGTAGATCCACAGCACGACGAGCAGCCCCATGGAGTGCGCGTCGGCGATCAGCTGCCCCGCCTCCTGCATCATGTTCGCCTCGTACTCGCTGCCGAGGTAGATCGTGTAACCCACACCCACCGCATTCACGCCGTTGTCTCGCAGGTCGAGGACGGTCTGGATGTCGTAGAGCTGCGGGCTGTACGGGTCGTCCTGGTGCTTGGCGGGATCCTTGGCCGAGGTCTTCACCAGGTGCGTCTTGGAGTTCATCTTCACGAGGTAGTTGATGTCCGGGTAGTCGGCGGCATACTGCGCGATGAGCCCGCGCTGACCGGCGAGCACGCCGCAGATGCCCTGGTCGCCGATGCGGAAGAGGTGCTCGGGCTCCGCGTCTTCAGGAGCGATGCCGTCACCGTAGAAGTCGTCGTTCAGGTGCTCGACCTTCTGGTCGCAGGCGAACAGCATGAGGCGCCCCGTGCCCCGGGTAGCCGCCAGGTAGTTGTCGATGTAGGTCTCGCGCGCCTCGGCGGGCACGTCCACCGGGACTCTGACCTGGTCACGCGTGATGCTCGGCATATGGTCCTCCTCGTGGTCGGGTGAATACGTGATCGCGGGCGCACGCATCCGGCGTGCCGGTGCACACCGCCCGCACATAGGTTATGCCACGAACGCGCTCGATGCTATCACCCGATGCGCTTCTCCATCCGCACGTGCGGAACGCCCGTGCGGCCGAAGGGAAAGACGTCGCTCACCGTGCGCCATCCGATACGCGTGTAGAAACCCTCCGCGGTCGTGCGGGCGTTGAGTGTGAGCAGGGCGATCCCGCGGCGCCGCGCCTCGTCCTCGATGCCGGTCATCAGCGCGCTCCCGACGCCGCCCCCCTGGAGCTCGGGCAGCACGCTCACCTGCCGAACATGGCCGGTGCCGTCGGGTTTCAACAGCATGTTCGCGTACCCCACGAGCTTGCCGTCACGGAACGCCGCGATATGCAGACGATCCGCCCCCTCGTCGTCCCAGCGGTCGTCACGCGGGATCCCGAACGGGGCGAACAGCACCTCATGGCGCAGTGCGTGCACCTCGGCCATCCGTGGGTCGGCAGGGTCGAGCCATTCGAGCACGATGTCCCGCATCTCAGCCCCGGTACGCGTTGGTGATGGGCATGCGGCGGTCGCGCCCGAACGCCTTGGCCGTGACGCGCGTCCCCGGCGCGGCCTGACGGCGCTTGTACTCGGCGGCGTCCACCATCCGCACCACCCGTTCCACGACCTCCGGGTCGTGGCCATGCGCGACGAGGTCGTCCACCGAGCGGTCCTCCTCGATGTAGCCGAGAAGCACCGCGTCGAGCACGTCGTAGGGCGGGAGGCTGTCCTGATCGGTCTGATCGGGGCGCAGCTCTGCCGAGGGAGGCTTGTGCAGCGTGGCCTCGGGGACGGCCGGCGAAACCGTGTTGCGCCAGCGGGCGATGTCGTAGACATGCGTCTTGAAGACGTCCTTGATGGGCGCATAGCCGCCCGCCATGTCTCCGTACAGCGTCGAGTACCCCACCGCTAGCTCGCTCTTGTTGCCCGTGACCAGCACCAGCCAGCCGTTCGCGTTGGAAAGCGCCATCAGCATCGTGCCACGGATGCGCGCCTGAAGGTTCTCCTCGGCCAGCGTCCGCTCCAACCGCCCGGCAGCCGGCTCGAGCGCGTCGAGCAGCGCCCGGTGAGGCGCGTCGATCGGGAGCGTGTGGGTTGCGATGCCGAGGTTCGCGGCAAGCTCGAGCGCGTCGCGCACGCTCCCCTCGCTCGAGTACGGCCCCGGCAGCAGCACGCCATGCACATGATCCGCGCCGAGCGCGTCGACCGCCACGGTCGCCACGAGCGCGGAGTCCACGCCGCCCGACAGGCCGAGGACCACGTCGGCGAAACCGTTCTTTCGACAGTAGTCGCCGAGTCCGAGAACGAGCGCCCGGTGCACCTCCTCCGGACCCTCGGGCGACGGCCTGAGGGACCCGGCACGAATCACGCCCGGCGCGATGTCGAACGAGGCGACGTCCTCCGTGAACGCGGCGGCACGGACAGCGAGGGTGCCGTCGGGCGCGAACAGCATCGACCGGCCGTCGAACACGAGCTCGTCCTGGCCGCCCACGAGGTTGCAGTACGCCACCCACACACCGCTTTCCGAGGCCCTGGCGCGGAGCATTTCCTCGCGCTCGCATCCCTTGCCCCGGTGGAACGGCGACGCCGAGATGTTGAGCACCGCCTGCGCGCCCGCCGCGGCAACACGCTCCACGGTCGCCGACGACCAGATATCCTCGCAGACCGTGAGCGCGCACTTCACGCCGGCGATATCGACGATGACGTCGCTCTGCCCCGGCTCGAAGTAGCGCTCCTCGTCGAAGACGCCGTAGTTGGGCAGAAGCCGCTTGTGGTAGACCGCGCGCACCTGCCCGTCGGCCAGATACGCCGCCGCATTGTGCAATCCTCTGTCCGAGCGGATCACGCACCCTGCCACACACGGCCGAATGGCCTGCGCAGCCAACCGCGCGAGCGCCGTCTCGGAGCGCTCCACGAACCCCGCACGCGCCAGCAGGTCCTCCGGTGGATAGCCGGTGAGCGCAAGTTCGGGCAGGAGCACGACATCAGCGCCGTCGGCCGAAGCCGCGGCGTCAAGGCACCGCTGGAGATTGCCTTCGATATCCCCCACGGTGACGTCGATCTGTGCAAGCGCGATACGCATGCGGTGAGTCTACCACCACGACGCGGGCCCGAACGGCGCACCATCTGCCGCTCGTCCGGACCGATGGTCGGGCGACTCCGCCCGCTATCCATCCGTGAGCACCGTTCTCGGTTACACTTGGCGTGTACGTCAACGAGAGGAGCCGCCATGCGCCCCCTGATACGCGTCGTTCTCATCGCTCTTGTCGTGGTGTTCTCCGCCTCGCTCGCCGCCTGCGCGACCGGCGGCGGGACCGCATCATCCGGCGACCTTGTCGCCGATGAGCGACCCGTGCCCGACGGGATGCCGGTGATGTACGAGTTCTTCACCACCAGTTGACCCAGCTGCACCAAGATGGCGCCCATCGTGAATGGGCTCAAGCCGCAGTACGAGGACGACGTCGCGATCCGCATGTACAACGTCGAATCGAGCGCCGAGGGCAACCAGCTCGCACAGGACTATGGTGTGCAGTTCGTGCCGACCTTCGTCTTCGTGAACGCCGACGGCACGGTGGCCGACACGCTCATCGGAGAGGTGTCCGAGAACACGCTCAAAGCGTCGCTCGACGCCTTGAAGTAAGGTCGACCGCCTCCGTCACCCACGAACAGCCGCAGCCAGCTCCCGCACGAACGACTCCACAGCGACAGGATCGGACTGTCGCCTGACGATGGCGCTCCCCACGATCACACCGTCGGCGATGGCGGCCACCTGCGCCGCCTGGGCGGCGTCACCCACGCCGAAGCCCACCGCCACCGGAAGGTCGGTATGGCGCTTGACGCGAGCCACCTGGTCGGCCAGGCCGATCGCCAGCGATTCGCGCTCGCCGGTGACGCCCATCGAGCTCACGCAGTAGACGAAGCCTGCCGAGGCGCCCGCCACCACCGCCAATCGCTCGTCGGTCGAGGTGGGCGCGGTCAGAAACACCGTATCGAGTCCTGCGGAGACCTGCCGCCACGGAGCCGATGCCTCCGGCGGCATGTCCGGGATGATGGCGCCCGCTATTCCTGCATCGAGCATCCGCTCCGCTGTCTGCTTGAGCCCGAGACGCATGACGGGGTTCATGTAGGTCATCGCCACGACGGGCGGCGCCTCATCCACGCCGGGGTCCCTGATGAATGCCGCCGCCACCTGGAGCGCGTGGACGAGTCCGAATCCTCCTTCGCCCGCGCGCGCAACGGCGGCCGCCTCGGCGATCACGGGGCCATCTGCGAGCGGATCGCCGTACGGGACGCCGAGCTCGATCACATCGGCGCCCCCTCGCGCAGCGGCCCGCAGCGCCTCGATAGACGCGCGCCGATCGGGATAGCCCGCCATCACATAGGTTATGAGAGCCGGCCTTCCCTTCTGGAATGCGGCCCTGAGGGCGGAGCGCGGGGCATCCCCTCGCTCGCTGTCCTCGCCGGGGGCCCGCGGCGCCGGATGGCGCGATGCGCCACCGACGCCTACCCCGGCTGCGGAGGCGTCGCTCAAGAATACCCCGCGCTCCGCCCTCTCACTCACCGAGACCCGCCTCCCGCACAATGTCCATGTCTTTGTCGCCGCGACCCGACACGGTCACGATCACGGTAGCGTCGCTTCCAAGTTCGGTCGCCAGACGCGGCAGCAATGCCAGCGCGTGCGACGACTCGATCGCCGGGATGATGCCCTCTACCCGCGTGAGCAGCGCGAACGCGTCGAGCGCCTCGGCATCGGTGACCGTCTCGTACCGTACGAGCCCCTCGTCCTTCAGGTAGCTGTGCTCGGGACCCACGCCGGGGTAGTCCAGGCCGGCAGAGATCGAATACGCCTCGAGCGGGTTCCCCGAATCGTCCTGCAGCAGGTAGCTGTAGAAGCCGTGCAGGACACCGGGCGAGCCCTTCGTCAGGGCAGCCCCGTGCCGGTCGGTGTCCAGCCCGAGCCCCGCGGCCTCAGCCCCGATCAGCAGCGGACGCTTCCCGACGGGAACATCGCGCAGGAACGGGTAGAACGTGCCGATCGCGTTGCTGCCGCCGCCGATGCACGCCACCACCGCATCCACGCTCGGAATCCGCTTCTCTTCCATCTGGCCGAGGATCTCCGAGCCGATGACGCTCTGGAAGTCGCGCACCATCTGCGGGTATGGATGCGGCCCGAGCGCCGAGCCGATCACGTAGAAGGTGTCCTCCACGCGCTCGACCCAGTGCCTGAGCGCGGCAGTCACGGCATCGGCGAGCGTGCCCTGCCCCTCGGCCACGGGGACCACTTCAGCGCCCAGCAGCCGCATCTTGTAGACGTTGAGCGCCTGGCGCCGGATGTCCTCCACGCCCATGAAGACAGCGCACTCCAGGCCGAGCAGGGCAGCGGTCGTGGCGGTCGCCACTCCGTGCTGACCGGCTCCCGTCTCGGCGATCACGCGGTGCTTGCCCATACGCTTCGCGAGCAGGCACTGGCCGATCGTGTTGTTCACCTTGTGCGCGCCGGTGTGGTTGAGATCCTCCCGCTTCAGGTAGACGGCGCCCAGCCCCACCTCGGCAGCGAGACGGTCGGCCCGGTAGAGCGGTGAGGGCCTTCCCACGTAGTCGCGGAGAAGGTACAACAACTCCTCCACGAACGCGGCGTCTTCGATGGCCTCCTGGTAGCCGGCTGCGAGTTCCTGCAGCGCGGGCACCACAGTCTCCGGCACGAAGGTGCCGCCGTACGGACCGTAGAAGCCCTGGGCGTCAGGCGTTGAATACGCCATCTCGGCAGAGGGCAGCAGCACGTCAGACATCAAGTACCTCCGGTTCAGTCGAGATCGTCAAGAGTCTTGATAAGCATGGTGTCGAGCACATCGTATGCGGCGTCGTTGAGGTGGGAGTCGTCCGGAGAGACAGCATAACCCCTCTCGAGCGCTCCTTCAGCATCTGCGAGCGCAGCGTTCAGGTCGAGCACCATGACGGCTTGCCCGGCGTCGCGTCGCTCCGCCGCGAACTCCGCGATCCTCCTGCCGAACTCCCGGTGCTCGCGCACGAGAGCCTGCGTGGTCTCACCCTCCACTCTGGGCAGAGCGGTGCCGAGGATCAGGCGGGTACCTGCCGCGTCGGCGGCATCCGCAACGATAGCGACGCACTCCATGAGCGCATCGAGTTCGCCGGCATATTCACCGCCATTGAAGTCCACGAAGCAGAACTTGAACAAGACCGTCGAACCGGCCGGGGCCGAGGCGATCGCATCCGCAGCGCTGCGTGCGATGCCCGGAGGGCCTTCTATCTCACGGAACGTGATCGTGTAGCCATCCAGGCTCGCGGTATCGGACCCCTCGCTCCCCCAGTGGTCAATCCAGCCCGTCATCACGGATCTGCCAAGTACGAGAACCTGCCGTGAGGTTCCAGCGACATCATCAGTACTGGCGCCGGACTCTCGGCTCGCGGCCTCCTCCTGCTCCGCCTCCGGAGCCGGACGCGCCTCACCGCACGCGGTCACGCCGATCACGAGAAGGAGTACGGCCAGTCCTGCGAGCATTCGCCTCATCCTGCTCGGACCTCCCCGTCCGCGACGCGTACCGCATCGCAGAACGCGGCGACCTTCGCACCGTCCTTGACCCCCGGCGACCGCTCGACGCCGCTGCTGACGTCCACAGCGTACGGGTGCAGCATCCGGACCGCCTCCGCGACGTTGTCAGGCCCGAGACCTCCTGCGAGGAGGACCGGGATATCCCGCGGCAGCATGTCCGCGACACGGCTCCACTCGAACGCGGTGCCCGTGCCTCCCTGCTCCCCGGGGACGTAGGTGTCGAGCAGGAGCGCCGCAACGGCGCCCCTGTATCGATCCACGTCCGCACCATCGAACCCCGGCCCCACCCGCAGCGCCTTTATCACCGGCACCGGAGCCGCTGCGCACGTCTCAGGCGCCTCGTCGCCATGGAACTGCACCGCGGTGAGGCCGAGCCGCGCCACCGCCTCCCACACATCGTCGGCCTGGGCGTCCACGAACACGCCTACGCGCGCTACGAGCGGGGGCGCCTCGGCGAAGACAGCGGCCGCCTGATCCAGCGTCACTTGCCGCTTCGACGGCGCCAGCACCACGCCGAGCGCATCGGCGCCTGCCGCGACCGCCGCCGCAGCGTCTTTCGCCCTGGTGAGACCGCATATCTTGATCCGGGTGCGAGACACGGCTACTCCTCCAGCGTCGTGCCGGCAGCGAAATCGAAGTCCTGCAGCTCACCGGCGTTGTACTTCTGATAGGCGGCAAGATCGAAGTGTCCGTGACCGGACAGGTTGAAGAGGATGACCTTGTCTTCGCCGGCAGCCTGGGCGTCCTTCGCCTCATTGATCGCGGCCAGGATAGCGTGGCTGCTCTCGGGCGCCGGCAAGATGCCCTCGGCTCGCGCGAACTGCACGGCGGCGTCGAAGCACGCGGTCTGGTCCACGGCCACGGCCTCGACCTCTCCCTCGTGCACCAGCTGGCTCACGAGAGGCGAGTCGCCGTGATAGCGCAACCCGCCGGCGTGGATGCCCGCCGGCACGAAGTCGTGGCCGAGCGTGTACATCAGCATCTGCGGCGTCATGCCCGCCTCGTCGCCGAGGTCGTAGCGGTACTCGCCCGCCGTGAGCGTGGGACATGCTTTGGGCTCGACGGCCAGCAGGCGAGCCTTGCTCTTGCCTTGGAGCTTGCGGTGATAGTACGGGAACGCGATCCCGGCGAAGTTGCTGCCCCCGCCGATGCACCCGATGACGACGTCGGGCTCCTCCTCGGCAAGTGTCATCTGCTCGATGGCCTCCTGGCCGATGATCGTCTGGTGCAGGCAGACGTGGTTCAGGACCGAGCCGAGCGAGTAGTGCGTGCCGGGATCCTTGATCGCTACCTCCACGGCCTCGGAGATGGCGATACCGAGGGAGCCGGTGGAGTCCGGATCCATCGCCAGCACATGGCGGCCGGCATCGGTGAGATCGGTCGGCGAGGCGTGCACCGTGCCGCCGTAGGTCTCCATGAGGATGCGGCGATACGGCTTCTGCTCGTAGCTCACCTTGACCATGAAGACCTCGACATCGATGCCATAGAGCGCACCAGCGATCGAGAGCGCGCTGCCCCACTGGCCTGCGCCGGTCTCGGTGGAGATCTTGGTGATGCCCTCCTGCTTGTTGTAGTACGCCTGCGGGATGGCGGTGTTGGGCTTGTGCGAACCAGCCGGGCTCACGCCCTCGTACTTGTAGAAGATCTTGACGCCCGCCGGCAGGCCGAGGTCGCGCTCAAGCTGCCTGGCGCGCAACAGAGGCGATGGACGGTAGGTCTTGTACACGTCGATGACCGCGCCCGGGATGTCGATCCAGCGATCGGGCGACATCTCCTGCTTGATGCACTCCATCGGGAAGATCATCGCGAGCCGCTCGCCGATCTGCTCCATCGTGAGCTCGGTGCCGTCGGGCGCAAACGCCTTCGGCGGCGCCGCCGGGGTCTTCAGGTCCGGCATGATGTTGTACCAGGCCTCGGGGATCCTGGTCTCGTCCAGCCCGAACCTCGTCTTGTCACTGCCCATGTCTCTCACTCCTCCCGCCGGAGCGCCTCGCCCCGGCAAACCGGTCTCCGCGAGCGTTCCGCTCACGGTCGTCACCGCTTCCCTATCGTCTCGAGCGCTTCCGCACGCCCGTAAGCTTTCTCACGGCCTCCTCGGGGACCGGCGCCCGCATGAGCGATGTCCCAACGAGCACCGCATCGGCGCCTGCATCCGCGGCGGCCTCGACATCCGCACGCACCCGGATGCCGCTTGCCGCGATCACGAACAGTTCGCAGCAGTACGCGGCTTCAGATACGAGCTCCAGTTGGGACGCCCTGTCCACCTCGAGGGTGTGAAGGTCCCGCGCGTTCACGGCGACGACCTCGACCTCGAGCGTGCATGCCTGATCCAGCTCGTCGAGGTCCGCCACCTCGACGATGGGACCGAGACCCAACTCCCACGCAAGGTCGACGTACTCCCGCGTTCGAACCCCCAGGACGCTGATCATCAGAAGCACCGCATCCGCACCGCTGGCGCGTGCCATGTAGAGTTGGATCGGATCCACCACGACGTCCTTGCACAGCATCGGCAGGTGGACCGCGTCCACCGCGTCCGAGAGGTCGGCGAACGAGCCGCCGAAGTACTCCGGCTCGGTAAGCACCGAGACGGCGGCCGCTCCACCGGCGGCGTACATCCGTGCCTGCGCCGCCGCCGAACACTGCGGGGCGATCGGCCCCTCGCTCGGCGATGCTTTCTTCACCTCGGCGACCACGCCGACGTCGTCGCGGTCCCGTAGGAGCATGAGATCCTCTCTCGGCCGCGGCTCCCTGCCGCAACGGAGAAGCGCCATGCGCTCCATGTCGTTCAGGGAGGAGAACTGGGCGCGAACACGTGCCTTGCGATGCTCCACGATGGTGTCGAGGATGCTCACGAAGCCTCCTTCGCCAGGCGCACCGAGGTGGAAGCCAACCGCTCCAAAGCCTCTAGCGCGCGACCGCTGTCGATAGACTCGCGGGCGCTGACCACTCCGGCCGCCAGGTCGGCCACGGCGCCTGCGGCGAGCAGAGCGGCCGCGGCGTTGAGAAGCACGATGTCGCGCCGCGCTCCGTGCTCACCTTCCAGCACCGCGCGCACGAGAAGAGCGTTGGCGGCAGGGTCCCCGCCGGCGGTGTCGGACACGGCGCCACGCGCGATGCCCACCTGCTCTGGCGTCACCTCGTACATGCGCACCCCCGCGCCCGAGGCCGCATCGAACTCCGCGACCGTGGTGGGACCGCTCGCCGACACCTCGTCCATCCCGGGATGGCCGTGGACCACCAGCACGCGCTCGGCGCCGAGGCGTCCGGCCACCTCGGCGAGCACAGGCACGAGCCTGGGATCGTACACACCAAGCAGCGATCGGGTCGCACCGGCCGGGTTGGTGAGTGGGCCGAGGATGTTGAAGACCGTGCGGATGCCTATCTCGCGACGGGTGGGCCCGGCATGACGCATGCTCGCATGCAGCGATTGGGCGAACAGGAAGCCCACACCCACCTCGTCGATGCACCGCGCGATGTCGGCCGGACCGAGCCCGATATCCACACCGAGCGCCTCGAGGACGTCCGCCGCACCCGATGACGATGACACCGCCCGGTTGCCGTGCTTGGCCACCGGCACTCCCGCACCGGCGACCACGAACGCGGTCGTCGTGGAGATGTTGAACGTATGCAGGCCGTCACCGCCTGTGCCCACGATATCCACGTAGCCCAGCACGGTCGGACGCACCGGTGTCGCGTGCTCGCGCATCGCCCGGGCGAAGCCGACGATCTCATCGACCGTCTCGCCCTTCATGCGCATCCCCACGATAAGCGCCGAGATCTGCGAGGGCGTCGCCTCGCCGTCCATCACGATGCCCATCACCCGCTCGGCTTCATCCTCGTCGAGCGACCCGCCGGCCGTGACGCGCGCGATCGCCCCGGACACCGTGGTCACCTCGGCCATCCGGGCCGACGACCGCGCCACGCCTCCCGCTGCGGCGATCGCCGCGGGAGCCTCGGGTGTCGACCGCTCGAGCGGCACTTCGCCACACACATCGAGGAAGTTGGCGAGCAACTTGGTGCCCTCGGGAGTGAGCACGCTCTCCGGGTGGAACTGGACGCCGAAGACCGGCAACTCGCTATGGCGAACCGCCTGGATGACCCCGTCGGCGGTGGTCGCCTGCACCACCAGCGGTGGCGCGATGCTCGCCGCGTCCACGCACAGCGAGTGATAACGCGTCGCCGTGAACGGGCTCGGGATGCCCGAGAACAGTCCGGCGCCATCGTGAGAGACGTCGTCCGTCTTCCCGTGCACGAGCTTCGGAGCCCTGCACACGGTACCGCCGAACACCTCGGCGATCACCTGATGGCCGAGACACACGCCGAGCACGGGCACTTCGGCTGCCGCGGCGCCACGCACGACGTCGGCCGAGATCCCGGCGTCGGCCGGCGTACCGGGACCCGGTGAGATCACGATGCCCTCCGGTTCGAGCGCGAGCGCCTCGGTCGCGGACAGCGCGTCGTTACGCCTCACTTCGACCTCGGCTCCGAGTGCCGCAAGCAGCTGCACCAGGTTGTAGGTGAACGAATCGTAGTTGTCGATGACCAGGATCATCGGACCACGCCCCCGTCGCACTCGGCCGGCCGGGAAACCACGGCCTCTGTCCTCGGATGCTCGCGCCTCCCGGCGCTCGCATCCTGCGAAAGGATCGGCCTTAGGTTTCCCGCCCCGTCCTCGGCTGCATGTGTGGCGTTCTCCTCGTCATGCATCCCAGCCGCGAGCTCGAGCGCGTGATGGAGGGCCTTCGCCTTGTGCAGGCACTCCTCGTACTCGCGCTCGGGATCGGAGTCGGCCACGATACCCGCCCCGCTCTGCAGGTACGCCATGCCGCCGGTGAGGACGAACGTGCGGATGGTGATGCACATGTCCATGGCGCCATCCACGCCGAAGTAACCGACCGTGCCGGCGTATGGCCCCCGGGCGGCGGGCTCGAGCCCGGTGATGATCTCCATCGCGCGCACCTTGGGTGCGCCCGATACCGTCCCCGCCGGAAACGTCGCCCGGAGCGCGTCGAACGCGTCCTTGTCCTCGGCGAGCGTGCCGGTCACGTTGCTCACGATATGCATCACGTGGCTGTAGTACTCGACCTCCATGAGCTCGTCCACGGTCACGGTCCCCGGCCGACTCACGCGTCCGATATCGTTGCGGCCAAGATCCACCAGCATGACGTGCTCCGCGCGCTCTTTGTCGTCCGCCAGCAGATCCGCGCGCAGCCGGCCATCCTCTGCAGCGTCCGCGCCACGGGGCCGCGTGCCGGCGAGGGGCCTGGTGAGCACCTGGTCGCCTTCGACACGCACAAGCGGCTCGGGACTCGAACCCACGAGCGTCACGTCGTTGGTGCGGATGTAGAACATGTAGGGACTCGGATTCACTGCACGGAGCACCCGGTACAGATCGAGACCGTCACCGTCGTACGGGGCCGAGAACCGCTGCGACAGCACGACCTGGAAGATGTCACCGGCGGCGATGTGCTCCTTGGCCTTCTCGACCGACGCGATGAAGTCGTCGCGATGCGTGTGCGCGTGCAGCGGCACTGGCGCGCTCATTCCCACGGCGCCCAGCTCGGCTCCCCCCGGACCCCGGTCGATGCGAGACAGGCAATCGTCGATCCTGCGTAGCGCGGCATCATACGCTGGCCCCGGCGCGCCGCCTGGTCGCACCGGAGCGATGACCTGCAACACCCGCCGGGCGTGATCGAACGCGACCACGATGTCCGCCATCATGAACACCATGTCGGGCACATCGAGGTCGTCGTCACCGTGGCGCGGGACCCGCTCGAACCCGCTTGCGGCCTCATACCCCACGAACCCCACCGCGCCGCCCACGAACAACGGGAGCCCCGGGACGCGCGCGACGCGGCCGGCCTTGAGCCGTTCGGCGACGACCTCGAGCGGGTCCCCGGCGCGCAGGCCATGGACGCTTCCGTTCTCGACCACCACCTCACCCCGCCGGGCGGTGATCACCTCGCGATCGCCCACGCCCAGGAAGCTGTACCGGCCAAGCCGCTCTCCCCCGATCACGCTCTCGAGCAGGAACGCGTGACGCGCTCCCTCGGCAAGCGCCATGAACGCCGAGATCGGCGTGGTGAGGTCCGCGTAGACCTCACGCGCGACCGGCACGACATCGTATTCGGCGGCCAGACGTACGAACTCGTCCTTCGTTGGCAGGATCACCTGCGTCTCCTCTCGGCACCCCCGGGCATACAAAAAAGCCCTCGTCCTCTAAGGGACGAGAGCTCTGCTCCCGCGGTGCCACCCTTGTTGCCGATGCCTCCCGGCTCCGGCCACTCGTCCTGCAGTACGCCGACCTTGTTCGGTCTTGATACCCGGTCCCTTGTATCGGTGGGCGTCCGCCGGAACTACTGGGCACGATGGCTGTTGCTCCGGAGCCTCAGGGGTCCATTCCTGCCGATCGCTCACGCCGGGTTTCCACCGTCCCCGGCTCTCTAGGCTTCACGATTCGGAGTACTACTCCCCGTCACAGGCCGCATGTTCGATTGTTGCGCACGATAGCAGGGTGTCGGACGTCGTGCAAGCGCGTCCGTGACGGACCCGGGCACATCCGATGCGCGAACCGCTATCATCATCGGTGGCCCGCAGCCGCTACGGATCGGACATCGATGACCGCTGACTCACACGAAACGAACGGTATCGCACACGCGCCCGGAGCGGTTGGGAGATGGGTCCTCGCGATCCGCCCCAAGACGCTCCCCGCGGCTGTTTCGAGTGTCGTGATCGGCACCGCTCTCGCCGCGAACGACGGCGGCTTCTCGCCCGGTCCGGCGCTGGCGGCGTTCGCCGTCGCGTTGCTTCTGCAGGTGGGAAGCAACCTCGCCAACGACGTCTACGACGCGGAGCGCGGGACCGACACCGAGCAGAGACTCGGCCCGACCCGCGTGACGCATACGGGATTGCTCACCCCGTCGCAGGTCAAGACGGGCATGAAAGTGGTACTCGGCCTGGCGCTCGTGATCGGCCTGTATCTCACCTGGGTACGCGGACCGCTTGTGCTCGTGATCGGCGTTGCGGCCATCATCGCTGCCGTGGCGTACACCGGCGGACCGTACCCGCTCGGCTACCACGGCCTTGGAGAGCTGTTCGTCTTCGTGTTCTTCGGGCTCACGGCGGTGGTGGGCACCTACTGGGTGCAGACCGGCACCACCACACCGCTCGTATGGCTCATGGCGGTGCCTCCGGGCCTGATCATCACGGCGGTCCTGGTGGTCAACAACTTGCGCGACATCGAACAGGACCGTGTCGCCGGGAAGCGCACGGTGGCCGTGCGGATAGGCGCGCCTGCCACCAGGGCCGAGTACGTGGCATGCCTCGCCGGGGCGTATCTCGTGGTGAGCGCTGCAGTGATCGCCGGCGCGCTGCCACCCGCCACCCTCGCGATCTGGCTGTCCGTACCCGTCGCCTGGCACGCCACGCACCTCGTCCTCACCGCAGAAGGGCGTCCGCTCAACGTCGCGCTTGCGGCCACCGGCCAGACCGCGCTTGCGTTCAGCCTGCTCTTCGCGCTCGGCCTGCTCCTGGGCTGACCGCTACGCCCCGGCGCGCCGCCATCGTGTGGAGATCCGCTCGGCCACGTCGATCGCCTCGTACAGCACGACGCCCGCCAGCGCCATCGCCAGGATACCCGCGAACATGCGCGGGTAGCCGATGCGACCCCAGGCATCCATGATGAACCAGCCGAGACCATCCGTGCCGGCGATCGACTCGGCAACGAAGAGCACCGCCACGGCGGTGCCGGTGCTGATGCGCAGGGCGGTGAAGATCTCCGGCAACGCGGCGGGGAACACGACGTGCCTCGCGATATCGAGCCGCGAAGCGCCGAGCGACCTCACGGACAGCACGGCGCCCTCCGGCACCGCGCGGGCAGCGTCCCGTGCGGTGAGGAGGATCTGGAAGAACACGATCGCCGAGATGAGGACGACCTTCGAGACGTTCCCGAGCCCGAAGAGCACGAGCAGCACGGGAAGGAAGACCACCTTCGGCACCGGGTATGTGAGGAAGATCAGCGGCGCGAAGACGCTGTCGGCGGTGGCGGACCTTCCGATCGCGAGGCCGAGAGGGACCGCGAGCGCTGTTCCGATCGCCATCGACGCCACCACCCGCCAGAGCGACAGCGCCGCGTGCGGCACCAGTTCCGGCACCAGCGTGACGAACAGCGGAAGCGCCTCGGCGGGCCCGGGCAACGCCGGTGAGCCAAGCAGCACGGCGAGCGCCTCCCAGCCCGCGAGCAGCACGAGGACCGCGAGCGCGTAGCCTACCGGTCTGCTGAGGCCGCCTCTCATGTGGCCACCCCGGGATCGGCGTGGAGCGCACCCTCGGCCGCGAGGATCTCGCGCACCTCCGCGCACCGCTCGTGGAACGCGGGATCCTGGCGGTAGTCGGTCTCCCCCATCCCGGGGTTCTCGATCACGCGTCCCACGCGACCGGGCGACGGCGACATCACGACGATGCGCTTGCCGAGGAAGACCGCCTCCTCGATGGAGTGGGTGACGAGCACCTGGGCGTGTCTCCGGCCGCGCCACAGACCGAGAAGCACGTCCTGCAGGTCCTCCCGCCTGAGAGCGTCGAGCGCCGAGAGCGGCTCGTCCATGAGCAGCAGGTCCGCATCCAGGGCCACGGCCCGGGCCAGCGCCACACGCTGCCGCATCCCGCCCGAGAGCTCCCCGGGATAGGCATGCGCAAACTCGCCGAGCCCCACGCGCCGCAACGCCTCGCGTGCCCGCTCGCGTGCGATATGCGGGTCCGAGCCACGGATCCGGAGACCCAGCGCGGCGTTGTCCTCGGCAGTCTTCCACGGAAGCAGGCCATGGTCCTGGAGTATGAGCGAGGTGGCCGTGCGCGGGCCCGCCACAGGTCGCCCGTCGACGCGTACGTCGCCCGCCGTGGGGACGAGCAGCCCGGCCGCCAGCAGGAGCAGCGAGGACTTCCCGCAGCCGCTCGGGCCGATCACGGACACGGGTTCGCCCAGAGCGACCTTCAGGGTGAGACCGTCGAGCGCCTGCACATGCCTGCCTCGACCGCCATAGGTGAGCGATACGCTGTCGAACGCCAGGAACGTCATCTCGCGGACGCTACTCCCCGCCGAGAAGGTCGGACACGGTCACCTCGGATGTGAGGTAACCCCGCTCGTCCATCCAGTCGAGGACCGCCTGCACCTGCGTGGCGTCCGGCGGCGCAGCAAGCGGATAGCCGCTGACCTGGTAGGTCTCCGCCAGCGCCTCCGGGAGCCCGGCCTTATCGATGAGCGTGGACCGGTAGTCGTCGGGCGCGTCGTTGATGTCACTCACCGCTGCGTCCCACGCACTCAGGAGCGCTGTCACCGACGCGGCTCCGGCCTCGGTCCGGGCGTATTCCGCGCTCACCACGAGAACGCTCTGCGAGAGGTTCGCCGATGCCGCGGTATCGTCTCCGCCAGACACCACCCTGGCGCCGCTCTGCTCGGCGAGACTGACGAACGGCTCGGGAAGCGATGCGGCGGCGAGCTGCCCGGACATCAGCAGCTGGTACCGCACCGGCATCTTAGGGACCTCTTCTTTGACGACGTCGTCAGGATCGACCCCCGCGTCCTGCATCAGGCGATCGAGCACGTATTCGGTGATCGTTCCCGCCGCGGTGCCTACTGCCGTCCCTTGGAGGTCCGCGATCGTCTCAGCGTCCGATCCCGGGGCGGCCACGATGGCGAAGCGGCCCTGGGCGGTGTCCGCGCCGAGCATGACCGTGGGGATGATCACCGGCGTCCCCGCCGCATGCAGTTTGGCGGCGACGATGAGATCGGTCATCAACGCGTCAACGGTGCCTGCGGTGAACGCCGCCTGGCATTCCTGCGCGCTCTGGAACGTCACGATCTCCACATCGAGGCCCTCGGACGCGAAGTGCTCGCGCTCCTCGGCGACCCATAGCGGAAGGGAGTCCTGGGTGGCCAGCGTCCCGATGACGATCGCTGCCGGCGCGACGCCCTCGGAGCCGCCGTCTGCGGGAGCCGCTGGAGTATCGTCCTGCGCCGCACAGCCCACGAGCAGCAGGAGCGCGGCCATCATGGCGACGAGGAAACATCGGGTGATCGAACCATCGCGGATCATCGTGCACCGCTCTCCTTCTCGAGTGTATCCACGCACGGAGCACCCAGTGTACACCGGCGACGCGAGCGACGGCGGGCTAGGGATTCTCGGGGGTCTCCGGCGCCACGTAGTCGGGGTCACCCAGGCAGTAGAAGTAGCCGTCCCGGGAACCCACGTAGATGCGGCCCTGCCAGACGATCGGCGTCGACTCGAAGCTGCCTGCGGGGAAGCTCGCCACTTCTGTGACCGCCACTCGCCATTCGCGACCCTCGGCGTCGGTGAGATCCACTCCCTCTGTGGCGTCGTAGTCGATGCGGAACACGTTCATCGTGGCCCCGTAACCGCCCTGGATGATGTAATCGTCCACCATGATGGGAGTGGAGATACCGCCGCCCACGTACTCCTTGAAGACGAGCTTCGGCGTGGGCACGTCCTGCTCGCCGTGCGGCCCCGTGGCGGTGCCGTCGAGCTCGTCCTGCGAGACCACGTACAGGTTGCCATCGATGGCGGTGAAGCACGCAAGGGCCGGGCGTTGTGCGTCGGACCCGTACGAGTCGTTCACCGCCACTGACCCGATGACGCCGCCCTGCCAGTCGGCAAGACCCCTGTTCTCCGTGGGGAAGAACCAGACCAGGGCCTCATCCGCGGGCTTCGAGGGGTCGAGCTTCAGGACGCCGCCCTTGCCGGGGATGTACTGCCGCTCCACCGCCTGCAGGATGTGGCCGTCGGCGGTGGTGACGGGCGAGCCGTCAAGATCGGAGCCGATCCAGTAGTCCCATACGACCGAGAGGTCGCTCATCTCGAGGCCGTAGACGTGCCCGGCGCCCGATGCGAGATACAGCGTGTCCCCTATCACCGACGGCGAGCTCTCGAGCACGAGGTTGCCCCCGTGCGACGACGCCCGCTCGTCGCCGAGCAGCAGCTGTTCGTGCTTGATGACCGGCCACCGGTGGCCGTCACGCTCCTCCGTGGTGGTGGGGTCGACCGCATACACATGCCCCGTCTCGATCGCCACGTAGAGCGTGTCGCCGATCATGATGGGGCTCGAGTCGGCGTCACGGCTGTAGCTGCGGCTCCGGGGCGCCGTGAGCCGCCACAGCTCCTCGCCGGTCTCGAAGTCCACGCAGCGCACGGGCGCGATCGATGGATCGGCGATGGAGCGCGGGAACCCTCGCCGGGAGCCGCAGACCACCGCGAGCTTGCCGGTGTCGGGCATGCGGAAGACGGTGGGGCTGCCCTTGATCACGTCGTCGAACTCGTACGCCCAGAGCTCCTCGCCCGTCTCGGCATCGATCTTCACGAGGTCGTGGTCGAACCCGCCGACGATGAGGTAGAGACGACCGTCGTCCCGCACAAGCGCCGGCTGGCCGGTCCAGCCGGTACCCGCCCACGTGACCGGACCGCTCGAGCTCGCCGTGCCGCCGGTCGTTCCGGAGCCGATCGCGGTACGCCAGATCACCGAGAGCTCCTCGGGCACCGGACCGATGCCGTAGAAGCGCCTCGTCTCATCGCCGAGGAACGTGGCTACCTTGATGCCGTCGGTGGTTGGATCCGGGCCGTCCGGCTCGGGCAACTCTACGGTGACCGTTGGCAGCACCGACTCGATCGCAGGCCGCTCGGGTGCTGGTGGCGCCACATCAGCGGCCTCGCACCCGGCGAGCGCGGCCACCCCCGCCAGGGCGACGACCACCCTGAGAACACCGAGCATACAGGCACGGCTCCGCACGAACGCCCCTTCCGTCCAACGTGATGGAACCGGTCTGCCGGCCCGGTCCTTATGAATCATACATCCCCGCACCGTCACGCTCGAACCCCTCCTGCAGCTCGATGCGTGGCGCTACCGGGGCCGCGGGCCACCCGGGCATGTTCGGCTGCGGAACGTATGCGGCCCCCTCGGCGCCCAGCGTCTCACGCAGCCGGGCGACCCGCCGCATCTCCGGGTCGTCCTCGGGAGCGAAACCGTAGCCAGCCCAACAGAAGAACAGCTGCGAGTACGCGTCGCCCGCTGTCGGCACATGGTTGTCACGCTCGAGGACGCGTTCGATGGCCCCCAGCATCGACCGCGGGTCCTTCAGGAGCATCATGCCCTCGGCGTCGGCCTTCTCGGCTGCGGTCCATGCGGCCTCGCGGTGGTACCACGACAGGACCTCCGTGACCACGACCGCAAAGCCGTACAGCACGAGCGAGCCCGCACGCCAGTCGGTCTCGCGACGCCGGCCCAGGGGCATCGTGGCCGAGTCCTCATAGCGCACCGGCTCGTGACGCAGGTCGTAGTCGCGCATCGCCCAGATTGGCCCCATCAGCGCCGAGGAGGCCGTCGCCCACAACGTGTCCTGCGACACGACACGTGCGATCAGGTTCGCGAACACCGCACGCTGGTCGTCCACGCTGGTCTTTTCCAGCATCCCGCGTGTGACCCCGATACGGACCTTCTCGATCGACCTGCCGAGCACGAACGCGTTCACGCCCCGCGTGTCGATCACGTAGAAGCGAGGGGTGCACGGGAGCCCCGCCGCGATCGCCATGTCCCGCAGAGCGCTCTTGGTCGGCCGCAGCGTTCCGCCCTTGGGCATCTGCGCGCCGAGCTTGCGCAGCAGCCGCGTCTCAGCGTGCAGCAGACGCTCCACCGACCATGCCCAGGACGCGACCACCGACGCGACACCCAGGATGATCGCGACCACGGCAAGCACCTGACGCCCCGACTCCGTGGTGACTGAACGGACGACCTCGCCCGAGAAGACGGCCACCATGCCACCGCCGAGTGCTGCCGCTGCAGCGAGCGCCACGAACAGCGTGACGGCGGCCAGAGTGGTGAAGACCAGCATGAACGCGGCGAAACGCCGGTGGTTGCGGGCGATACGCGTCTGCAGCGGCTCGATCCGCGTCACCCGCACGCCTGATGCCACCGCATCGGCAAGTGCCGGGGATGGACGGCGGGCCATGGCGTCTACTTCTTGCGGGAGTCGAGTTCGGCCGCGAGGTCATCCAGGGTGAGACCGTCGCGGACCATCACCACGAGCAGGTGGTACACGAGGTCGGCGATCTCGTAGCGAAGATGTCCGTTGTCGCCATCCTTGGCGGCCATGATCACCTCGCCGGCTTCCTCGGCGATCTTCTTGAGAAGCGAGTCCTGCGGTCCTGACAACAGCCCTGTGGTGTAGCTGCCCTCCGGCAGGTCGCGCTTGCGCTCCTCAAGGACGCTGAAGAGCCCGTCGAGCGAGCCGCCGATGGCCGACGCCCTGCCGGGAGCCGGGACCGCTGATACGCCTTCCTCGCCGAGCACGCGGTAGAAGCAACTCCGCTCACCCGTATGACACGCACCCGGGCCCACCTGGTCGACGGTCACGAGCAGGCAGTCAGCGTCGCAGTCGTACCGGATCTCGCGGACGGCCTGCACGTGGCCCGAGCTCTCGCCCTTCTGCCAGTACTTCTGACGGGACCGGCTCCAGAACCACGTGTAGCCGGTCTCTACCGTCTTGGCGAGCGACTCGGCGTTCATGTACGCCACCATGAGCACCTCGCCGGTGCCCTCCTGCTGGATCACCGCGGGTATGAGCCCGTTGTCGTCGTACTTCATGTCCTCGATGCCGAGTGCGTCTCGCTCTTTGTCCACAGATACCTCCGGGTCGGGTGACACACGTATTGTAGCGGGCCTGCGAGATGGTATATGCGCCGGATGGCCTACCGTGCCGCGGTACCGCCGGCGGCGTCTCCGTGGGGCGCACCGTCCATGCGCACCGCACGCTGATGGACCATCGTCCACCCGAACACCATTCCGATGGCCCAGGGCAGGCCCACAGACAGCGTGGCGCTCACCCATGATGCCACGCTCGACATCTCCGCAAGACCGCCGGTTGCCACCACCAGGGCAAGCGACCACTGGAAGCCGAACACAGACGCGACCCCCACCACGATCCCGGGCCACATGCGACGCGACACACCCACGGCCGCCGCAGTGCCGAGCGGCACCAGGAACCACCACGCGATGGCCAGGATCCGGCCGTCCACCGGGGTGATGAACCAATCGTTGGCGTACGGAGCGAGGGCCGCCAGCCCCACGACCGCCGCCGGACAGAGAAGTCCGAGCACAAGTCCAAGAGCGGTCCTCAAGGAACGAGCCATCTCACTCACCTTCAGACGCACGTGTGACGCCATGCCATTTGCCGTCCATCGTCTCGATCTCGATCTCGAGCACGCTCGTGATCGCACGCTTCTCTGGTGGTATACCCTCACCCGTGCTCCCGTAGTGACGCATGATCACGTCGAGTCCGTGCTGCTTCTGATCCTCGTCGACCAGCAGCCTCGCGACGCCGTAGCCGATCACGCTTCGGAAACGCGACGTGTAGCCGCACGGGCGGTCGGCGGGGACGATCTCGCCCTCATCGATCTCGAAGCACACGCGGGCTCCGCCGTCGATCGCCGTGATCCGACGGCCTTCCCGCGGTCCGTGCACGTAGATCCGCTCACCGTCGTACCCGAAGTTCACGGGCACCACGTACGGCTGCCCGCCCTCGATCATGCCGAGCCGGCAAACCTCCGCACGGCGCAGGAGCGCGTCGCACTCCTCCGCGGGCATACGGTGGTCTTCCCGTCTCATCCGTCCTCCTGCCTGGCTTCGGCTCTGCCGGGACCGCGGCCTACAGCCGCACGGGCACTCCCGCCGCGGCCATCGCCTCCTTGACCTGTCGGACCGAGAACTCGCCGAAGTGGAAGACGCTCGCTGCCAGCACGGCGTCCGCGTCGGCCTCCACCACCACCTCGGCGAAGTGGTCGAGCACACCGGCGCCGCCGCTCGCGATCACCGGGATGCTCACGCGTGAGGTGATCGCACGGGTCAGGGCGAGATCGAACCCGTCCTTGGTGCCGTCGCGATCCATGCTGGTAAGGAGGATCTCCCCCGCACCGCGGCGCTCGACCTCCTCGGCCCAGGCCACCGCGTCGATCCCGGTGTTGGTGCGGCCGCCGGCCACGAAGACCTCCCACCGCTCCGGGCGGGAGCCAGGGACACGTCGCGCGTCGATCGCCACCACGATGCACTGCGACCCGTACACGCCCGCCGTGGAGGTGATCAGCGAGGGATCCGCTACTGCCGCCGAGTTGATCGCCGTCTTGTCCGCCCCCGCCGACAACATCGCCCGGATGTCCGCGGCCGAGCGCATCCCCCCGCCCACGGTGTACGGGATGAACACCTGCTCGGCGGTGCGCGCGGCCACCTCGAGCATCGACGGGCGCTCCTCGTGCGTGGCGGTGATGTCCAGGAACACGACCTCGTCGGCGCCCTCCCGATCGTAGATCGCGGCGAGTTCCACGGGATCGCCCGCGTCGCGCAGGTCGACGAAGTTCACGCCTTTGACCACGCGGCCCTCATGGACGTCGAGGCAGGGTATGACGCGCTTGGTGAGCATCACGCCTCCCTGCGAGCGATGGCAAGCGCCCCTGAGAGATCGATCGTGCCCTCGTAGAGCGCACGGCCGATGATGACGCCCTCGGCAACCGCATCGCCGAGGGCCACGACCGCACGCACGTCATCGGGTGTCGACATGCCGCCGCTCACCACCACCGGGAAGCCCGCCTGAGCCGCCAGGGTGCGATAGGCATCCGCATTGATGCCGGTGCCCATGCCGTCGCGGCTGATGTCGGTGTACACGAGGTGCCGTATGCCGCGTCCCGTGAGCTCGGCCACGAGCTCGGCCGATGGCACGCCGGTGCCCTCCCGCCAGCCGGCGATCTTGACCTCTCCATCGCGCGCGTCCACACCGGCCACCACCGAGTCGCCGAACTCCGTGACCGCATCGGTCACGAACCGCTCGTCGGTCACGAGCTTGGTGCCGAGGACCATGCGCCTCGCGCCTGCATCCGTAAGACGACGCATCGTCTCGAGCGTGCGGATCCCGCCGCCGGTCTGCACGGCGAGCCCCGTCTCGCGCGCTATGCGCTCCACCACGGCGATGTTGCCCGGTACGCCGTCCCGCGCCCCATCCAGGTCCACCACATGCACCCACTCCGCGCCCCTCTCGGCGAACGAGCGGGCCTGGGCGACCGGGTCGTCGTTGTAGACGGTCACCGCGTCGTAGCGCCCCTGAGCGAGCCTCACCGCGCGCCCGCCCAGGATGTCTATGGCCGGGAACACGATCATCCGCCCACACGCTCCTCCACGATCTCGCCGAAGTTGCCGAGGAGGCGCAGCCCCATCGTCGACGACTTCTCCGGATGGAACTGCACCGCATACACGTCTCCCCGGCCCACGGCAGCCGTGAACGTGATCCCGTGCGTGGCGGCGCCAATCGTCCACGACGGATCGTCGGGCCGAAGATGGTACGAGTGCACGAAGTAGAACGCGGTACCCTCGGGGATGCCGCTGAACAGGCGGCTCTCCCGCGGATACGACACGGTGTTCCAGCCGATGTGCGGGACCTTCACGCCGCCCGGAAGCCGCTCACAGGCGCCGGGCACCAACCCAAGGCCTTCCCACTCCCCGTCCTCGAGTCCCACGCTCGCCAGGAGCTGCATTCCCAGGCATATGCCGAGGAACGGCACGCCCGCCGCGATCCGCTCGAGCAACACCTCGCGCAGCCCGCTGTCGCGCAACGTGGCGGCCGCATCGCGGAACGCGCCCACGCCGGGCAGGACGATGCCGTCAGCCGAGGCGACCACCGCGGGATCCGATGTCACCACGATGTCAGCGACGCCCGCGTGCTCGAAGCCCTTCTGCACGCTCCGCAGGTTCCCCATCCCGTAGTCGACGATAGCGATCATCGGCAGCCTCCGGTGGAGTCCCAGGTCAGGCAGGGGTCCGTGCTCAGACAGTCCTCGCCGGGGGTCCGCGGCGCCTGCGGACGCTTCGCGTCCTCGGCACCTTCCCCGGCTGCGGAACTGCGCGCGTGACCCCTGCCTGACCTGGGACTCACAGCGACCCCTTGGTGGACGGCACGCCGGTGACACGGGGATCGATCTCAACGGCCTCGCGCAAGGCGCGCGCGAGCGCCTTGAAGGCGGCTTCGATGATGTGGTGCGCGTTCTCACCCGCGAACGCCATCACGTGCACGGTGATGCCCGCGTTGGCCGCGAGCGCGATCATGAACTCCTTGGCGAGCGTGGTGTCGAACGTCCCGATGATCTCGATGGGCACCTCCACGTCGTAGTGCAGCTGCCCTCTGCCGGAGATGTCGATGGCGGCGAGCACCATCGCCTCGTCCATCGGAACGAACGCCGACCCGAACCGGCGGATGCCCGCGCGGTCGCCGAGCGCCGTGTCGATGGCCTGGCCGAGGCAGATGCCCACGTCCTCCACGGTGTGATGCGCATCCACCGCCAGATCGCCCACGGCGTCCACCTCGAGGTCGAAGAGCCCGTGACGCCCGAATGCGTCCAGCATGTGGTCGAAGAACGGCACGCCGGTGGCAACACTGGTGGCGCCTTCGCCGTCGAGCGACACGGTGACACCGATGTCGGTCTCCGAGGTCGATCGCCGGATCGTCGCTGTGCGCGTCATACCGCTCACCGGTCCTGTTCCAGATGCCTGTTGGCGGTCGCGTTCACCCCGAAGTGCCGTGACGCGTGCTTGCGGGCGAGGATCTCGTCCATCGCCTGGAGGAAGCGATCCACCTCCTCCTCAGTACCCACCGTGACCCGGAGACAGTCCTCCAGGCCCGGCGTGCGGGAGAGATCGCGAACCAGTATCGAGTGGTCGTGCAGGAGGTCGCGCCATATGGCTGCGGCTTGCTCCACGCGGAACAGCACGAAGTTCGCCTCCGAGGGGAACACGGCCACCTCGGACATCTCGGCGAGTCCGTGCACGAGGCGATCGCGGTTGCGCATCGTCTCCCGCACCCCTGCCTCGAACACCATGCGCTCCCTGAACGCGAGGGACGCGGCCACCTGCGTGAACCGGTTGACCGAGTACGGCTGCCGCACCTTGGTAAGCTCCCGTACCACGTCCGCGTGTGCGAGCAGGTACCCCGCGCGCAACCCCGCCAGCGAGAACGCCTTGGAGAACGTACGCAGGATGGCGAGGTTGGGGTGCCGCTCCATGTGCGGCCGCATCGTCTGCCGGCTGAATTCGAAATACGCCTCGTCCACGAGCACGAGCGCGTCCGTCGCGTTGAGCAGCTCGATCAGCAGCGTCTCGGCGGTCATCGTACCGGTAGGGTTGTTGGGGTTCGAGATCACCACGATGTCGGGATCCTGGTCGGCCACGGCGGCCATCAGCGCCTCGCCGTCCACCTCGAACTCCGCGTTGCGCGGGACCTCGACCACCCGGGTGCCGGTCACGCGCGCATCGATCTCATACATCGCGAACGTCGGCGGCATGTCGACGAGCTTCCTGCCAGGGCCTCCCCAGGCGAGGATGATGTCGAGGATGATCTCATCGCCGCCGTTGCCCACCAGCACGTTGGCCGCATCGAGTCCGTTCGCCTGCGCGATCAGCTCACGGAGCCGTGTCGCCAGCGGATCGGGGTACCGGTTGAATGGGATGTCGAACCGCACACGGTCAGCCAGCTTCTCAAGCACCTCGCCGGGCAGGTTCCGGGGATTCTCGTTCGCCGAGAGGTTGATCTCCGCGCGCACATCCTTGGCGTCGTAGGCGACGAGGTCGGCGAGCTCCGCGCGAGGAGGGCGAAGGCGTTCCATCACGACTCATCCTCCACCCCGAAAACGGCCGCCAGCCGAAGGCCTACGGCAGCCGCGTGCGCCTCGAGTCCCTCGGCCTCGGCGATGGTCATGATCGTGGCGCCGTCGGCCTCGAGCGCCTGGAGCGAGTAGCTGAGAACCGACGACTTCTTCACGAAGTCGTCGACGGACAGCGGCGACGAGAACCGCGCCGTGCCGCCCGTGGGCAGCACGTGGTTGGGACCGGCCACGTAGTCGCCCACGCTCTCCGGCGTCCACGGGCCGAGGAAGATCGCCCCCGCGTTCCTGATCGAGCCGAGCAGCTCGAACGGCTCGGCCATCTGCACCTCGAGATGCTCCGGCGCGATCGTGTTCGCCGCATCCAGCGCCACGTCGATGTCGGGGCAGACGATGATGACGCCGTTGTCGGTGAGCGACCGCTCGATCACGTCCGCCCGCGACGACGCGGCGAGAAGCTCCCGCAGGGCGAGTTCGACGCGCCCCGGCAGGTCCTCGTCGGTGGTGACCAGGTACGTGGCCGCACGGGGATCGTGCTCCGCCTGCGCCATCAGGTCGATGGCCACGAACATCGGCTCGGCGGTCTCGTCAGCGAGTATGAGCACCTCCGACGGGCCAGCGAGCATGTCTATCCCAACATCGCCCATCACGAGCTTCTTGGCCGCGGTCACATACGCGTTGCCCGGGCCGGTGATCTTGTCCACCCGCGGGATCGACGCCGTTCCGTACGCCAGTGCGGCGACCGCCTGGGCGCCGCCGACCTTGTAGATCTCGGTGACGCCCGCCTCGGCGGCGGCAGCCAGCGTGTACGGGTTCACCCGGCCGTCGGCGTCGGGCGGCACGACCATCGCGATCTCCTCAACGCCGGCCACGATCGCGGGGATCGCGTTCATGAGCACCGAAGAGGGGTAGCACGCCCGCCCTCCGGGCACGTAGATGCCCGCGCGTGCGATCGGGTTGATCTGCTGGCCGAGCAGCACGCCGCCCTCCACGGTGGTGAACCAGCTCTGACGGACCTCGCGCTGGTGGAAGTCCTCGATCGCCAGGGCGGCGGTCGCGATGGCGCTGCGGAACTCGTCGCCCACCTCGGCCACGGCAGCCTCGATCTCGTCGTCGCTCACGCGGAGGTCGGTGAGCTCGGCCTTGTCGAACTGCGCCGTGTACTCGCGCAGCGCTTCGTCTCCCCGCCGCCGTACGTCGTCGATGATGCGCTGGGCGACGCCGAGGACCTCGATGTCGATGCCGCCTGTCCGTGGCACGTCGGCCGGATCGAGCCAGCGGCCACGCTCCAGGTCGATGCGACGCATCATCACGATCATCCTCTCCTAGTAGGCGCCGGATGCCGCGGCAAGGGCCGTGGCGAGGCCGGTCACACGTTCACTGTCGGTCTTGAGGCTCACCGGGTTGGCCACGAACCGTGCCGTGGACGTGAGCACGTCGTCGACGATCCTCAGACGGTTCTCCGCGAGCGTCCGCCCGGTCGCCGTGATATCCACGACCTGGTCGGCCAGACCGATGAGTGGGGCCAGTTCGATATTGCCCGAAAGCTTGACGAGTTCCACCTGCAGCCCGCGTGCGGCATAGTGCGCCTCCGTCACCCGCGGGTACTTCGTGGCCACTCGGATCACGCCGAGGTGCCGGTAGATCTCGGCCACGCTGCGCTCGGCGTCCTCCGGCTCGGCGACCACGAAGCGGCAGGCGCCGAAGCCCAGGTCGACCATCTCCACAACGTCGAGATCCGCCTCCACGAGCGTGTCCTTGCCCGCCACGGCCACGTCGACGGCCCCATACGCCACGTAGACCGGTATGTCGGTGGGCTTGCCGATGATGTACTCGATATCCCCTGCCCTGACGGTGAGCTGTCTGCCAGGGTCGCTGAGCCCTGTGGTGTCGTAGCCGGCGCGTTCGAGCAACGCCACCGACTCCGCGTACAGCGACCCCTTGGGAAGCGCCATACGGATCATGCGTCCATCACGTCCACGACGCGCGATCATCCGGCATCGCCTCCACGAGTCGCCCAGGTCTCGCGCGGTGGGGCGGGCAGCGGGTCGCCGAGCGGCGTCGCGCCTTCGCCCGCACGATCCACCCGCACGATGACCTCGCCGTCCACCTCGAGCGCCTCGAGTGCGCCGAACTCGTCCGCCTCACGGACCAGCCCCGCGCCCGAGCGCCCTGCAGCCAGTCGTACGCGCCACCCCGCTGAACGCAACCGCATGCCGGCGGCGAACACGTCATCCGGCGTACGCCCGCCCACCACGGCGTCCAGCGGTGGCACGCGGGGAGTGCGCCCCTGCTCGGCGAGTGCGATCATCAGCCGTTCGAGCCCGAGCGCGAACCCGGCGGCTGGAGCCGGACGGCCGAACGTGGAGAGCAGACGGTCGTAACGGCCGCCCCCGGCCAGCGGGAGTCCGAGACCCGGCGCGTACGCCTCGATCTGGAGGCCGGTGTAGTAGCCGAACGACCGCATGATGCCGAAATCAACCTGTACCCGGTCGCCGTAGCCAAGCGCATCGAGCGTCCGCCAGGTCTCACGCACCGCGCAGACAGCCTCCGCGCAACCACACGCGAGGGTGAGCGCGGCGCATCGGTCGAGGGCGTCACGCCCGCCACGGATACCGGGGAGCTCCACGAATGCGAGCGCGAGGTCCGGATCCAGATCCTCTCGCCCGGCGAGCCGCCCGATCTCGACCAGGTTGCGCGACTGCGCCGCCGCCACCATGGCCTCGCGCCACTCGCGGGAGCCGCCAGCGCCCTCCAGCAGGCCCCGTAGGACCTCCGCCGTACCGAGTCCGATCGTGAACGATTCGAGACCCGCGGCTTCCAGCGCGGCGATGAGCAGCAGCACGACCTCCGTGTCGGCCGCGGGACCCGCCGCACCGATGAGCTCGACGCCCACCTGGGTGAACTGCCGGGCCTGGCCACGCAGCGACGCGTGCTCCCTGAAGACCTCGGTGGCGTACCGGATGCGATGCGGTCCGGGTGCGCCGGAGAGCCTGGACGCCGCCACGCGCGCGATCGGCACGGTCATCTCCGGACGCAAAGCGAGCAGGGCGCCGTCCAGGTCGAAGAGACGGAACGCGGAACGCTCCAGCTCGCCCGGAATGCCGCTCGCGAGCGTGGCCGACTGCTCCACCACCGGTGTCTCCACCGGGTCGTACCCCCATGAGGAGAACACCGCCGATATATCGCCGGCCACGATCTCCCGCTCACGGGCCTCCTGGAACAGAACGTCCCTGAAGCCACGCGGCGTGACGGGCTTCACAGGCTGCTCGGGGTCAAGCGGCTCCACTCCTGGTCCTCCTCCGACGATCGACGGGCGTACTTTATCACAGTAGAGTGATACAGCAACGGAGTATCCCACGTGGCAGGCGGGGCGTCAACCGCCGCGTTCGAGCCGGGATCAGGCCTCCCGGACGGCGTCCGCCCCCAGCAACTCCTTGAGCTCCGCGTGCAATCCCGCCGAGGAAGCATCCACCCGATGTTCTTCCCCCATCTTGAGCTGCTTCGTCCCGTTGCCTGTGAGCAGATGCACCACGACACTGTCACGCCCCGGATACCGCGCAAGGATCTCCTTGAACCGAGAGCCGTTGCCGTTGCCGAGCTCCTCGATCGGCGCCCGTATCATCAGCGTGCCCGGAGGACGCTCGAACCTCCCGTCGGTGGAGAGAGGCTCGACCTCGTGCGCGATCAGCTTGAGCCCCCGGTCGGACCTCTCGACCTTGGCACGCATCCGCACGACCGTGTCCACCCCGACCACGTCGCGATACTTGTCGTACGTCTGCGGGAAGAGCACGCCTTCCATCGACCCCTCGAGATCCTCGAGCCTGAACGTGGCCATGAGCTTGCCGGCCTTCGTGGCGATGCGCTCGAACGAGGAGACGATCCCGGCGAACCAACCGCTCTGGCCGTCGCGGAACTCCTCGGCCTGTCCGAGGGACAGCGTACGCGCCTGCTCGATCAGACCGCGGATCTCCGACAGCGGATGGTCGGACACATAGATGCCGAGCATCTCCTTCTCGAAGGCGAGCTTCATGCCCTTGTCCCACTCGTCGCCGTTGGGCGGCTCGACGCTGTCGTCCATGCCGTGCTCCTCGGCCCCGAACAGGTCGAACATCGAGGTCTGCCCGCAGTCGGCGTCGCGCTGACGCTTGATCGCGCCCTCCACGCACTGGTCCATCATCGAGAGGAGATGCTTGCGCGTGTATCCCGTGGAGTCGAACGCGCCCGCCTTGATGAGCGCCTCGAGCGTCTTCTTGTTGGCCTGGCGCATATCCACACGGTCACAGAAGTCGTTGAGCGAGCCGAACGGTCCGTTCGCCTTGCGCTCGGCCACGATGGTCTCGACGACACCCTCGCCCACGTTCCTGATGCCCGCGAGCCCGAAACGGATGCCGTCCTCAACCGCCGTGAAGTCCTTGCCCGAGGAGTTCACGTCGGGCGGCAGCACTTTGATCCCCGCCTGGTTGCAGGCCGCGATGTAGCGCACGATCGTCTCGCTCTTGCCCGTGTAGCTGGTGAGCACCGCGGCCATGTACTCGAGCGGGTAGTGCGCCTTGAGATAGGCGGTCTGATACGAGACGAGGCCGTACGCGGCGGCGTGGCTCTTGTTGAACGCGTACTCGCCGAACTTGCGCATGTCGGCCCACACGCGCTTCGCCACCTTGAGGTCGTAGCCGCGCTCGGCGGCGCCGGACATGAACTCCGGCTCGAGCGCGTCGACGATCTCCATCTTCTTCTTGCCCATGCCCTTGCGGAGCTTGTCCGCCTTGGCCGCCGAGAAGCCGCCCATCTCCATGGTGATGCGCATCGCCTGTTCCTGATAGACGATTGCGCCGTAGGTCTCCTCAAGGATGTGCTTGATGCGGTCGTCGTAGTACGTGATGGCGGCACGGCCGTGCTTACGGGCGATGAAGTCCGGGATGGAATCCATCGGGCCCGGACGGTACAGCGCCACCACGGCGACCAGGTCAGCGAAGCGCGTGGGCTTCAGGTCGCGCAGCACGCGCTTCATGCCCGGCGACTCCACCTGGAACACGCCGTCGGTGTCGGAGCGCTGCAGGAGCTTCCACGTCTTCGGGTCGTCCATCGGGATCGTATCGAGATCGATCGTCTCCCCGTGGTGTTCCTCGATGGCCGCAACCGCCTTCGCGAGCACGGTGAGCGTCCTCAGGCCGAGGAAGTCCATCTTGAGCAGGCCGAGGTCGGCGATGACCGTGCCCTCGTACTGCGTGATGACCGAACCGCCCTTGGTGTCGAGCTTGACCGGGGTGTAGTAGTGCAGCGGATCGCGGCAGATCACCACCGCGGCTGCATGGATACCTTCGCCGCGCACCACGTTCTCGAGCGAAAGCGCCGAGTCGATGATGCGCTTGGTGTCCACGTCACCTTTGTACGCGTCGCGCAGGTCGGGGTTGTCGCGCAACGCGATACTGAGGTCCGAGAGCGCCTTGTCGTCGTCGCCCTTGCGGTCGATGCGCTCGGGGACGAGCTTGGCCACCTTGTCGGGGATCGAGTATGGATAGCCGAGCACCCGCCCCGCGTCACGGATGGCGGCGCGCGCCTTCATGGTGGAGTACGTGATCACCTGCGCGACCTTGTCCTCGCCGTACTTCTGGCGCACGTACTCGATGACCTCGCCTCGCCGCTCGTCATCGAAGTCGATGTCGATATCGGGCATCTCGGTGCGTTCGGGGTTGAGGAACCGCTCGAACAGCAGCCCGTGCTCCAATGGATCGAGGTTGGTGATGCCCAATGCGTAACTGATGATCGAGCCGGCGGCCGAACCACGGCCCGGCCCGACGCCGATGTTGTTCGCCTTCGCCCACTTCACGAAGTCGGCCACGATCAGGAAGTACGCCGACAGGCCCTTCGAGGTGATCACCTCGAGCTCCGTCTCGAGCCGCTCCATCGGCTCCCCCGGCACGGGGGCGCCGTAGCGCTGCTCGAGGCCCGCGACGCACTCGGCACGCAGATGGTCGTCTTCCGAACGGCCCTGCGGCGTCTCGAAGACCGGCAGGATGATCTTGCCGAACTCGAGGGAGATGTCGCACCTGGCCGCCACCTCCACGGTGTTGGCGAGCGCCTCGGGATACTCAGGCAGCGCGGCGGCCATCTCGTCGTAGCTCTTCAGGTAGAACTGGTCCGAGGAGAACCGCATCCGCGCGCGGTCGTCCACGGTGGAACCCGTGCCGATGCAGAGCAGCAGGTCCTGCGCCTCATGGTCCTCGGCCATCACATAGTGGATGTCGTTGGTGGCCACCAGCCCGATGCCCATCTCGGCGCCCATCCGGGCGATCTCGGCGTTGAGCTCCTTCTGCGTCACGCCGTTGTCCGCGGTGATCCCTTGCTCCTGGATCTCAAGGTAGAAGTCATCACCGAACAGACGGGCGTACGTCTCGGCCCAGCGATGCGCCGCGGCCAGATCGCCCTGCTCGATGGATTTGCTCACGATGCCGCTCATACACGCCGACGTGCAGACGATGCCCTCGTGGTACTCCTCCAGGAGCGAAAGGTCCACACGCGGCTTGTAGTAGAAACCGTTGACCGACGCCTCGCTGGCGATGGCCATCAGATTGCGGTAACCCACCTCGTTCTTCGCGAGCAGGAGGAGGTGGTAGAGAGCGGGTTTGCCCTCGCGTTTGGTGCGCGACTCGGGCGTGAAGTACGCCTCGCAGCCGATGATCGGCTTGATGCCGCCCTTCTTGGCCGCGCGGTAGAACTCCACTGCCCCGTACATCGCGCCGTGGTCGGTGAGAGCGAGCGTGTCCTGGCCGACCTCGATGGCGCGATCCACGAGACGCGAGATCCGCGCATGCCCGTCGAGCAGCGAGTACTCCGAGTGCGTATGGAGGTGGACGAAACCCGACATGTCCTACGCCTCGCCGCCTTCCGCGGACGGGCCCAGCCGGTCGATGACGGTGGGGTAACCCTCGGCACCATAGTTGAGGCTGCGGTTGACGCGGCTGATCGTGGTGGACGACGCGCCGGTGATCTCCTGGATGCGGGTATAGTGCTCGCCGGCGTGAAGCATGCGCGCCACGGCGAGCCGCTGGGCCATGTCCTGGATCTCCCGGATGGTCGCTACGTCGAGCAGGAACGCATACCGCTCGTCATCATTCTCAAGCACGCCGAAGGCGGCCAGAAGAGCCTCTACCTCGGCCGTGCGAAGGCGTTCTGAAGACAACGTGCGATCCCCCTTCGACGGGCCGGTGCGCAAGATGGTGTATCCATACTAGCACCCGGACGCGACATGATGGGGCACGAGAGACTGGCCGGCACTGGTTTCCGATGGGCGGTCGGCAGAGGACTCAGCCGATCAGACGCACGCTACACCACGCGGTTGACGAGGCTGCCGATCCCGCCGACCTTGATCTCCACCACATCGCCGGCGCGCATCGGCCCCACCCCGGATGGGGTACCTGTGAGCACCACATCACCAGGCAGCAAGGTCATCACGTGGCTCACGAAGCTCACGAGTTCGTAGGGATCGAAGATCATGTCCGAGGTGGAGGTCGATTGGCGCAGTTCCCCGTTCACGTAGCTCTCGAGCGTGGTGTCGCACGGGTCGATGTCGGTCTCCACCCAGGGGCCGAGCGGGCAGAACGAGTCGAAGCCCTTGGCGCGGGTCCACTGACCGTCCTTGCGTTGGTGGGCCCTGCTGGTCACGTCGTTGGCGCACGTGCAGCCGAGCACGCACGTCCGTGCCTGTTCGGGCGTCACGTTGTGCGTGCGGCGGCCTATCACGAGCGCCAACTCGGCCTCGTAGTCCACGGTCTCCACGCCCTCGGGGATGCGTATCTCGGCTCCGTGCCCCGTGACGGAGGTCGGCGGCTTGAGGAAGATCACCGGTTCGTCGGGGAGATCGTGCCCCATCTCCGTCGCATGCGCCCGGTAGTTGAGCCCTGCGCACACGATCTTGGTAGGCACGGTGGGCGCGAGCAGCTGGGCGTGCGGGAGCGGTACGATACCCTCCGGCTCCCATGCGGCGAACGGCTCGTCCGAGATGAGCGTCACCGTGCTTTCGTCGGCAAGACCGTACCGAACGTCCTGCTCATGGAACAGCCGAACGACGCGCATACGCACCCCGTCTCCTCGCAAGTCCGCCATACGGGGCGATCGCCGGTGATCCCCCTTACCCTGTGTCGTTTTTCAACATGCCCACCTGCGATTCCTGCTCGCGCGGGCGAACGACTTCAGGCAGATTCAGGGACGGCCTCGGACGCGGGCAGTGCCGCGCGACCACGGTCGATCGAGCCGGCCGTGCGGATGCTGCCGAGCGCGGCAAGCGCCACCAGCACGCCTCCCGCGATCAGCGTCTCCTGTATGCCGAGCGTCACAGCCAGCGTGGGCACGAAGGCCAGCGGCAGCAACTCGCCTGCGGTGCGATGCCATTGCAGCGTGCCCACCACACGACCCACATACTCGTGCGGCGAGTCCAGGTGCACCAGCGTGCGCAGCAGCGGCTCCGTGGCGCCGATGAACAGACCCCAGGCGAACGCGCCCGGCGCGATCCACACCAGGTCGGCCGACCCCACATAGAGCATCGAGCCGAGCCCCGACAACACCGAGAAGAACGCCAGACCGCGGGCCGACACGACCTTCGCGGGCAGGCGCGGCAGGAGCGCCGCGCCGCACACCAGGCCCAGGCCGAACACCGTGTTCATGTAGCCGAGCCACTCCACCCCCACGCCTACCACATCGCGGTAGAAGAGCGACTCAAGCGCCTGGAACGCGCCAAAGCCGAACCACACAGCGGTGCCGAGCAGGATGAAATAGCGGAGCGAGCGGGTGGTGTAAGCAAGCCGCACGCCGTCGGTGAACTCGCGCCATGCGTTGCCCGACACATGCTCGCGCGGCGTCTCATCGATGCGCGTCATCCACGCAGCCACTGCGGCGAGGACGGCGGCGACCGCCATCACCCAGAAGACCGAGTGGATGCCGAACCACGTCTCGATGAGGGCTCCCACCGTAGGGCCGAGCACGAACCCCACGGAGCTGCCACCCTCGATATAGGCGTTGGCGCGCTCCAGCTCGTCGCGCCCCTCGGTGATGTAGGGCGCGAACGACGCGCCGGCGGTCCACGTGGGGATGCCGAAGAGCGAGAAGATCGCCGAGCCCACCACGAAGAGCGGCAGCGTGGGCGCGACCATCATCCACAGGACCGGCGGGATGGAGCCGATCTCGGCCCAGATCATGACCTTGCGGGGTCCGAAGCGGTCGATCAGCACGCCAGCTGTGAACGATCCCACGATCGCCGAGAGTCCGTTGATGAGCGACATGATGGCGAGCTGCTTGGGGGACGCGTCGAACACGTACGCGGCAACGCCCATCGTGCCGATGAACCACACCGCGGTGCCACCGAGACGGGATATGAATCGCGCCGCCACGACGAACGCGAGATTGCGGTTGGAACGAAGCACGGGCGGTCCTTCACGACGTCGCCCCGCGGTTGCGGAGACACGCGGATATACGAAAGCCGTTGGGGAGTATACGCCTACGCGCCCGGAAGGGCATCAGGCGTCAGCGATACGTCACGCAGCGCGGGACCGGGCGGCTACTCCGTGCGGACGCGCGGATGAGCCAAGCCGAACTCGATCGAGTCGACGAGCGCCTCCCACGACGCCTCGATGATGTTCTCCGAGACGCCCACGGTGCCCCAGGTCTTCTCGCCGTCGCTCGACTCGATGAGCACGCGCGTCACTGCGCCCGTGCCCTTCTTCTCATCGAGTACGCGCACCTTGAAGTCCGTGAGCTCGATCGCGTCGAGCGCGGGATAGAAGCGGCCGATCGCGCGGCGGAGCGCTCCGTCGAGCGCGTTCACGGGACCGTTGCCCTCGGCCGTGGCGATGAACCGTTCGTCCCCCACGTGGATCTTGATGGTGGCCTCGGTCATCACCTTGCCGTCCTCGCGCTTCTCCATGATGCAGCGGAAGCTCTCCAGGAGGAAGAACGGCTCGTAGGTGCCGAGCTCCTTCTTGAGGAGCACCTCGAGCGTGGCGTCGGCGGCCTCGAACATGTAGCCGTGATGCTCGAGCTCCTTGATGCCGTCCAGAACACGCGTGGCGGTCTCCTGGTCGCCGGTGAGGTCGATGCCGAGTTCGAGGGCCTTCATCGTGAGGGACGCCTTGCCGGCAAGCTCGCTCACCACCACGCGGGCGAGATTGCCCACCGCGGACGGGTCGATGTGCTCGTACGCCTCGGGCAGACGGGCAGCCGCGCTGGCGTGTACGCCGCCCTTGTGCGCGAACGCGCTCGCGCCCACATACGGCTGGTGCGGGTTGGGAGTCACGTTGGCCGTCTCGGCGATGAAGTGGGAGACCTCGGTGAGAAGCATGAGCTGTTCGCGCGAGATGCAGGTGTCGTCCATCTTGAGCACGAGCGCCGGGATGATCGAGAAGAGGTCCGCGTTGCCCGCGCGTTCGCCATAACCGTTGGCGGTGCCCTGCACGTGCGTGCAGCCCGCGTCGACCGCCACGAGGGAGTTGGCCACAGCGCACGCGGCGTCGTTGTGCGCGTGGATGCCGAGCGTCACGCCGGGGAGCGCCTCGGCCACCTCACGCACCACGCGAGCCACGACGTGCGGCAGGGTACCGCCGTTCGTGTCGCACAGGACCACCCCGCTGGCGCCCGCCCCGGCAGCGGCCCTGCAGACCTCGATCGCATACGAGGGATCCGCGGCGTAGCCGTCGAAGAAGTGCTCGGCATCGAAGAAGACGGTGCGGCCGGCGTCCACGAGGAACGCGACGCTGTCGCGCACCATCCGGACGTTCTCGTCCAGCGTGGCGTGCAGGGTCTCCGTCACGTGAAGGCCCCAGGTCTTGCCGAAGATGCACAGCGCCTCACAGCCCGTGTCGAGCAGGGCGCGGAGCCCGCCATCGGTCTCGGCGGCGCCGTTCTTGTGGCAGGTGGCCCCGAACGCGGTGATCACCGCGTTGTCGAGCTCCAGATGCCGGGCCCGCTCGAAGAACTCGAGGTCCTTGGGATTGGAGCCGGGAAAGCCGCCCTCGATGTAGTGCACGCCGAGCGCATCGAGCCGCTGCGCGATACGCAGCTTGTCATCCACCGAGAGGGACATGCCCTCGCGCTGGGTGCCGTCACGGAGCGTGGTGTCGTAGAGGGTGACCATCCGGGCGCCGTCCTTCCCCTGCTCGCCCTGAGCGCTGTGAAGCCCCATTGTAACGAACGGGGCCGACGAGCGGTGATGTTCCGGCCGACCTTCGTCGTGTGCCTCAGTGTTCGAGCGTGCAGACCTCATCGGATATCGCGCCTGCCGGGAACGCGAGCTCCATAGTGTCGGGACAGTTGGGACCGGCGATCTTGAACGACTGGCTGCAGATCGTGTAGGTGACCCACCCCTCGCGATCGGATCCCGCGCCCGCGTCCGTGGGCCGCGCTGCGGGACCCGCCGCCGCGTCGGCCGAAGCCGCCTGCATGAACTCCTTCCATATCTGGGCGGGGAAGCTGCCGCCGGTGACATGGATCCCGTACACATCCTCCATCGGGACCTGGGCCTGCGGATAGCCCACCCACACGGCCGTGCTGAGGTCACCCGAGTAGCCCACCAGCCAGGCATCGCTCCACGATTGCGACGTGCCGGTCTTGACCGCCCCCCACCGCCCGATGTTGGCGGTACTGCCGGTTCCGCGTGTGTACACCTGGTTGAGCGCTCCGGCCAGGGTCGTGGCGACGTCCTCGGAGATGGCCCGGACGCCTGCACGCTCGGGCGCATACACCAGCTCGCCGTCGCTGTCGGTGACCTTGCCGATCCCCGACGGTGCAACGGAGGTGCCTCCGCTGGCGATCGTCCCGAACGCGGAGGCCATCTCGAGAGGCGACACGCCCTGGGAAAGACCGCCGAGCGCGATGGCGGGATCCTCGTTGATCTCGGAGGTGATGCCCATGCGGTGCGCCACGTCCACGACCTTGTCCGCGCCCACCGCCATGATCAACCGGGCATAGACCGTGTTGATCGACCAGGTGGTGGCCATCTCGAGCGTATACGTCCCTCCCGTGATGGCGTTCTCGTAGTTCTCCACATGCCAGACGCCGTCCTTCACCGGCGTGGAGAACGGGGTCGCCTCCCACGTGGAGTCGAGCGTGTAGCCCTCCTCGAGCGCCGCCGCAAGCACGAACGGCTTGAACGCGGAGCCGGTCTGACGCCGCCCCTGCGTGGCGAGATCGAACTGCTCGGCGGAGAAGTCGCGGCCGCCCACCACGGCGACCACCGCGCCATCACGCCACCGCACCGAAGCGACGGCCACCTCCGGATCGTCGACGGTTGGCAGGGCGCTCCTGGCGGCCGACTCCGCCGCCCGCTGCGCGCGGGGATCGAGCGTGGTATGGATGCGCAACCCGCCGCGATACAGCCGCTCGGAGCCGAGCACCTCGAGCAAGTCACGGCGCACGTACTCCACGAAGTACGGCGCGAACTGCGGCTGCGCCTCAGCGGCCTCGTCCCGAAGACCGAGCGGCTCCGCGGCGGCGTCGGCCGCTTCTCCTGCCGTGACGTAGCCCTGGTCGCGCATCTCGCGCAACACCAGGTTCCGCCTCTCGAGCGCGTTGGACGGGCTGGTGAAGGGGTCGTAACGCGTCGGCGACTGGATGCATCCCGCGATGAGCGCCGACTGCGCAAGCGTGAGGTCGCGGGCGCTGAGGCCGAAGAAGCGCTGCGCGGCGCTCTCCGCACCGTAGGCCCCATGCCCGAAGTACACCATGTTGAGGTAGACGCCGAGCACGTCGTCCTTGTCGGCCTGGCTCTCCAGCTGCAGGGCGAGGAGCGCTTCCTCGATCTTGCGCCGCAACGTGCGCTCGCCGTCGGTGAACAGGAGCTTCACCGTCTGCTGGGTGATCGTGGAGCCCCCCTGCCGCACCTCCCCGGCGGCGGTGTTCACCGAGAGCGCACGCGCGATGGCCTGCATGTCCACGCCCGAATGTTCGTAGAACCGCCGGTCCTCGATGGCGACGACGGCATCCTTGAGCGTCTGCGGGAGCGATTCGCCGGCCACGACCGTGCGGTCCTCGGCATCGTGCCATTCGGCGAGCACGCTGCCGTCGGCCGCGTACACGATCGACGTCTGCGCCAATTGGATCGCGTCGGGATTGGCGGCGAGGTCCGGCAGTCTGGTGGAGAGATGCCAGAGGTAGCCCGCGAAGGCGAGCAGCAGCACCAGGACGACCGCAAGGACGCCCGACGCCCAGCTCAGTATCCTGACGAGCCCCGTCTTAGCCACAGCGGCCGTCTACACGCGCTCGAGCCACTCCCCGTACGCCGGGTCCTGACCCCGGACCGCCGAGAAGTATGTCTTCTGAAGGTCAAGGGTCACCGGACCGGCATCGCCGATCACGTGGCCGTCGACCGAGCGCACCGGCACGACCTCGGCGGCGGTACCGGTCATGAAGATCTCGTCGGCCATATAGAGGTCGGTGCGTACGAGCGACTCTTCGAGCACGGGGTAGTCGAGGTCGTCGGCGATCACCATGATCGAATCGCGCGTGATGCCCTCGAGGATGCCGTCGGAGACGGGCGGGGTGGAGATCACGCCGTCGCGCACGATGAAGAGGTTCTCGCCGGTGCCTTCGCACACGTGCCCGGCTTCGTTGAGCATGATGCCCTCGGCATAACCGTGGCGATTCGCCTCGATCTTGGCGAAGCCGGAGTTGAGATAGCTCGCCGAGGACTTGATGCCCGGCGGTATCGCATTGATGCTGCGCTGCCGCCAGGAGGAGATGCCAACGTCGACGCCGTGCACCAACGCCTCCTCGCCGAGGTACGACTCCCAGGGCCATACGGCGATGGAGACCTGGACGGGCGAGTTGATCGGGTCGACGCCCATGAAACCGTAGCCGCGGACCGCCAGCGGCCGGATGTAGCACGCGGGGAGGTCGTTCTCGCGGATGGTGGTCTTGACCGCCTCCACCATCTCATCCACCGAGTAGCCGAGGTCCATGAAGAGCATCCTGGCCGAGCGCTCGAAACGCTGCATATGCTCGGTGAGCCGGAAGACCGCTGGGCCGTCGTCGGTTGCGTAGCAGCGGATGCCCTCGAAGACGCCGGTGCCGTAGTGGAGCGCGTGAGTGAGGACGTGGACCTTGGCGTCTGCCCAGGGAACCAGCTTGCCGTCCATCCAGATGAATTCCACCTCGGGCAGTGCCATGACGTCTCCCCTCCGCGTACGGCCGTGTATCGGGATAGTGTAGCGCAGAGCACCGACAGCGGGGTGGCCTTAACGAAGTTCCGCCAGCCAGCGGCGAAGCTCGGCGAGAAGCGATGGGATGTCCTCGCGAGCGATAGACCATACCATCACGTCATCGATGAGGTCGTACGCGTACGCCAGCCTGTTCCTCAGGCCGATCACCCTGCCCAGATGCGTGACGCGATGACGCGCGTCAGGGGTGATGCCGTCGAGAGCGTTGAGCGCCTCGCCGATGATCAGCAGCTCTCGTTCGACCGCCGAACGCAGCATGCGGGTAGTGAGATACTCCTCTTCAACGGAGTCCGACACGATGGCGCAGGTGGACTCCGCTGCGGCGATAGCGTCGGCGATGAGCACGATCTCGCTACGCCGCATACAGCGTCACCTTCGTGAGCTCAAGCTCGTGGGCGAGATAGGGGTTCGTGACCGCGCTTACCATGACGAGGTCGATACGTCGGCCGAATATCGCCTCGAGCTCCTCGGCGAGCGTCCAGTATGGGTGATCGAAGCCCGATGCTTCCACCGGCTCGAACTCAACGAGGAAGTCGATGTCGCTCGCGGGGGAGAAGTCGTCCCGCAACGCCGAACCGAAGACATCGAGCCTGCTCACGTGATGTCGGCGGCAGGCTTCGGTGAGAGCAGCCTGGTGACGGTCCAGGAGAGCGCGGCCAGGAGCCTGGGTCTGCGTGCCTTCACGCGCTCCAGCGCGCCCGCCGGCCTGATCGAGCCACGCCTCAAGATCCGATGCCCGGATGCGCCAGAGCCTGCCGACCTTGATGGCGGGCAAGTCGCCCGAACGCACCCGGTTGTAGACCGTGCGCTCGGAGACGCCCAGGTACGCGGCCACAGATGCGATGTCGAGAAGCTCGTGCATAGGCAGATAGTAGCAGGAATAGGAAAACATGGGAGAGTGAAGAAAAGCGCGGTCCGCTACGGAGCCTCATCCACTCCGGCGTCACTACCCAGCACTCGCCCTAGCAGTCTCGGCCGCGATGCGAGCGCTATCCAGCCGAGCGCCACGCCCCACCAGAGCGTGGCCACGCGCGTGACGATGGTGGCGCCGGACGCGGCCGCGGCGGGCATGCCGGCCGCCACCAGGATGCCGGCCATCGACGCCTCGGTTAGCCCGATGCCCCCCGGGAGGAACGAGAACGCGCCGGCGATGGTTGCGACCGCGTAGACAGAGACGCCTACGAGTGCGCCGAGCACGTCAAAGCCGAACGCGTCGAGGCAGAGGGCGAAGCCGACGCCTTCGAGACCCCAGGCCACCACCGACGCCGGTACCGACCAGGCGAGCACACGCCAGTGGAGCGCGCATCGGAGCGTGTCGGCGATCGCCTCGGCCGAAGCCTCGTGTTTTCGCGCCTTCTCGCGACTGCGCACGATGCGCAGCGCGAGACCGTGGAACCACGAGGAGCCGGCGAGAGCGGTTCCTCCGCCCACAACGACGATCCCAAGCACGAGTGTCCAGGTAGCGCCGCCGAGCGCCCAGAGGCCGCCGAGAGCGAGAAGACAGACCGCGATGAGGTCGGCCACCCGCTCGGCGAAGACGAGCGTGACGCTGCGCGTCATCCGCATCCCGGCTATCTCGCGGGCAAGCCAGGGCTTCACGACCTCGCCTACGCGGCCGGGCGTCACGGTCATCGCCTGACCGGAGATCTGCAGGTAGAGCGCGTCGCGCAGCGGCACCCGATGACCCGCCACACGCATGAGCGCGCCCCACCGCATCGAGCGCACGAAGAAGCCGACCGCCCCCATCAGGAGCATCCACACCAGCACGAGCGGGTCGAAGTCGCCGAGCGCGCGAACCACCTCGGAACCGTCGCTCACCACCACGAGCACCGCCGAGACGACAGCACTCCCGATCGCGGCGATGACGAGCCCGCGGAGGATGTATCGCGGGGTGGGTTGCACGCGCTTACGCCCGCAGCCGCTCCACCACGAGATCCCCCATCGCGGTGGTGCCGACCGTCTTCTGCGGAAGCGTGGTGGCATCCGCGATGTCACGCGTGCGCCATCCGCCCGCGAGGACGCCCTCGATCGCCGAAGCAAGCGCATCGGCAGCATCGTGCATCGAGAAGCTGTAGCGCAGCATGAGCTCGACGGAGAGCAGCATCGCAAGCGGATTGGCGATTCCCCGCCCGGCGATATCGGGCGCGGAGCCGTGGCTCGGCTCGTACAGCGCGGTCCCATCGCCGAGCGACGCGCTCGCGAGCATGCCGAGCGAGCCGGTGAGCATCGAGGCTTCGTCCGAGAGGATGTCGCCGAACATGTTCTCGGTCACCATCACGTCGAACTGCGCCGGGGTGCGGATGAGCTGCATGGCCGAGTTGTCCACGAGCTGGTCCACGAGCTCCACGTCGGAGAACTCGGCGGCGTGGAGGCGGTGTACGACCTCGCGCCACAGACGGCTGCTCTCCAGCACGTTCGCCTTGTCGACCGAGTGCACGCGCCCGCGCCGAGTGCGTGCCGCCTCGAAGGCCGTGCGTGCGATGCGCTCGATCTCGAACTCCCGGTAGTCGAGCGTGTCGTAGGCGCGCATGCCGGGTCCGCCGCCGGTGGCTGCGCCCGGAACGCCCGTCTCGCGAGCCCGCGCGCCGAAGTACAGACCGCCCGTGAGCTCGCGGACGATGAGCATGTCCACGCCCTCAAGGTACTCGGGCTTGAGGCTCGAGGCGTCCTTGAGCGCATCGAAGATCTTGACCGGCCGCAGGTTGGCGTACAAGCCGAGCGCCTTGCGGATGCCGAGGAGACCCTGTTCGGGGCGCGGCTTCTCGGGGTCGGTGGTGTCCCACCTGGGTCCGCCGATCGCAGCGAGAAGCACGGCGTCCGCCGCATGCGCCGCCTCCAGCGTGTCATCGGGGAGCGCCGTGCCGGTGGCGTCGATCGCCGCGCCGCCAAGCAGCGCCTCGGAGAACTCGAAGGTTGCGCCGAATCGCTCGCCGATGATGCCGAGCACCTTGACGGCCTCGGCGGTGATCTCAGGGCCGATGCCGTCGCCGGGCAGCAGGCAGATGCGGTAGGTGGTCATCGAGCCACCTTCTTCTTGGCGGCCTCCACCAGTCCGCCGCCTTCGATGATGTCCTTGATGAACGGCGGGAACGGCTGCGCAGTGAACGTGGCGCCCGTCGTCTCGTTGGTGATGATGCCGGCATCCGCGTCCACCGTCACACGGTCGCCGTCGGAGATGCCCTCAACGGCTTCCGGCGCCTCCATGATCGGCAGGCCGGTGTTGATGGCGTTGCGATAGAAGATGCGCGCGAAGCTCCTCGCGATCACCACGGACACGCCGGCGGCCTTGATGGCGATCGGCGCGTGCTCGCGGCTCGACCCGCAGCCGAAGTTCTCGTCGGCCACGAGGATGTCTCCCGATTCGACCTTCTTCACGAAACCCGGGTCCAGATCCTCCATGCAGTGGAGTGCGAGTTCGTCCGGGTCGCTCGTGTTGAGATACCGTGCGGGGATGATCACGTCCGTGTCGATGTCGCGGCCGTACCGGTGAGCGGTGCCTGAGAACTTCATGGAATCGCCTCTCGAAAGAGCGGACAGCGCAGGGCAGGATTCTACCATTGCGGGCGATCGTGCTGCGCGCTAAGGCGGTGCGCTACTGGTTGAAGTCGTGGCAGAGGTCGCAGATCGGACCCTCATGCTGGCTGTGGCAGGTGTTGCATGCCGAGTCCGGAGAGAGCCGCTTGTGCTCCTCCTTGAAGCTCGGCGGATGGTTGCTCCACAGTCCGTGGCACTTGTAGCAGTCGGCGTCGGTGTGGCACTGCTCGAAGCACTGCTCCTTGAGGTCGAATCCCGAGTAGCGGGGATGCGTGCGAAGGAACTCCTCCGAGTGCGGCATGCGGATACCGTGGCATGCGTCGCACGACTCCATCGAGTGGCAGCCCTCACAGTCGGTACGCGTGATCGTGGCCGTGCCGTAGATGCGATCGGCCGCCAGGCCAGACGCAGCGCTCGTGTCCTTCGCATGGCAGGTGGAGCACTCGGCGCTGGCGGTCTCGGCATCGTGACAGGCCAGGCATACCGACATCCCCACCGGCGCTGCCATATCGGCATGCTCGTCGGAACGGTGACAGTCGGCACACGCGTAACCCGCCTCCAGCGGCTCAGCGTGCGACATCATCACACCCGTCTCGTCGTTGCGGATGACCTCCGAGTCGATGCCCCGATGGCATGCGACGCACCGCCGCGACGGCACGTCCGCAGTGTACGCCGAGGAACCGAGGCCGTAGTGCGCGGCGATGTCGAGACCGCGGCGCAGCGCGTTGGATGGCAGCGACCACGCGTCCTCGTGACACCGCACGCATGCGGCGTCCGCGTGAACACCGCTGTGGTCGTCGAGCCGGACCTCGGCGTGACAGGACAGGCAATACGAACTCTGAGCCGTGCTCACGTATGCCGAGGCGAGAGCCACCACGACACCGGCGACGACGACCCACGCGGCCCCGCGCCCGCCGCGTGCGGTCAGACTTGTGGTGGGCGCCGCATCAGCCTCCACCCGCTCCCCCGACTCCGGCATGCCCTCCCGCGCAGGCTCCTGCTCCCGGACGCGCCTCCGCCGTGCGCCCGGCAACATGACGATAATGGCAACCAGCACGATGATCAGCACCAGGAGCACAGCGGCGGCCATGAGGAACACCGCGGCCGTGAGGTTGCTGGTGGGATCGGCGATGATATCCAGCGCCGCGGAGACGAGTGCTGTCGCCTGGATGTCCATCAGTCACCCGCCTTGGGCGGCTGCGCCGCATTGCCGGGATGCACGTGGCGAACGTGGCACGCAACGCACTCCTCCGGGTCGTGGCAGCGCACGCACGCCGGATCCTCTACGCCATCCGTGATCGCCGAGTGCTCCGGCAGGAACCCGTCGGGGTGCGGCATCTCGATACCGTGGCATGGTGTGCAGAGCGTGTCCGCGTCGTGGCATGCCGTGCACACCGCGAGGTCCCTCGCGGCTTCGTCCCCGTGCGACTGGCCGAAACCGGCAGGATGGGGCAGCACCGTGCCATGGCAGCGTACGCAATAGTCGGACGGATGACACACTCCGCACGACCGCAGGCTGCCGAGTCCGTGCGTCTGCGACCACTGCGAACCGTGGGTCACCTGCCACGGGCCGCGCTCAAGGCGCTCGTGCTGTGTGTGTGCCGAATGGCAGGCATCGCACTCGAGCGTGGCCTTCTCGCTCTGGTGGCAGGCGGTACACGACTCCATCGTGTAGGTGCGCCGGACCCGTGCCGCATCGCCGTGAGCCACATCCCCGTGGCAGTCGATGCACGGCGAACCGCTCGCGCACGCGGGGTGCAGCACCCTGATGCCGTCGCGATCCGCCATCTCCTCGATGCCCGCCCTATGGCACGAAACACAGCCCTCATCAGCAACGCCCTGCGCGGGACCGGTAACCTCAGCAGCGCCCATGACCGCCGCCGGGACCATACGGGTGATGACCCGCCCGGCCATCCCGATGCGATCGGCCGATGTCGGCGCATGGCATGTGACGCACCCGGTGGAACCGTGCTCGCTTTCCGCAAGGGTGCCCGCATACGGACGCATCGCGTGGCAACTGCCGCACAAGCTCGAAGGGCCGGCAGCAGCAACGATCGTCACGAACGCGGCCAGCAAGAGCGCCGCCGAAACGATGCCTGCGATCATGCGTGTACGACGAGAGTGCAGGATGACCCTCCAAAGGAGCCCGAAGACGGACGCGCCCGGCGACTCAGTGAGCGAGCATAGCATGAGGAAGCGTGCGGCGGCTCCAGAGCGAAAAGCGGGCTCCGGGGGATTCCCCGGAGCCCGCCTACGTGCATGTTGCGTGTGTGGAATCGACTAGAAGCCGATACCAACACCCGTAAGGCCGTCGGTGCCAACGTGGCACTTCAGGCAGACGCCGTCTTCCGTGGCCTTCGCGGCAGCGGTTGCCGTGTCGTTCACGAAGTCGGACGACATCATGAAGCGAGCGCCGCTGGTGAGGTGCGGGAAGTTGTCCGCAACCGTATCGGCGCCGCCATCATGGCAGCTGGTGCAGTACGCTGAAGAGGCGTAAGCGACCTGGTCACCATCGACCGAAGCAGAAATGTGCGCACCTGGTTCGTACGCCACGAAGTCGGCCGTCATGATGTGCGAGTTGTAGGGGCCAGGCTCACCCGTACCCGCGATATCGCCGTCCGTGTTGCTAAGAGCATAGGTGCTCACGTAGTACGGATGGCACTGCGTGCAGTACGCGCTCAGGGCGCCGTCACGGCTACCCGTGCTCAGATCCCAGTCAACGGCCGGGACGCCCGACTGGACGCCGATGTCGGCCTTGAGGATCTTCTGAGACAAATCAGTCTGATCAACAGTGTTCGCGCCGTGCACGGCGTGGCACGCGGTGCAGGAGTTGCTATGGTTGAACTCCGTGTCCGACTGATGGTTCGTCGGATCGTTATTGTACACGCGAACTGAGGAAGCACCCGTCGATGAGACGTGGCAGTAGTCACACGCGTTACCCACGGTGGCGCCCAGCAGCACCTCGCCAGTGGCAGATGCTTTGTGGACCGCATGGCAGACCAGGCACTTCTCCGTGTTGTACGCATAACCCTTGTGCGGCGTTGCAGGACTGTCGTTTGGCGCCGTCGGATCCCAGGTGATGGTACCGGATGAAGTGTTGGCCATAGCACTCGCGGCGAACGCGAACACCAGGATCGCCGCCAGGAATAGAACAAAAGCAGTCTTCTTCATCGAAGTTCCCTTCGTGAAAGTTGAATTACTCTTTGGCATCGTAAGAATCACCTCCTGCCTTGCCTAAGCTCAAGCACAGTCGGCACAAGGGCCGACGGTCTTCCCCCATTGAGCATGCCGTGCTTGGCTCTCCACGGCACGCCCCGAATCTACCATTGAGTATCGGCAGAATCAACGTGAAAGATGAACAAACCTGCCGCGCATCAGCCTTCTGTGACCGAACCCTCCTCCGGCACCGAAGTCCTGCGACGGCGGGATGCCGCCACAACTCCGGCCAGCGCCAGGACCACCAGCGGCACGGCACACACCACCCAGGGCACATTCGCACTGCGGACCGCCGCGAGCGGCGACCCGCCGGAATCAGGTATGCGCACGATCTGCACACGCCCGTTGGCGGTGTCCGCAACGGCGAACCAGTCGCGATCGGCATCGTATGCGATGCCCGTGGGATAGTTGAAGAGTCCATCGGTCTGACCCTGGTCGCCGTACCTGGCAACGATGCTCTGCTCGTCGGTGTCCACAACGTAGACGGCGAAGGCGAACGCATCCGCGAACACCAACCGTCCCGCGCCGTCAATCGTCATCCCAACCGGCAGCTGCAGCGTGGAAGCGAGATCGGCCCCCGCCGTACCGGTGCTCTCCCCCGTTGCGGTCGCCCCGGCCGATGCCTGCGCATCACCCATCGTCGGCGGAGTCCCGTCGCCTTCCAGCGCCGCCGCCCTGGCAGAGGTCTCCGGCACGGCCCATTCAAGCTCGCCGTCAGGAGAGAACGCTTTCACCTGTCCATTGTGCGTATCCGTGATGTACAGCGTGCCATCCTCGGCGATCACCGCGCCGTTGGGCATGTCCACCTGGTCGAGGGCGATGCCACGCGACGACCACCGGGCGATCTCCTCACCTTCAGGCGTGAAGAGGAACAGACCTTCGGCCGACGTGACAAAGACACGATCGTCCCGTACGGCGATCTGTATGGGTGAGGGCACCTCGAACGCGCGGTCCACCTCGCCGTTGCCATCGAACACGATCACGAGATCCGTGCTGTTGGAGGCGACGTAGATCTCGCCGTCCTCGCTTGCAGCGATGCCCGCAGGTCCTTGCAGCATCGACACGCCCTCGCCCCCGTCGGGGCTGCCGGCGATCAACTCCCCGTGGAAGGAGCCGTCAGGGTTGAAGCCCAAGACACGGTTCATCACCGAGTCGGTCACCCAGATGGTGCCGTCGGGATCGATGGCGGTGTGCGCCGGACTGCGGAGCTGATCCTCCGCGCTTGCGCTCGCGCCGTAGATCGAGCGCACCCACGTGAGCCCGCCGGAACGCTCCACCGTCTCGGCGGAGGGTTCATCGGGTGTGATGAGGTTGCCTACGAAGACCAGGATCGCGACGAGCAATCCGGCCAGGATCACCAGCAGCGCGATGAGCGCAAGACGCATCCGCGCGTAGCGCGCCGATGCTGCGTCTCTCACGCGGGGCTCTGCCGACGCAGCCTCGGACACATGAACCGGCGACCGCCTCTTCGCATGCTTGGCCATCTGCCGGTCAGCCTCCGATCCTGTCCAGTGCCTCAAGCACCGGAGCGTAGTCGGGAACATAGGTGAGCGCCGCGTTGAAATCGGCACGCGCCTCATCGATGCGCCCGATCTCCTCGTAGAGCAGACCGCGGGCGAGCAGGACGTCGGCCATACGGCCGCTGAATTCAAGCGCCTCGGTGTATGCGTCGATCGCGCCCTCGGCATCGTCCATCTCGGTGAGGATCTCGCCTTTGAGGACACGGGCGGCTATCTCGTTCGTGTAGTCGGGGTCCATCGCGATGCCCCGCTCGGCAAGGCTCTTCTTCTCCGCCTCGGTCTCCTCGGCGACGATCTTCAGGGCCGCGTCTATCTCCTCGAGCGCTACGGCGTAGTCGCCTTCAACGAACGTGATGCGGGCGGCCTCGATGCCGACCGGCCCACGGCGTGTGCCCAGCGTCTCGTCGGCGCGCTCCACCGTCTTCGCCGCTGCTGCGGTATCTCCCGAAGCGGTCTGCGCGCGGATCAGTTGCGCCCATGCCGATGCGTTCTCGGGGTCCTGGGCAACAGTGCTCTCGAGAACGCGGATGTTGCGCTCGATGGCGGTGCGGGGGGCGCCCGATTCGAGCGATGACACGGTGATCAGCGCCCACAGGACGGCTACCAGGATGAGGATGACGAGTGCGAGCACGCCGAACTGCAGCCAGAAGAGCGACTCTCGCTCCCCGTCGACGTTGTTCCCCCTGCGCGTACGTGCCACATGGACTCCTTTGCGTGGATCCCCCTGCCCGCGAGGGGCCTGTCGCAGTATGCCGCAAGCCGCGGCCTCGTTCAATGCGAACAAAGCCCCGGCGGCAACCGTTACCCGATGTCCTCCGGCAACCCAATATGTCCGAGCACCGCGCTTGCCGCAGCAACAGCCGGGCCGGTGAGGTAGACCTCGCTCGTGGGGTCGCCCATGCGGCCCACGAAGTTGCGGTTGGTGGTCGCCACCGCGCGCTCCCCAGCCGCGAGGATACCCATGTGCCCGCCGAGGCACGGCCCGCACGTCGGTGTGCTCACGGCCGCGCCAGCGTCCAGGAAGATGTCGGTGAGCCCGGTGTGCATCATGTCCCGGTACACCTGCTGGGTGGCCGGGATCACGATCATGCGCACATCCGGGTGCACCGTGTGCCCCTTGATCACCGCGGCCGCCTCGGCCATGTCCTCGTACCTGCCGTTGGTGCACGAGCCGATCACTACCTGGTCGATCTTCACGTCGCGCGCCTCGGACACCGGCCGCGTGTTGCTCGGCAGATGCGGGAAGGCGACCGTGGGGACCACGTCTGCTGCGTCGATCTCGTAGACGCGCGCGTACGCGGCTTCGGGATCCGAGTGGTACTCGGTCCACGGGCGCTCCGTGCGGCCGTCCATGTACTCGCGAGTGACGTCGTCCACGGCGATGATGCCGTTCTTGCCACCGGCCTCGATCGCCATGTTGCAGATGGTCATGCGGGCCGACATGCCGAGAGAGGCGATCGTCTCGCCCGTGAACTCCATCGACTGGTAGAGCGCGCCGTCCACGCCGATCATGCCGATGATGTGCAGGATGAGGTCCTTCGCGCCCACGCCGGGCTTGAGCTCACCGGTGACGTTGAACTTGAGGCTCTCGGGCACCTTGAACCAGGCGCGACCGGTAGCCATGCCCACACCGGCGTCGGTGGAGCCCACGCCGGTGGCGAACGCCCCGAGCGCGCCGTACGTGCAGGTGTGGCTGTCGGCGCCGATGATCACGTCGCCAGCGCCCACCACGCCCTGCTCGGGCAGGAGCGCGTGCTCCACGCCCATGCAGCCGATCTCGTAGTAGTGGGTGATGCCCTGCGCGCGAGCGAACTCGCGCACAATCTTGGCCTGCTCGGCGCTCTTGATGTCCTTGTTGGGTGTGTAGTGATCGGGCACGAGCGCGACCTTGGCCGGGTCCCACACCTGCTCCACGCCGATCTTGGCGAACTCCCGGATGGCGATGGGAGCCGTGACGTCGTTTGCGAGCACGATGTCCAGGTCGCACTCGATGAGCTGGCCGGGCACGACCTCTTCGAGCCCCGCATGAGCGGCGAGGATCTTCTCGGTGATGGTCATCGGTCGCGGCATTGGGCGCTCCTTCGTGCCGAGTGTGGTTCGTGCATTCTACGCGATGGGACGAGGCGAGGCCACAGGTCCATCCAAGGAGCCGTGGCGCCCGTCACCGCCACTGCCGCAGCAGGGCCGTTCGCACGCTATGCGGTCTTGCCGTTTTTCCCTTTTTCCGTCATAGTGACATCATGCCCAAGACCAAGACTACCGTGTATCTCGACGAAGACGTCCTCCGTGGCGCCAAAGTGATGGCCGCCCGCACCGGCAAGAAAGACTACGAGGTGGTCGAGGAGGCGCTCCGGGCGTACCTCGGCATGGAGGTCCTCGACCGGGTATGGAGTGCCGCCGACATGCCCGAGGACGAGGCGCTGCGCCTGGCGGTCGAAGAGGTGCATCGCTTCCGCTCCGGCTCCTCGTGATCCGAGGCGTCCTTGACACCAACGTCTACGTTGCCGCGCTGCTCTCGCGTAGTGGCGCCCCAGCGCGACTGATGCGCGCCCTCGGCGACGGGCTGTTCGATGCCGTCGCCTGCCCGCGCTTGCTCGCCGAACTGCGTGGCGTGCTTGCGCGCCCCAAGATCGCCGAGCGCGTGGACGCCGAGACCGCGGCCGCCTTCGTTCTCTGGCTCGAGCGGGTGACCGTCTCCGTCCCTGACCCCGAGACCATCCAACACGTCTGCCCCGACCCTGACGACGATTACCTGCTCGCTCTCGCACTCATCGGGCGCGCCCAGGTGATCGTCTCGGGCGCCGCGCATCTCCTCGGACTCCGGGACTCGACACCGCGTACCATCTCACCTGCCGTCTTTGCCGAGCTCGTGGAGGGCTTGCGCTAAGCGCCCTACACCTCGGCGGGCAGCTGAGGCCGTTCTGCCGCCACGAGCAGCCGGTTGAGCGCGTTCACGTACGCCTTGGCGCTAGACACGACGATGTCGGGGTGCGCGCCGCGGCCCGTGAAGGTGCGGCCGTCCTCGCTCTTGATGCGGATGGTGACCTCGCCCACCGCGTCGATGCCGCGGGTGATGGACTGCACGCTGAACTCGGTGAGGTCGTTGGGCTCGCGCACGATGCGGTTGATGGCGTTGTAGACCGCATCCACCGGACCGTTACCGTGGCTGGAGTCGATGAAGCTCTCGCCGTCACGGTCGATGAGCTCCACGGTGGCCGTGGGGATGCCGGGCTCGCCGCAACTCACGTGCACCTGCTCCAGGTGGAAGACCTCGCCGATCATCCGCTCGGCCTCGCCTACAAGCGCCTCGAGGTCCTCGTCGTAGACTTCCTTCTTCTTGTCCGCGAGGTCGAGAAATGCCTGGTGGATGTGCTCGAACTCGTCGTCTTCCATCACATAGCCGAGTTCCGCCAGCCGGTGGCGGAGCGCCGCCCGGCCGCTCCGCGCGGTGAGCACGATGCTTGAGCCGCCCGCCCCTACTTCTTCAGGGTCGATGATCTCGTACGTGGAGCGCTGCTTGAGCACGCCGTCCTGATGGATGCCGCTCGAGTGTGCGAACGCGTTGGCGCCCACGATCGCCTTGTTGGGCTGTACGAGGATGCCAGTGATGCTCGAGACCAGGCGCGAAGCACGCACGAACTCGCGGGTGTTGATGCCGCTGGTCACGCCGAAGACGTCGGGGCGCATCTTGAGCGCCATGACGACCTCTTCCATGGCGGTGTTGCCCGCGCGCTCGCCGAGGCCGTTGATGGTGCACTCTATCTGCCGCGCGCCCGCCTTCACACCGGCGAGCGAATTGGCCGTGGCCATGCCGAGGTCGTTGTGGCAGTGGACCGAGACGGTCACGTCCTCGATGCCGCGCACGTTCTCCATCAAACCGCCGATGAGCTCGCCGAAGACCTCCGGGTATGCATAGCCGGTGGTGTCGGGGATGTTCACCACCGTGGCGCCTGCTGCGATGGCCGCCTCGATCATGCGGTAGAGGAACTCCGGCTCGGCGCGGCCGGCGTCCTCAGCGTAGAACTCCACATCCTCCACGAAGGAGCGCGCCAGCTTCACGGCTGCGACGCCGCGTTCGAGAGCCTCGTCGCGCGAGATCTTGAGCTTGTCGCGCAGGTGGCTCTCGCTCACACCGATCCCTGTGTGGATACGCGGCCGCTTAGCGCCCTCCAGCGCCTCGGCGGCGCGCTCGATGTCCGCCGGAACGGCGCGTGAGAGCGCGCAGACGGTGGCGGCGTCGCCCACCTCGCCGGCGATGCGGCGCACGCTCTCGAAATCACCGGGGGACGAGATCGGAAAGCCGGCCTCGATGACGTCCACGCCGAGACGGACGAGCTGTCGGGCGATCTCGAGCTTCTCGGCGGTGTTCATGCTTGCGCCGGGACTCTGCTCCCCGTCGCGCAACGTGGTGTCGAAGATGAAGACGCGGTCAGCCGGGGCGGCGGGTATGCCGGGTGCGGTGGAGGCGCCGGGTGCGGCAGGATTCGTGCTCACGGGATGCTCCTTGGGTTCGAACGCGGGTACGGGCGGGGTGCGCCGGCACGAGCCGTCGGTCAGACGGCGGCCGGCTGGATAAGTCGCCCGGATAGACCCAGAAGCATGTGAGCTGGCGCGTTCATGTGCGGCAGTATAGCGCATGAGCGGCACGACCGCAGCACTGGGGTCACTCCGCGCGCGACTCCGTGCACGCTATCGGCGGTTCAGCTCATCCCAGTCGACGAGGTCAAGGATGTCCACCTCGGGGGGTGGAGGCGGCTCAACGTATGGGACGAGGCGGACCTCGACAGTGCAGCCCACCGCTCGAGCGTAGCGCAGCAGCGTGGCGGTGGACGGCATGTGTGCGGAATGAGTCTCGAGACGGCATACGACGCTCCTGGTCGTGCCCATGTAGGCTGCAACCTGCTCTTGGCTCAGCCGCGCCTTTCGTCGCGCACGATAGAGCTGTCTCGCTATCTCCCGCTGCAGACTCTCAAGCGCCGCGGCATCCAGCGCGCCGCGAGGAGGCCCGGGGAACTGACGCTGGCGTGCACGATCAAGTCTCTCCTGCACCTCATCCGCCCACGAACGAGGCAGCTCCACCTTCGGCCTCCTCTCTGGCACCCATCTCCAACCGTTTCGCACGAATGCGAACATCCGTTGCGGGGAATGCAGTGCCGCTCGACGTCATGTCAGCCCCGATGCTCTCACGCGGGCATGAACGAGACCCTTCCGGAGTCCAACCGCACGTGCATTCGCGACAGAACCGAACCCGGGATCCACGGGATCGAAGCGGCACCCGAAACGTGAGCAGGCGTCACCGAACCCTCGGGTGCGACCCCGCAGCCTGCCCTGGGCGACCCTGTAGCCTGCCCTGGGCGACCCCGGAGCCTGACCTGGGCGACCCCGCAGCCTGACCTGGGCGACCCCGCAGCCTGACCTTGTTCGCAAACGTGCGAACCACGACAAAGAGACATCCCCCGGCCAGAAGAACAGTGCAGAAGGGGCCCCGCGGGACCCCTTCTGGTCACGTGGCTGCTTAGTGCTCCCTTACAGCTCTACGCTCCACGCCTCGGACACTTCGGCCTTGGCGTTGACGCGGTCCATCAACGCATCCGGGATCGCACTGTCCACGTTGATGCCCATGAGCGCCGTGCCTCCCTCGCCCGTGCGGCCCACCTGCATTGAGGCTATGTTGATGCCGTTCTCACCAAGCGCGGTACCCACCTTGCCCACAACGCCGGGCACGTCGGTGTACTCGAGGAACAACATATGGTGCGACGGCGCCATATCGATCGCGAAGTCGTTGAACACGACCACTCGCGGCTCGTTCCTCTTGCCCATGAGTGTGGCGCCGAGCTTGAACTCGCGGCCGCCGGCCTTGGCCACAACGACCATGAGGCTCACGTAGTCGGTGCTCTCCACGCGCTTGTTCTCGGTGACCGAGATGCCGCGCTGTTCCGCGTAGTGGTTGGCGTTGACATAGTTGACCATGTCCTGGCCTACCACGCTCAGCAGCCCCTTGAGCATGGCCGTCTTGAGGATGCGCGTGTCCTGCTCGGCGAGATGCCCGATGAAGTGAACCTCGATCTCGCTCACCGGACCGCGGGCGATCTGCCCGATACCGGTCCCTAGAGCCTCGGCCACCGACAGGAACGGCCCAACGGCCTCCATCACCTCGGGCGCCACCGGCGCGATGTTCACGGCAGTGTCCACCATCTCCCCGCACAGGCCGGCCGCCACGAGATCGGCTATCTGGTCGCCTGCGCGGTCCTGCGCCTCTTCCGTTGAGGCGCCGAGGTGCGGCGTGAGCACCACGTTGTCCAGTTCGTGCAGCGGCGACTCCGTGCACGGCTCGGTCTCGAACACGTCGATACCCGCCGAGGCCACCTTGCCGCTCTTGAGCGCGTCCACGAGCGCGTCCATCTGGTAGATGCCGCCGCGAGCGGTGTTCACGAGCCGCGCGCCGTCCTTCATCCTGGCGAACTGCTCGGCGCCGAACATGCCGATGGTCTCCTTCGTCTTGGGAAGGTGCACCGTGAGGAAGTCGGCCAACGGCAGGAGCTCGTCGATCGTCTCATAGAGCGTCACGCCAAGCGCCGCGGCGCGCTCCTCGCTCGTGTACGGATCGTAGCCGATGAGCTTCATACCCAGACCCCGCGCCCGCTCGGCCACCAGCGTGCCGATGCGGCCCAGGCCCACGATGGCGAGCGTCTTCTCGTACACCTCGGTACCGGTGAACTTGGAGCGCTCCCACTTGCCCTGCTTCATGCTGGCGTTGGCCTGCGCGGTGTTGCGCGCGGTGGCGAGCATGAGCGTGATGGTCTGCTCGGCGGCGGAGACGATGTTCGACGTGGGTGCGTTGCACACGATCACGCCTCGCTCCGTGGCTGCGGCCACGTCCACATTGTCGATACCGACACCCGCGCGGCCGATGATCTTCAACCGCTCGCCTGCCTCGATGATCGGACGCGTGGCCTTGGTGGCCGAGCGCACGATCATGGCGTCGTACTCGGGGATGATCGCCACGAGTTCTTCCTCGGCGAGGCCCGTCTTCACGTCGACCTCGTACCCCCCGGCGATGAGCTTCTCGATTCCGCTATCCGAGATCTTGTCTGCAACCAGTACTTTCATCTGTCTACTCCCCCATGAAGACGGCTTCGGCGGCCTTGATGCCCTCGCCGCGCTCGAACTCGTAGCCCAGTTCCGCGAGCGTCATCTCAAGACCGGCAAGCGTGGTGATGATGTCGAACTCGCCGAAGTAGCCCAGGTGCCCGACGCGGAAGATGCGACCTGCGTAGTCGTCCTGGCCGCCAGCGATCGTGATGCCGTACTTGTTCTTGAGGATGCTCACGATCTTCTTGCCGTCCACGCCCTCCGGCACCCACACCGGCGTGACCGCGCTGCCGCGACCCTCGGCGGGGGCGAACAGTTCGAGTCCCAGCGCCTCGCAGCCCTTGCGGGTGGCCTCGGCCAGCCTGCTGTGGCGTGCGATCGTGTTCTCGATCCTCTCTTCGCGGATCATGTTCAGCGCTACGTTGAGCCCGAGCACGAGCGAGACAGCCGGGGTGAACGGGGTGGTGTCCTTCTCGATGTTCTTCTTGTACTTCATGAAGTCGAAGTAGTACTTGGGCAGCGTGGAGCGCTCGTACGCCTTCCACGCCTTCGCGGAGACCGTGCACGCGGCGAGGCCCGGCGGGAGCATGAGCCCCTTCTGCGAGCCCGTCATCACGATGTCCAGACCCCACTCGTCGGTCTTGCAGTCCACCGCGCCGATACCGGTGATGCTGTCGACGATGAGGATGGTGTCGGGGTGCTCGCGAACGATGGCGCCGATCGCCTTGACGTCGTTGAGCACGCCCGAAGACGTCTCGCTCTGCGTGACGATGACCCCGCGCACACCGGGGTTCTCGGCGAGGGCTGTGGCCACGTCGGCAGGGTCGACCACGCTGGTCCACTCGTACGCGAGATCGATCACGTTGAGTCCGTATACCTCGGCGATCTGCTTCTGACGGTCACCGAACTTGCCGTTGCGGCACACGATGACACTGTCGCCCGCGCAGAACGAGTTGGCGATGGCCGCTTCCATCACACCCGTGCCCGAAGAGGCGAACAGCAGCACGTCGCTCTCGGTCTGGAACACGTATTTCAAGCCCTCGATCGCCTGCTTGAATGCGGCCGAGAAGTCCGGCGTGCGGTGGTGGATGATCGGCGCGGCCTGGGTGAGCAGGACCTCGGCAGGGACCGGGGTCGGGCCCGGCGTCATCAGGTACTTCTTCTGCATCGTGACTCTCTTCCTTTCTCAGGGGTATCGTCGTCGCCCCCCATGGACGACGTGGTGACGCTATCGCCGCCCCGGCAGGCGGCGCTTGGTACCGCAAGGCCACGCATGAGCGGCGCGCGTCCGCTCGATGCGCGGTGCGTGGCTGCGCAGGAATGGCCGAAGGCTATTCCTGTCGTAGCCACGCGAACATGCCGCGCATCTCTCCGCCCACGTCCTCGATGAGATGCTCGGCGTGGATCCGGCGCATCGCCTTGAAGCTCGGCTGACCCGCGCGGTTCTCAAGGATCCAGTCGCGCGCGAACTTGCCGCTCTGGATGTCCCACAGCACCTCGGCCATCGCGGCACGCGTCTCGTCGGTGACGATGCGCGGCCCGGTGACGTAGTCGCCGTACTCGGCGGTGTTGGAGATGGAGTCGCGCATCTTGGCCATGCCGCCCTCGTACATGAGGTCGACGATGAGCTTGACCTCGTGCATGCACTCGAAGTACGCGATCTCGGGCTGATAGCCAGCCTCCACGAGCGTCTCGAAGCCTGCCTGCACCAGGTGCGTGAGGCCGCCGCACAGCACGGCCTGCTCGCCGAAGAGGTCGGTCTCGGTCTCCTCGGCGAAGGTGGTCTCGATCACGGCTGCGCGCGCGCCGCCGATGCCTGCAGCCCACGCGAGCGCGATGTCCCTGGCCTTGCCGCTGGCATCCTGCGCCACGGCGATCAGGCACGGCACGCCCGAGCCCTCCACGAAGGTGCGGCGCACCATGTGGCCGGGGCCCTTGGGGGCGATCATGATGACGTCCACGCCCTCCGGTGGCTCGATCTGCTGGAAGTGGACGTTGAATCCGTGGGCGAACGCGAGCACCTTGCCCTCGGTCATCGACTCGTGGATCTCCGAGTAGTAGATGTGCGCTGTGGTCTCGTCGGGGGTGAGCATCATCACGATGTCCGCCTCGGCCGCCGCATCGCGAGGCGTGGCGACCTTGAGGCCTGCCTCCCTGGCGGTGTCCCAGCTCTTGGACCCGGCGCGAAGCCCCACGCGGACGTCGCAGCCGCTGTCGTGCAGGTTGAGCGCGTGCGCATGTCCCTGCGAGCCATAACCGATGACGGCGATCTTACGCTCGCGCACGAGCGAGAGATCGCAGTCCTGTTCGTAGTACACCGTTGCCATCGTGTCTCCTCCTATGCGTCGCGGCTACCGCGCGCCAGCGCGATCTTGCCGGTCCGGGCCAACTCCTTGATGCCGTATGCCTTAAGCAGATCCTCCATAGCGGCGAGCTTGTCGCCCGTCCCCGTGGCCTCGATGGTGAGGCTGGCGCGTCCCACGTCCACGATCTTGGCGCGGAACACGTTGGCGATCTCGATGATCTCGTGCCGCCGTTCCGGCAGCGCGCTCACCTTGTAAAGCACGAGCTCGCGATCGATCATGTCCCCCGGGTCGAGGTCCTGGACCTTGAGGACGTTGATGAGCTTGTACAACTGCTTCGTGATCTGCTCGAGCGCGGTCTCCTCGGCGTTCACCACGATCGTCATGCGCGAGATCGTGGGATCCTCCGTGGTGCCCACGGCGAGCGAATCGATGTTGAAGCCTCGCCGGGCGAAGAGCGACGCCACGCGGGTGAGGACACCCGGCTTGTTCTCAACGAGGACAGACAGTGTGTGCTTCATCTACTCCCACACCTCCTCGAAGAGCTCCTCATCGAGCATGTCCGATACGGGGCCGCCGGGGATGCCACCGAGCATCTCGTCGATCGAGCCGCCGGGCGCCACCATCGGGAACACGTTCTCCTCGCGCTCCACCCGTACGTCCACGATCGCAGGGCCGTCGTAGGCGAACGCCGCCACGAGAGCATCGTCCAGCTCGGCGGGCGTGGTGGCCCGGATGCCGAAGCAACCGTAGGCCTCGGCGAGCTTCACGAAGTCGGGGCAGTCCTGCGGCAGCGTGGAACTGGAGTAGCGCCTGTCGTAGAAGAGCTCCTGCCACTGACGCACCATGCCGAGGTACCCGTTGTTGAGGATGACCACTTTGACGGGCAGCTTGTTGATGGCCGCCGTGGCAAGCTCCTGCGAGTTCATCTGGATCGAACCGTCGCCGGCGATGTCGATGACCATGTGCTCCGGCCGGCCGAGTTGCGCGCCGATCGCCGCAGGCAGTCCGAATCCCATCGTGCCGAGGCCCCCGGAAGAAACCCACGTGCGCGGCTCGGTGATGCGGAGGTACTGGCACGCCCACATCTGGTTCTGGCCCACCTCCGTGGTGAACACCGTGGGCTTGCCCTTGGTGAGCTCACGGACACGCTCCACCACATGCTGCGGCATGATCGCCGTATCGCTCGTGTGGTAGTGGAACGGATAGCGCGCGCGCCAGTCGTCGATCACGCGCATCCATGCGTCCGTGCGGGGCTCGGCGCCCATCTTGCGAAGCTCCGCCGTCATCCCCGAGATGACCGTTCGGGCGTCGCCCACGATCGGCACGTCCACCGAGCGGTTCTTGCCGATCTCCGCCGGGTCGATATCCACGTGGACGATCTTCGCTTTGGTGGCGAAGGTGGCAAGCTTGCCCGTCACACGGTCGTCGAAGCGCACGCCCACCGCGAGAAGCAGGTCCGTCTCGGTGATCGCGTAGTTGGTGAACTTGCCGCCATGCATGCCCGGCATCCCCACGAAGAGGTGATGGTCTTCAGGGAAGGCGCCCTTGCCCATGAGCGTGGTGACCACCGGCAGCTGCATGAGTTCGGCGAGCTCCTTGAGCTCCCTGGCCGCATCACTCGCGAGCACGCCTCCGCCCACGTACAACAGCGGCTTGCGCGCCTTGGCGATGAGCGCTGCAGCCTGGTGCACCTGCTTGGCGTGACCCTTCACGGTGGGCTTGTAGCCGGGCAGGCTCAGCCGCTCGGGATACTTGAAGTCCAGCTCGCCGCGTGACACGTCCACAGGCAGGTCGATGAGCACGGGGCCCGGACGGCCGGTGGAGGCGATGTGGAACGCCTCGGCCATGATCTGAGGGATGTCCTCCGCGTCGTCGGCCAGGTAGTTGTGCTTGGTGATGGGGATGGTGATCCCCGTGATGTCGGTCTCCTGGAACGCGTCGGTGCCGAGCACGTGCGTGGCTACCTGACCGGTGATCACGACCATCGGTACCGAGTCCATGTACGCGTTGGCGATACCCGTGACCGTGTTTGCCGCGCCGGGACCGCTCGTCACGATCACCACGCCGGGCTTGCCGGTCACTCGGGCGTACGCGTCGGCCGCATGCGCTGCTCCCTGCTCGTGCCTCGTGAGCACCACGCGAAGGCCCTCGGCCTCGTACAGAGCGTCGAAGAGCGGCAGCACCACGCCGCCGGGATAGCCGAAGACCACCTCGACGCCCTCGGCCTGAAGCGACTTCACGATGGCTTCTGCGCCGGTCACTCTCATTCCAACACCGCCCCTCGTTCAGCACCTGTGACGAAACGCGCGTAGCGGGCGAGGTAGCCCCGCGCGACCTTCGGCTCCGGCGCCTTCCATGCTGCACGCCTGGCCTCGAGCTCGGATCCCGGCACCTCGAGCGTGAGCGAACCGGTGTCGATGTCGATGGAGATGGTGTCGCCCTCGCGCACGAGCGCGATCGGGCCGCCGGCGGCCGCCTCCGGGCTCACATGGCCGATGGACGCACCCGAAGTGGCGCCGCTGAAGCGGCCGTCGGTGATGAGCGCAACGCTCGTGGCGAGTCCCATTCCCTTGACGGAGGCTGTGGGCGAGAGCATCTCGCGCATCCCCGGGCCGCCTTTGGGACCCTCGTAGCGGATGACGATCACGTCACCCGCCTCGATGCGACCGCCGAGGATCGCCTCGCTAGCCGCCTCTTCCGACTCGAACACCCGCGCCGGACCGCTGTGGTGGCGCATCTCCGGCGCAACCGCCGACTGCTTCACCACGGCGCCCGCCGGAGCGAGGTCGCCCTTCATCACGCGCAGACCGCCGAAGGGCGCGTACGGGTCATCGAGCGGACGGATCACGGTGCCGTCGGCGCCTTGCACCGCTGCGAGATTCTCGCCCACGGTCTGTCCGGTGACCGTACGCGCCGCCGTGTCGATCAGGCCGCCCTTGGCGAGCTCCGCCATGATCGCGGGGATACCGCCTGCGAAGTACAGGTCCTCGATGTGTATCGCGCCCGCCGGCGAGACGCGCACGAGGTTGGGGGTGCGCTCCGAGACCGCCTGCCAGTCGTCAAGCGTGATCGGCGCGCCTGCCTCGGCGGCTATGGCGGTGAGATGGAGGACCGTGTTGGACGACCCACCAAACGCCATGTCGAGCGTCATCGCGTTGGCGATGGCGGCGGGCGTCATGATCTGCCGTGCGGTGATGCCGCGTTCGAGCATCGTCATCACCTGCATGCCGGCGCGCTTGGCCAAACGGATACGCTCGGAGTAAACGGCCGGCACGGTGCCGTTGCCCGGCAGACCCATGCCGATCGCCTCGGTGAGGCAGTTCATGGAGTTGGCGGTGAACATGCCCGCGCAGCTTCCGCAGGTAGGGCATGCGTTGTTCTCGAGCTCGAGGAGCGACTCGTCGCTCACCTCGCCCTTGGCGTGGGCGCCAACGGCGGTGAAGACGGTGTCCAGGTCGACGTGCCGATTCTCCCAGCGACCGGCAAGCATCGGTCCGGCCGACACCACCACGGTGGGCAGGTCGAGGCGCGCGGCGGCGATGAGCATGCCGGGGATGATCTTGTCGCAGTTGGGGATGAGCACGACCGCGTCGAACGCGTGGGCCGAGACCGCGATCTCCACCGAGTCGGCGATGACTTCGCGGCTCGCCAGGGAGTACCTCATGCCCTGGTGACCCATCGCGATGCCGTCGCACACCCCGATGGTGGAGATCTCGAGCGGAGTGCCGCCGGCCATACGCACGCCGGCCTTCACGGCGTCGGCGACCCGGTCCATGCCCACATGACCGGGGATGATCTCATTGGCGGAGTTGATCACGGCAACAAGCGGGCGCGCGATCTCCTCGTCGGTGAGGCCGTCGGCCTTCAAGAGGCTGCGATGAGGCGCCCGTGCGGGGCCGCTCTTCATCAGGTCGCTTCGATACTCCATGCTCAGACCCTGCCTTCCTGGGCGGGGACCCGTTGTGCCGCATGGAGCGAGGTGAGAGATGCAGAGGATCGGCTCGCAGCCGTCCGCATCCATGGAGACGGCACGTATGCCCGGATCGGGCGATGCCATCACACTCATGCGGCAGGTAACGGATGCCGCCGACCCGTCCTACTTGGTCCAGCCCCTGCGGAGGTCGTCCGCACCGGGTACCGGATCGTTCTTCCGGGTGGCTCTGGGGTGGGTTTCGAAGCGTCCCGCGCCGGGTTTCCACCGTCCCCGACTCTCTATTGCTGGGATTGACCTCTACTGTTCCCCGTCTACGCCGATCGTGCTCTGCGCTTGTGAGGCTGCGAGTATACACGAATGCTGAAGGGCCTGCACAAGCAGGCCCTTCAGCCCCTCAACGAGATCCCATGGGTCCCCCCGGACCTCGGACTCCCCTGCTCGTCGCGGCCGAGCCCCTACCCTCTCGGGCAGGCTCCCGGCCGGGCACATCTACCAGCGGCTCGGACGATCACGGTGCCGCGCAGGGTGACACGCATCGCACGTGCCGTCCCAGGGCGCCGTGAACGAGTCCACATACGTCTCGTGACACTCCACGCAGCCAACGGCGACGGTGGGCTTGAAGTGCTCGGTCTTGAGGTCCATGGAGTGGCAGTTGGGACAACCATTGCTCAAGGGCACTGACGCGTGAACGTCCACCGGGTAGTGCTGTGTCTCGACCGGCTGAAGCGCCCCGTGGCACGACGCGCACTCGATCGTGGCTGTGGACCAGTCGATCCGTCCGGCGGGCGCCCTGTGGCACAGTGCGCAGTCGGCAGAGCCGTCTGCAGCCACGTGCAGCGCGAGCGTGTCGCCCGTCTCGTGGCAATCCACGCAACCCGCGCTGTCGATGGCCGTATGGATCACGGACACATCGCCGTGGATCTCGTGACAGTCGTCGCAACCGGTAAGGCCGGCTGCGATCTCATCGGCATAGAGCGCGTTGGCGTGGCAACCCACACACCCGAACTCGCCCTCCTCGACGGTGCGATGCTCCTCATGGATGGTCATGAGGTCTCCCGAGGAATCATGGCACCCGTCGTCACTGCACCCGGACATCGGCGCCCAGGAACTGGTGTGCCGCTCGGCCCCGTAATGCTCCTCGAAGGTGAAGTGGCACGTAGCGCACTGCGGGATGAACTCGACCACGGCCACCTTGGCGAGATCGTGACAGGCCGGGTTGACGCACGTGGAGGGCTCGGTGACCGTACCGGTCCCGGTGGCCTGCACGTAGCTGACGCCCGGATAGCCGGAGACCGCGTGGTCCCCGTGTGGCACGGCATCAGAGTGGCATGCCGAGCAGGCTGCTGCCGCGTGACAACTCTGGCATTCGGCGGTGCTGCCCACCTTGAACACCAGCGAGTTGACCCAACCCTCGCCGGAGTGCGCCGCATGGAGCGTCTGCGGAGTACTGCTGAGGGAAACGGACGTCTTGAAGGTGCCGTAGACCGGATCGATGTACGTGGAAGTGAAGCGCTGCGTCAGATCCCGGATGATCGGCAGCATGCCACTATGGCAGTCGCTGCAGCGCGTGAACAGGAACGATGGGTTGTGCCAGTGCTGGCTCGTGTTGATCGCACCATGGCAGGTCGAGCACCTCGTGTAGTCCACGGCACCGACGCGGAAGTCCACGACGCGCACGCCGCTGACGGCGTCCACGCCGTGACAGACGTAGCACTCTTCCGAGCCGCTCGAGTACGTGGTGTCACCGGTCTCCTCGGCAATGGCCACACCTGCAGCGAGTGCGACAGTGACCAGAGCGAGGACCAGCACGGGCATGATACGAGGACGCATACGGATCGCCACCTCTTCTTCGGCACCGACATGTCGAAAAAGCCCACATGGGCGGCCCGGCCGCATCCCCCGTCCGCCCCTAGGGCGGGAAATGAAAAAACCGGCCGAACACGATCAGCCGGTTGCGCCACTCGCTCCCCGTCATCCAGGCGCCCAATCACAGATGGCGGTTCATCGCTTCGGATCGGCCCGGCACTCCCCCATATCCACCGGGCGATTGTGAATTATGAACGCTCTTGTACCGATTCGCAACCTTGTTGTGACACGCAACACATTAATGCCCATTCACACTGATGAGCGGCAGCACGTGACGATCAGACGCCGCACTCAGCCGCTCGGCACATCTGGGGACATATGAAGTAACCGTTGGTCCCTCGATCGAGTCCTTCCATACGTGCCATCCGCTGGACAGGAGGCTCCGTGCGCCCGGTCATCGTGTACGACACCTTGCTTGGCGCATACGACCTCGCGCCCTGGCACCCGCTCCGTCCCGAGCGGGTGACCCTGACACTCGATCTGATCGCCGCGTACGGCCTCATCGCCACCGGCGACGACCCTGGGCCGGGACGGTTCTCGCTCCTGCCACCCCGGGCGATCGACCGCGAGGCGCTGGCGCTTGTGCATGATGAGACGTACATCGAGGCCGTCGAGAGGGCCTCCATCGACCCGGATGCGCGGGTCGGGCACGGGATCGGCACCGGGGACGACCCGGCGTTCGCGGGGATGCACGAGGCCGCCACGCGCGTGGTAGCCGCCACGTGTACCGCATTGGACCACGTGCTTTCCGGTGTCTCAGTGCGGGCGTTCGCGCCAGCGGGCGGGCTACACCATGCGCACCGAGACCGTGCCGCCGGCTTCTGCATCTACAACGACGCCGCCGTCGCGATGGTACGCGCTCTATCCGAGCGGCCCGATCTCCGTATCGCCTACATCGACATCGACGCCCACCATGCCGACGGCGTGCAGGAGGCGTTCTGCAACGAGCCGCGGGTGCTTGTGGCCTCGATCCACGAGGACGGCCGGTACCTGTTCCCGGGCACCGGCTCCTATCGAGAGCGCGGAGCAGGTGATGGCCTCGGCACGACGATCAACGTGCCGCTGCCGCCGTACGCGGGACCTGACGGTTATCGGCTCGCCTTCGACAAGGTGGTGGATCCGCTGGTGCGCTCCTTCGCGCCCGACGTGATCGTCACCCAGAACGGCGCGGACGCACATTGGAGCGACCCGCTCACCTCGCTCGGCATGACCGTGCCCGGATACGAGATGCTGTTCACCCGGCTGAGCACGCTGGCCGACCGGGTCTGCGGCGGTCGGCTCGTCGCCCTTGGCGGAGGCGGGTATTCCTGGCTCACCGTGGTGCCCCGTGTGTGGACGCTGCTCGCCGCCTCGCTCCTGCGCCTTGACCTGTCCGATGAGATCCCCGCTGCATGGCAGGAACGGGTACGCGCACTCGGCGGGGAACCACCGACACGGCTCCGAGAGGACCCCGGTCCCGACCTGGACGACGACACGGTCGCGCGTGTCGAGCACGACACCGCCCATGTGATCTCACGCATCATGGCCGGATGACGACCGGCAGCCGAGTCATCGAACGCCGAGGTCCACGAGCGCACGGCGCATACCGTCCCCGAGGATCACGGAGACGAGCCATGTCGGCTCGCCCTGCATCGCGTTCCCCTCGATGAGGTAGACGGCAGAGCCGTCACCGCTCCACATCAGCGGGTAGCAGTCGCGACGCCCGGACAATTCCACCAACCGCCCACCCGCCGCCGGCAGCGCGAACGCGCGAGAGTACCCGTCGTCGCCGCGCTCGGCGAAGCACACCCACGAACCGTCCGGCGAACGGAGCAGATCGGCGTATGCGACGGGCCGCGCCGACTGTGCCCGCGTCAACTCGGCCCGGTCCCCTCTGCCGTCGAGTCTCATCGAACGCAGCGACACCGCACCGGAGACGTCGGGGCCGCTTCCGTAGTAGACCCGCTCATCGGTGCAGCAGACGCCGGAGACGGGGGCGCTGGTGATGTAGCGCCGCGTGCCGTCATCCTGCCAGACCGCGATCTCGCCGCGACGTGCAGCGTCGATGACCGCCACCACCGTCCGCCCATCCGGAGAGACCACCGGCATCGTCCCCGCCATGAGCAACGTCGCGGCCGCGCCGCTGCGGTCGGCGCGCATCACACGGGAGCCGGATGCGGCGTAGACCAGCCAGCCCGAGTCGGGAGCCCACGCAGGAGGGTCGTCGATGGCAGGACCCACGGACACCCGATCGCCGCTATCGACATCCACCAGCACCAGCTGACCCGATCCGCCGTCGATCAACGCGAGGGTGCCGCCATCAGGCGAGAGCGTGAACGCACCAGAGCCCGACTCGGCCACGCGCCGCTCGTCCGCGCCATCCTCCGTAACAACGCATAGCCACCCGTCGCGACGGTACGCGACGGAGCCGGAAACGTTCCCTGCCGTGTCCTGCGCCGGCGCCGGAGCATCGGGAGAGGCCGCGACCTCCTCCCGCCCCTCCTCTCCGATGAGGGCGGAGTCGTACCCGGGCGCCGGTGAGATTGTCTCGGTGGTCTGCTCGGCAGGCGTGATCGTAGGGGTGGTCTCACCGCCCGGCACGACGGCAGGTTCGCCACCGAGCAGCGCGACCAACCCCGCGGCGGCGGCTACGAGCACGACGGCGGCACCGAGCAGGATCCCCGCCCGATGCCGCCGGTCGATATCGTGCCAGTCTGACGGTGTAGTGCCCCCGGCCACCGGCGGCCCGCCTTCCAGTCGCTACAAGCGCTCGATCAGCGCATTCGCGTACGCTTGCGTGCCCACGCAGCCGTCGGTACTGCCCGTGACCGAGCGTTTGATGTCATAGGTGACCTTGTCGCCCTCGCCGATGACTCCGCGCACGGCCGCGAGCACGCGGTCGGCCGCGTCGCGCTCGCCGAGGTGGTTCAACATCAGGACCGCCGAGAGAATCTCGGCCGTGGGGTTGGCCATGTCCTTGCCCGCGTATTTGGGCGCGCTGCCGTGCGTGGGCTCGAAGACCGCACAGTCGGCGCCGATGTTGGCGCCCGGCGCGATGCCGAGCCCGCCGATGAGCCCCGCGGCAAGGTCCGAGAGGATGTCGCCGTACAGGTTCGGCAGCACGAGCACATCCCACCACTCCGGGTGCAGCACCAGCTGCATGCAGGTGGCGTCCACTATGTAGTCCTCGAACTGGATGCCCGAGTCTTTGTACTCGGCGGCCACCTCGCGCGCGACCTTGAGGAAGAGGCCGTCGGAGTACTTGAGGATGTTAGCCTTGTGCACGGCCGTGACCTTCTTGCGACCGTTGGCTATCGCATAGTCGAAGGCGTACTTCACGATGCGCCGGCTGCGCTCGATGCTGATCGGCTTGAGCGAGATGCCCGAGTCGGGGCGGATGATGCCCGCGCCCTCGGCGGCCGCGAACTCGATGAGCTTGCGGGCGCCCTCGCTGCCCTGCTCGAACTCGATGCCCGCGTACAGGTCCTCGGTGTTCTCACGCACGATGACGAGGTCGATGTCATCGTAGCGGGCGCCGTTACCGGGGATCGAGAATGCCGGACGCAGACACGCGTACAGGTCGAGCTCCTTGCGGATCGAGACGTTGACGCTGCGGAAGCCGGTGCCCACTGGCGTGGTGATCGGGCCCTTGATGGCGACCTTGTTCGTGCGGATGGAGTCGAGCACGTGCTCGGGAAGCGGCGTACCGTACTTCTCCATCACGTCGGCGCCTGCCTCGGCGACCTCCCACTCGATGTCGACGCCGGTGGCCTCCACCACGCGCGTCATCGCGGTGGTGAGCTCCGGCCCGATGCCATCACCGGGGATCAGAGTCACGGTGTGCTTAGCCATTCAGGTGTACCTCCAGTGTTCGCGGACGGCTCACGCGGCGCGCCCTCGGACGGGTGGATGCGACGCCTGGGCGTCGCATGTGTGCCCGGTGATTGTACGGCAGGGGAGCGCCACGGGGAGGAAATCGGAGCCGAGAAGACACCGGAAGGCCGAACCATACACTGTTGGTTTAACTTGGGTTATCATTTTGGTATACGTTCGGTAAGTACATTACTCTACGCTTGCGCGTGGAGGTGAGGCCGATGGGATGTGCGACAGTGATGCGCAAGAGACTCGTGAAACATGGCAACAGCAGGGCGCTGGTCATCGACAAGGCGATCCTCGAACTCCTCAACCTGGGAGACGACGAGGAAGTGATCGTCAGCACCGATGGCCGCTCGCTCACGATCACACCGGTCGCCGATATCGACGCGCGCCGGGCGCGGATCGATGAGGCATTGCTGCGTGTCGACGAGCGATACTCGACGACCCTGGACAGGCTTGCCAGATGAACCGTCCCGTCTTCCTTTCGATCGACGAGGTCGAGTATCTCCATCAACATGAAGTCGAACGTCGCGGGGGTTCGCATGGCCTCCGCGACAGAGGCATGCTTGAGTCTGCAGTGGCGATGCCTCAGGCAGGACTCGGCGATGAGTACCTCCACGAGGACCTCTTCGAGATGGCCGCCGCGTATCTGTTCCATATCGTCATGAACCATCCGTTCATCGACGGTAACAAGCGCGCAGGTTTCGTGGCCGCCGTAGTGTTCCTGGATCTGAACGGCCTCGAGCTCATCATATCCGAGGAGGCGGCCTACGAACTCGTGATCGGCGTCTGCGAGGGAACCGTCACGAAGAAGGCACTGGCCGCCGCGTTCCGCGAGAACGCCGAGGCGTTCGAGTAGTAGCGCCTGGGGGCCGCGTGCGGGTGAGGGCCCGGCAGATGGTCGCAGCGCTCCATTTGCGAGGCTCGAGCACAGGGTACCCAGACGCGAGTCACCCCGGGGTATGGCCTAAGCGCTCCATTTGCGAAGCTCGAGCGCGTGGCCATACCCCGGGGTGACCTTGGTGCCGCTATACCGCGAACCCTCCATGCTTGCGGAAGTGCGCCGCGAGACCGCCGTCGGCCAGCAGCTGCGCCATCACGGGCGGCAGCGGCGCGAACGGAATCTCGGTACCCTGCGTGATGTTCTTGAGGACGCCGCCCTCGAGGTCGAGCGAGAGCTCATCGCCGTCGGCGATCAGGTCGGTGTCGCACTCCACCACGGGAAGGCCGGTGTTGATCGCGTTGCGATAGAAGATGCGCGCGAAGCTCTTGGCGAGCACCGCCTTCGTGTTGGAGTGGATGAGCACGAGCGGAGCCTGCTCGCGGCTTGAACCCATACCGAAGTTCGTACCGGCCACCAGGAAACCGCCGTCGGGCTTCACCTTGCTGTAGTAGTCGGGGTCGAGGTCCTCCATGGCGTGCACAGCCATGGCCTCCATGTCGGCCGACTTGAACTTGTACTTGCCGCTGATGATGTAGTCGGTGTTTATATCGTCACCGTACTTGAACGCCTTCGCGGTCATCGCCATCGCTTAGGCCCCCTCTCCCGTGAAGTACTTCCGTGGATCGGTGATCGCGCCCTCGATGACCGATGCCGCCACGGTGGCCGGACTGCCGAGGTAGATGAACGCGTTGCTGTTGCCCATGCGGCCCTTGAAGTTGCGGTTGGCCGTGGAGATCACGTTCTCGCCGTCGCTCGGCACACCGTTGTGCGTCCCCACGCAAGGACCGCAACCTGGCGTCACGAACGCGGCGCCGGCCTCAACGAGGTCGCGCACGTACCCGGCCTCCATGGCGTTCAGGAAGATCTGCTTGCTCGCCGGGGCCACGATGAGCCGCACATCGGGGTGCACCTTCCGCCCGCGCAGGATGTCGGCTGCGATCCTCAGGTCCTCGAGGCGCCCGTTGGTGCAGGTGCCGATGAAGCCCTGTGCGATGGGCGTACCGGCGACCTCCTCGATCGGCGAGACGTTGTCCACGGCATGCGGCTTGGCGACCTGCGGACCAATGGCCGAGGCATCGAGCGTGACCTCCTCGGCATAGACGGCGTCGGCGTCCGGATCCACCGGCTGCGGAACGCGGCCGCCTCGGCCCTCGTACCACGCGAGCGTCTTCTCGTCGGCGCGCATCAGACCAGCCTTGGCGCCCACCTCGATCGCCATGTTGGAGATCGTCATGCGCGCGTCGACCGAAAGCGCGTCGATGACGGGACCGTGGAACTCGAGCGCCATGTAGGTGGCGCCATCCGCGCCGATGTGACCCGCCAGCGCGAGGACGAGGTCCTTGCTGAAGACGCCCGGCTGAAGCTCGCCGTTGTAGGTGACCTTCATGGTGTCCGGCACCTTGAACCACAGCTTGCCGGAGGCCATGGCGGCCGCCCCGTCGGTGGAGCCCACGCCGGTGGAGAACACGTTCACCGCGCCGTACGTGCACGTGTGGCTGTCGCAGCCCACCATGAGGTCGCCCGGCACCACGTGGCCCGCCTCGGGGATGAGCTGGTGGCACACGCCGCAGCCCACGTCATAGACCTTCGCGCCGGTCTTCTTGCCGAACTCGCGCATCATCGTGTGGAGCGCCGAGACGCCCTCGATAGGACTCGGCGACGAGTGGTCCATCACCACTGCGACCTTGGCCGGATCGAAGACCTCGTCCACGCCCATGCTCTCGAGCGCGCGGATGGCAAGCGGCGTGGTGCCGTCCTGCCCCATCACGAAGTCGATGTCCGCAACCACGATATCGCCCGCGGTCGCGTCGCTTCCTGAGTGTGCCGAGAAGATCTTCTCGGCGATCGTCTTGCCTGGAATCGTCCTCACCCCTTGTCCTTCTCCGCTTTCCAGTCGTTGTAGATGTAGATGAGCTCCTTATCGAAGAGCGCGCGTTTGAGTTCGATCGCCATCGTGCGCACGCGTGGAAGGAGCTCGCTCGCCTCCTCCTTCGTCACCTGGATCCCGTACTCCTCGAACTTGAGCTCGAGCGCGCGCGACCCGGAGTGCTTCCCGATCACGATCTGCCGCGCCAGACCTACCTCGGCAGGTGCGAAGACCTCGTACGTGCTCGGGTTCTTGATCACGCCATCGGCATGGATGCCGCTCTCGTGCGCGAACATGTTCGTGCCGATGACCGACTTCCACACCGGTATCTGCCTGCCTGCCGCGGCCATAACGTATTCGCCCAGCTCACGGAAGCGCGTGGTGTCCATCTCGAGGTCGAACCCCTCGATGTGCTTGAGCGCCATGGCGACCTCTTCGAGCGCTGCATTGCCGGCGCGCTCGCCGAGTCCGCCGACCGTGACGTTGACCCATGTTGCGCCCGCGTGAACGCCTGCGATGGCATTGGCCACCGCCATCCCGAAGTCGTTATGCGTGTGCATCTCGACCTCAAGGCCGCTTTCTTCACGCAGGTGCCGCACCACCTCGTAGGTGCGGAACGGCTCCATGAGCCCGATCGTGTCGCAGAACCGGATGCGGTCCGCACCCTCCGCCTGTGCCGCCTTGGCGTACTCGATCAGGAACGGAAGCTCGGTGCGCGACGCGTCCTCGGCGTTCACCGACACATACAGGTCGGGATCGGCCGACTTGGCGAAAGCGACGCTCTCCCGGATGGTGTCGAGCACCCAGGCGCGGTCCTTCACGAGCTTCGTCTGTATGTGGATGTCCGACGTGGCGAGCGAGATCGCTATCGCGTCCACACCGCAGTCGAGCGATGCCTGGATGTCCTGCGTGTTCGCGCGGTTCCATCCCAGAACGGAGGCCTTCAGCCCCAGGTGCGCGATCTCCTCGATGACGTCCCGTTCGTCTCCACCCATCGCGGGGATGCCCGCCTCGATCTGATGGACGCCCACTTCGTCGAGCAGACGCGCGATGCGCACCTTCTCGCGATTCGCGAAGACCACGCCGGCGGTCTGTTCCCCGTCGCGCAACGTGGTGTCGTCGATCATCACGCGCCCGACCCCCAGGCTGCTCTCAACCGGGAAGTCTTTCGCGGTCTGATTCATGGACCTCGGCTCCTTAGTGTCCCGGACCCCCGGCCTGAGGGTCAGACGGCCGCACGGGACCGGCGGTACGACCCCCCGGCTCGACGGAAGTGATAGTGTACGGCACCCGCCGATGAGCGTCCACGAAGGGGCGGCTCTCCTCGACCTGACGCCGGGCGTCCGTTGCCGTAGGATACCCACGTCGGCCGTGGATTGGATGGGATAGATGCTGATACGTGACGCCACCATCGCGGACGCTGGCGCGATCGCCTCGATCTACAGCCGCGCGGTCCTCACCACCACCGCCAGCTTCGATGTCGAGCCGGTCAGCGCCGAGGACCGTGAGCGCTGGTTGAAAGCCCGCTCCCCGGTGCACCCGGTGCTCGTGTGCGAAGCCGATGGCGTAGTGGCCGGATGGGGCGCACTGTCGCCCTATTCCGAGCGCCGGGCGTACGCCGCAACGGTCGAACTGTCGGTGTACGTGGATGAGGCGTTCCGGAAGCGTGGCATCGGCCGCTCTATCACCGCAGCCTTGATCGAGAGAGCCGAGTCGGCACAGATCCATGTCCTCCTCGCCCGGATCTGCACCGAGAACACGCCGAGCATAGAGATGGTGCGCGCGCTCGATTTCGCGTACGTGGGAACGATGCACGAAGTGGGCCGGAAGTTCGACCGGTGGCTCGACGTGGCCACATGGGAGTACATCGTCTGCACTCCGGACGCGTCGTAGGGGCGCGAACAGGGGACACACTGTGGTGAAGGAGAAGCCACGGGAAGGAGGCGTCCTGTGAAGGCCATCGTGGACCGCGATCTGTGCATCGGTTGTGGGTTGTGCGAAGACACCTGCCCGGAGGTGTTCCGGATGGGCGAGGACGGTCTCGCCATGGTGATCGATGATGACCCGCCTGCCGAGACCTACCCCGACATCGAGGCCTGCGTGGAACTCTGCCCCGTGGCCGCGATCAGCGTGACGGCCGTCTGAGTCTCCAACGCCTGACCGCCACGCCGGACTACCCGGAGCGTCGGCCGGAGACCTCGGCGTAGATCTGCTCGAGACGCGTGACGATCGAAGGCAGCGCGTGCTTCTTGACGTCGGTCTGTCCCGCCGCCCCCATGCGCGAGCGAAGAGCCTCGTCGCCCAGCAACCCGTCGAGCGCATCGGCGAACCCGTCCACGTCACCGGGCTGCACCAGCACGCCGGCCCTCCCCTCGCCCACGAGCTCAGGCACGGCGAGCGCGCGCACAGCCACGATAGGCAGCCCGGCCGCCATCGCCTCGAGCAGGACGATCCCCTGCGTCTCGATCGTACTGGCCGTGAGGAACGCGTCGTAATCGCGGTAGATCCTGCCGAGAGCAGCGCGGTCCATGAAGCCGCGCATCCGTACACGGTCCCCCACCCCGAGCCGCGCCGCGAGTCGCTCGATGTGGTCCTTTGCCGGGCCGTCTCCCACGATGTCGAGCGTGTACTCCGGACGCCGCGCCAACAGCCGCGCGAACGCCTCCACCACCACGTCGACGTTCTTCTCGAACCCGAGTCGCCCAGCATGCAGGAGTCGCCCTGCGGGAGCGTAGGAGAGCTTGGATGCCACGGTGGAGTCGTCGATACCGTTGCTGAGGTACTCCACGGGAACGGTGACACCGTGCTCTTCCAACTCGCGTTTCAGCGTGAGCGACGGCGTGAGCACCAGGTCGGCGCGGTTGTACACGGTTCGTGTGAACTGCCAGGCGAAGCGTGTCGACAGCTCTGGAGACTGATCGCGCTCGAGTCCGCCCCGCACGTCCTCCGCAACGGCCGCGACCTCCTCGATCGCCCGGTCTCCTCCGCTGATGAGCGAGGCAAGCGTGTGGAACATGCCCGACTCGAACATCCGCTCGAACACCAGCGAGTCGACGATGCGATCCTGAAGACTGTCGAGGCGCAGCAGCCGGTGCAGCTCCACGTACTGCATGAAGTCGGGGATGTACGTGTGGTAGGTCTCCACTATCGGGAGCCGCATCATGCGGGCGGTCGCAAGACCCACCACGCCCACCGAAAGGGGTGTGTGGATGTGCACGACATCGGGGTCGAAACGCCGCAGCGTCGCCGCGACCGAGGCCATCGACGGGAGCGCGAGACGTGTCGCGCGGTTCGATGAGACGCTGAGACTCCGGTAGCGCTTGATCTGCACGTGCGGCACAACGTGCAGGATCGGTCTGCGGTACTTGGGGCAGATGATGAGCACCTGATGGCCCCTGGCGCCGAGCAGGCGGGAGTGAGAATCGATGCTCGTGACCGCGCCGTTGACCTCGGGCAGATACGTGTCGGTGAACACCGCTATCCGCATCGATGCGTCACCAGCCTAGGTGCGGGGAGCCGCTCCGGCGCCGTCCGCGAAGTACCCGCCGAACGCCGTCGGCAGCGAGTCAGGATCTCGACCTTCTGTGACGGCCGAGAAGTCGTGGGAATCGAAGGTGTTCCAGAACAGCACACGCGTATCCGTGAGATCACCCGTGGCGGCATCCGCCATCAGCGCCGCGAACGCCCGCCCTGTGTACGTGGCGTCGAGGACCAGGCCGGCCGTGCGGCCGAGTTCGATTGCCGCACTGGCGGCCTCAAGAGGCTCCCCATACCCGTCGCCGTAGAACCCTTCCAGCAAACGCGCCTTCGGCTCGATCTCAACGGTGCAGCCGCACGAGCCATCCATCGCGCATACGAGATCCTGCACCTCGGCGATCAGCGAATCGAGGCCCTGCTGGGAGGCCACCTCCGGCGGGGTGACGCGCACCGCCCGAACCTCAGCCTCACAGCCACCTGCCGCCAGGCCGACAGCGATACCGGCTGCGGTCCCCATCGAGCCCGCTGCCACATAGACCAGATCCGGCTCAGGCAGTTCACCCTGGAACGACTGCATCACGAGCTCCAGCCCGGCGTCGATCATCCCGGTGACCGAGAGCGCATTGGTGCCGCCGTACGGGATCACATACGGTGCCACACCGGTCTCTGCCGTGCGCTTGGCCACGTGCGCGGCAGCGGCGCTCGCCGCCTCCCCGGCGTCAGCAGCGTGATGAAGGCGCGCGCCGAACACGTCGTCGAGCAGGAGGTTGCGGCGGACGTGGTCGGAAGCGGGCTGCGGCGTGAGGAACAGGTCCACGGACAGCCCTAGCCGTTTGCCGTAGACGGCGGTAGCGAGAGCGTGGTTCGAACCCGCGGCCCCGAAGGTCACGACCTCTGTCGCGCCTGTGCGAAGCGCGTCGGCCAGAAGGACCTCCAGCTTACGGACCTTGTTGCCGCCGTAGATCTCGCCCGAGAGGTCATCGCGCTTGACCCACAGCTCGCCCACGCCCAGGCGCGCCGCAAGCTCGTCGTGCCGCTCCACGGGCGTAGGGAACGTGCCAAGTGGCACGTGCGGCAGCGACTCCCGCAGCGCGGGGCAGCGGGAGAAGAGCGGGTGTGCGCTCGGGCCGGAGAGGATCGTCATCGTTTCTCCGCGAATCCGACCACGACCCACGTCCCCGAGCGCTGGTCGGCTCTGAGCGTGATGATCCCCATCCGCTCCGCGTCCTGCAGGAACTCGGAGAACGACCTGTACCCGTAGCTCGACTCGGAGAACTGCGGCTGCTTGCGGCGCATGGTGTCCTTGACCATCGAGGCGAGCATGACGTCCTTGTTCTCGCGCTGCAGCGCCTGGACCGCCTCGATCATGAGGTTCATCGCTGGGCGCTTCGTCCGCGGGATGTCAGCAACAGGGACCGGCGGCTTGGCGGGACCTTTCACGATATCCTCGTAGTAGATGAACTCATCGCAGCTGGCGGCGAGCAGGTCGCTCGTGGAGTCCTTGATGCCGAGACCGATCACACTCTTGCCGTTCTCCTTGAGCTTGGAGACGAGCGGCGTGAAGTCGGAGTCGCCCGACACGATCACGAACGTGTCGATATGCTCCTTGCTGTAGCACATGTCCATCGCATCCACGCAGAGTTGTATGTCCGCATGGTTCTTGCCGGTCTTCCCTCTCTCGGGGATCTCCATCATCTGGATCCCCGAGTCGTGCATGACCTCGCGGTACGAGTTGAAGCGCCCCCAGTCCGCATAGGCGCGCTTGACGATGACCTTGCCCTTCTCCACCAGCCGCTCGAGAACCAGCTTGATGTCGAAGGTGTCAGTGGTCTTCTTCACGCGGGACGTCCGTCCCGAAGACGGCTTGCCGGACGGACGCTCTATGCCGAGCGCCAGGTTCTCGAAGTCGATCAAGACTGCGAGCGAGTGTGATTCATCGGCCATGGAGGCACGACCTTCCCCTCAGGATCCAACGTGCACCCCAATCATGCCACACACGTGGCCGGGTAGGACATGGCGAAGACGAAGCGCCTCCGTTGGTGTCACCCGCACACGCTGATGGGCGGCCCCGGTGGGACCGCCCATCATCAGTGCCATGCGTAGCGCCAGAGGACGGCGCGGATCCGTCACGCGTTACAGCGTCGTGGCGCAGGAGCCGTCACGCAGACCCATGCCACCCTGGCCACCGCCGGCGCCCATGCCGCCACGGCCACCCTGACCGCCGCCCATGCCGCCGCCCTGGCCGGCCCATTCGGGACGACCGGTCTCATCGGTGGTCACGCGGTCGCTCAGGCGCTCGGTCATCCGGTCGTAGGCCAGGTCGGCCTGCTCCTGGGAGATCGTGCCGTCAGCGACCTTCGCGTCGAGGATCGCCTTGCGCTCATCAAGCGCCTTGGCTACGACGTCTTCCGTGGCAACGCCGTTGGCCTCGGCGATGTCAGCCACCGAAGCGCCTTCCGCGCGCTCAGCCTGGACATCCTCGACCGGGAGACCGGTCAGGTCGGCCACGATATCGATGAGCCTGGCGCCTGCGTCGCGGATGGACTGCCCCATCCTCGCCCCGGCGCACACGACCGGACTCGTGCTCTCCGTGTCGGTCGCGGCGTACGAGACGCCGACGCTGCCCAGTACGAGCCCGGCCGTCAGGCCGAGCGCTACAAGTGCGAGTGTCTTACCCTTCTTCACAGTGCACACCTCCTACGGTGTTCTCGATGATACGGCACGGCATCGGTTGATGCCTTACAGTGATGAGTATCACCGGGGGGTTTGAAGAAGATGTGAACGCGAAGCGCGCCTCACGTGAACATCGCGCAGACAGGCACGGCGCCACAGACCTGCGCCCACGATGAGGATGCCCTTCAGCGGTGTGCGCACCACTCCGGTGGTGCATAATCTGAGTACTGTTCCGCATACTGATTGGAGCCGAGATGTCCGAACGACGCATCGTGATCATGGGGGCCGCGGGACGCGACTTCCACGACTTCCTCGTCCGGTACCGCGACGATGAGACCGTACGCGTGGTGGCGTTCACCGCGACACAGATCCCGGGCATCGACTCTCGGACCTTCCCCGCAGACCTCGCCGGACCCCGGTACCCCGACGGCATCGGGATAGTCCCCGAGAGCCGCCTGCTCGACCTGATCGCGGAAGAGGACGTTGACGAGGTGGTCTTCGCCTACAGCGACGTGAGCCACGAGTACGTCATGCATCACGCCCAGGCGGTCATAGCCGCGGGGGCGGACTTCACCCTTCTTGGCGCGGAACCGACGATGATCCCCTCCACCAAGCCTGTCATCTCCGTGTGCGCCGTCCGTACCGGCGTGGGCAAGAGCGGCATCAGCCGTCACCTCTTCAAGCTGCTCCGTGAACGCGGCCTCAAGGCCGTGGATATCCGACATCCCATGCCATACCGCGACCTCACCGCCATGGCGGTGGAGCGCTACGCCTCACTCGAGGACCTCGACCGGCTCGGCTGCACCATCGAGGAGCGCGAGGAGTACGAACCGCTCATCGAGGAAGGCGCCGTGGTGATGGCGGGCGTCGACTATGAGCGCATCCTGCGTGAGGCCGAGAAAGAGGCGGATGTGATCGTCTGGGATGGAGGGAACAACGACCTCCCCTTCTACCGCTCAGACCTTGAGATCGTCGCGCTCGACCCTCACCGGGCCGGCCACGAGCGCCTATATCATCCCGGGGAGGCCAACTTCCTGCGCGCCACGGTGCTCGTGATCAACAAGGTCGACAGCGCCGATCCCGACGACGTGGCCGCCGTGCGGGCCGCCGCGCTCGAACACAACCCCACAGCGATAGTGATAGAGACCGACTCGGTGATCGACGTGGACACCTCCGCGCTCGAAGGCAAGCGCGTGCTCGTGATCGAGGACGGCCCCACCGTGACCCACGGCGGCATGCCCTACGGTGCCGGCGCGGTAGCCGCCAGGCGCTCCGGCGCGGCCGAGCTCGTGGACCCGCGTCCGTTCGCCGTGCGCAGCATCAAGGCCACGCTCGACAAGTTCCCGCACCTCACCGAGGTGCTTCCCGCCATGGGCTACTCCGAAGACCAGCTCGCCGATCTCGAGGCAACGGTACAGGCCTGCGATGCCGACGTCGTGCTTGTGGCCACCCCTGTCGACCTCTCCCGCCTGCTGGACCTGGGCAAGCCCTCCGTCCGGGCCCGGTACAGCATCGCCGAGCGGGGCACGAGCCTCCCCCTTTCGCATGTCATCGAGATGTTCTGCACGAAATTCAGCCTCAAGACGAAGCCGATGGTGCGCTGACACACGCGTTGCGGCGTCGACTCCACGAACGGCCGGCACATGTCGGCCGTTCGTGTGCTGTCAGGGCGCTGTCACGTCCTCGAGCCATGCGAGCATCGTCGGCGTCAGAGAAGATGTGCCGAAGAAGACCCTGATGAGGTCCGAGTGGTGACCCTTCGGGTCGGCTGCGAAGACAGCATGGTCCCCCTCGGCCCCATTGGCGCGTAACACGAACGACGCCGCCACCTCCACGGGCACGAGCGGATCACGAGAGCCGTGAAGCGCAAGCACGGGGATCATGGGGCCACCGTGCACGAACCGGGCGGGGTCGGCGCACTCCCACCCGTCATCCCCGCCCATGAGATCCCGCACCAGAGGGCACGCCGATCGATCCGGACACAGCACCTCCAGGTCGAGGACACCGCTGACGGCAAGGACACCCGACAGCGGCAGGTCGCCGAGCCCCCGGCTTCGCCGGGTCTCCACGTCGAAGGCCGCCAGCGCGGCAAGATGCGCTCCCGCCGACTGGCCGGCGAGCACCACGGCTGCCGGCGGGCGGCCCGTATCCTTGAGATGACGCACCGCCTCAGCCATCCCGTCCACCGCGTCGTGCAGCTGTGCGGGGAACACCGAGCCAGGGAGGAGGCGGTACCCGCCGAGCGCGGTGACATAGCCGTTACGCGCGAGGAACCTGCCCACGGCCCTGAAGTCGCCCGGGGAGCCATGCCGCCAGCTTCCACCGTGCAAGAAGTAGACGAGCGGCGCACCGGGGCGAACGTTCCGAGGGCACACGAGCAGGACATGCTGCTCCGCCGAAGGGCCGAACGACAGCGTCTCCTCCGTGAAGGCGGAAGCCGCCCCGGAGCCGCGAGCCCTGAGCTCCGCGTACAGCAGCGGGAGCGAGAGCCGTTCCGCGATCTCCCACGCCCGGGAAGCCACCCTGCCTACGCCTCCCCCCAGAACACCACCGCAAGCATGCCCGGTCCGGTATGCGCGCCGATCACGGGGCCTGTCTGCATGGTCATGACGTCGGCGACATCAACGCGTTCCGCGATCAGGGCTTTCAGCCGGTCGGCGTCGTCGGGGACGTCGGCGTGCGCCACCGCGATCGTCTGCGATGACGGGTCGACCGCCCGCTCGGCAACCAGGTCGGCGAGCGCGCGCATCGACTTCGCTCGGCCACGGATCGACCGCTTGAGCTCGAGGCGCCCATCGCTCGTCACGTGCAGAAGCGGCTTCACGTCGAGCAGCGTGCCGGCGGCGGCAACGGCCCCGTTGAGCCGTCCCCCACGCCTCAGAGTCTCAAGGTCGTCCACGATGAACCAGCCGTTGAGGCGGGGACGCTGCGCGGCGATCCACGACTCGAGAGCATCGAAGTCCATACCATCGCGCCAGCGCCTGGCGGCCTCGTAGACGAGAAGGCCCTCCGCCACCGCGGCCGCCTTGGTGTCCACCAGCCTGATGTCCGCATCGGGATACTGTTCCAGGACCTCCCTGCGCGCCACCCAGGCGGTGTCGAAGGTGCCCGACAACGCCGAGGAGAAGCCGATGTACATGATGGGCTCTCCGGCGGACGCGTACCGGGTGAACACGTCGATGAACGTCTGACGAGGGACCTGGATCGTGGTGGGATGCTCGCCCTCCCGCATCGCGGTGTAGAACTCGCGGTGCGACTGGGTGCGGCCGAAGTCATCCCGGAGCTCGACGCCTCCGAACGTATACGGAAAGTGCAGGACCTCGACGCCGAGCTCCTCGGCGAGTCCGGCCGGCAGATCCGAGCAGGTGTCGATGAGTAGCACGGCGTGCTCCCTACAGCGTATTGGCGCGGTCCACCCCCGGGACCGCGTGCGGTACATGCATGGCTCAGCCCGACTTGTGCATCGGGCCATTCGTATAGTAGACGACGCCGACCGTTCCCGGGCCCACATGCGTGCCGATCACCGGACCGATGTCGATCAGGTCGACCGGTCTGTCGGCGACTTCAGCGATGCGGTCCGCGAACCGCTGTCCGGCAGCCGGGTCGTTGATGTGATGCACACAGACGCCACCCAGACCGCCCTTCTCGCGGATGTCGCTCACGAACGTGTCCACTATCATGTCGTGCGCCTTCTGAACGGTGCGCACCTTGGCGAAGGTATCGGTGACACCGTCGGCCACGGTGAGGATGGGCTTGATCTGCAGGAGCGTCGCCAGCAGGGACTGCGCGTTCCCGATCCTCCCGCCACGGCGCAGATACTCGAGCGTGAGGGGCGTGAAGAGGAATCTCGTGTGGAGCGTGCGCTCGTGAGCCGCTTCCGCAACCTCGGCGGCATTCCCGCCGTCGGCGGCCTTCTCGGCTGCTGCGAGCACCGCGTACCCGAGCTCCATGCAGTTGCTCATCCCGTCCACCACCTCGATCCGGGCGTCGGGATACCGCTCAAGGACCATGTCACGCGCGAGCAGCGCCGTGGAGTATGTACCGCTCATGCGCTCCGAGATGAAGACGCCTACCACCGCATGACCCGCCTTCACGCGCCCCTCCATCATGTCCACGACATCCTGCACCACCGGCTGCGATGTCGTTGGAAACGAATCCGACGCTGCGAGCGCCGCATAGAAGGCCGAGCAGTCGTTAGGATCGTCGGGGTATGTCACACCATCGAGAAGCGACGAGAGTGTCGTGACGCCGATATCGAGCGATTCGCGCTGAGCACGCGGGATGTACGACGTGCTGTCGGTGATCACCTTCACGTCCACGAGCGGCTCCTCCCCGGGACAGCGGGACCATGCCCGCACAGACTACCACGTACACACGGGCGTGCGACGGCTCCCTGCCGAGGGTCCGGCAGGGAGCCGCATGCCGCACTGGAGAGTGCCACGCCGAGACTAAGGCGCCGACACCCCGTCGATCTTGAACAGGAAACTGAGGCGTCCCACGGCGCCATCGGGTGACCCCAGGAACGACGTGTAGCCGTCTGCCGCACGCTTCATGGCGTCCGTGAGCGCTTCGCCCTCCCTCGCCTCGGCGATACCGTCACCGAGGCCTGCGCCCATCTCATCAAGCGCCCCGATCGTCGTATCGATCCCCGGCAGCTCGGAGCCTTCCACCGTCCCGCCATCGGCCAGCGCGCTCAGGACCGACTGCAGCTCGGCCATCATCGCGGGCACCTCATCGAGCATCTCGAACTGGCCGGACGAGCCGGCGAGCCCCGCCGCGGCCTGACCGATACCGTCGGCCAGCCCGGCAAGGCCGTCCCTGGTGGCCTCCAGGCCCGGCATCACCGGCGCGGGTCCGGCGCCGTCGGGGTCACCGCCGTCGCGCAAGACGATCAACGCGCCTTTCATCTGCTCGAATGCTCCGGGGACCGCGCTCAGCGACCCCGCCTGTGCCTCCAGGGCCTCAAGTCCTTGCCGCAGCCCGGTGAGTCCGTCACGGATCTGCGCGAGCGAGTCGCGCGCATCGCGGAGTCCGGGCATCGCCGGCTGTGGTCCCGGGCCGTCCGGGTCGCCGCCGTCGAGCAGGATGCCCAGCAGGTGGTCCTGCGCGCCGAGCCCGCTCGCAAGGCTCGCGAAGTCGCCGGCCGCCGCGAGCGCCGTGGCGTCGGTGCTGTACGCGCCATACTCGGCTGCGTATCCCGATGCCTCGGCCAACAGACCGGCGTTGGAAGCCTTCACCGACTCGGCCAGGGCGATCTGGCCATCGAGAAGCGTCACCAGGCCGGCGGTGCCTGTCTCAAGCTGTGACGCGGCCGCCCGCATGTCGGAGATCGCCACGCCCAGCTGTCCGAGCTGGTCGAACTGCGACGTATCGATCGACCCGATCACACCATCGAGATAGGCATACTGACCGGCCGAGAGCTGCGCGAGACCTTCCGCGCCGACGGTCAACTCATCAAGTCCGCTCCGGAGCGCGCTCAGGCCGTCGGCAGCGTCCGTCATCGACGAGAGGTCGTACGCGGCCAGCTCGCCGCTGATGCGTTGCGCCACCGTGCGGTGCCCCGACGACAGCTCCTCCAGAAGCGACAACGAGTCGCGCAACTGCACGAGCTCGTCGACCATGGAGAAATCGGGCGAGGCGGAGAGCGAGGGGAACACCGAGACGATCGTGGGCGCCAACTCGATGTCGCGCGCGTCCATCTCGATCGCCACCGAAGCCTCGGGCATCGGCATCATCGGGATGGCGTACGTCATCGTCTGGCCCGCGATGGCGAGCTGCGACCCCTCCGGAGGCACGACGCCTGTCATACGCGTGCCGTCGAGTTCGAGTTGCGGGATACACAAGAGCGGCACGGTGTAGGTGACCTCGGACGACGCCGGGGCGCCGTCGGCATCCAGGTACTCGACGACCTCGGTGCGCTCGAGACGGTTCACGACCTCGAACTCGATGCGGAGACGGCCGCTCTTACCCGCGATCTCGTCCGGCGCCATCTCCTCGCCATCGAGGACGTAGGTGACGGAGATATCGATCGGCAGAGGGGCGTCGGTCTCGGCGCGGTAGAAGAAGTCGCCGTATCCGTCCACGTCCACCGTGGCGGCCACGGTATCACCGCTCTTCACGGGGTCGAAGCCGTCGGTGAGCGACTCTATCGCCCCAGCGTCCGGCGCAGGATCGGCGATCTCGAACGTGCCGTGTCCCTCGACTTGCAGCCAATCGACGACGACCGCGGTCTGCGGCGTGCCGGACGCGTCGGCGACCACGTACACCGTCTCGTTGTCCACCAGCGAATCAGGAACGCCCGGCGCCGGAGCCGATGAGGCTACCGCGGCGGACATCAGCGTCACGGCCGTCAGCACCGCGACGACGGAGGCCCGGCGGGTCACGCGGACGATCTTCAGGGGCTGTGCCATGTGCTACTCACCCTTCACGGTATGACGCGGCCAGCCGATGCTGAGCCGTTCGTACAACGGTTGCCCGACGACAAGGATCGCGGGCAGGATCACCAGCACGACGAAGAAGCTCACCAGCGCACCGCGGGCGATGAGCATCGTGAGCGACGAGATGATCCCGATGCTCGACATCACGGCGAGCGCGATCGTCGCCGCGAACATCGTTGAAGCGCTCACCAGGATGGACTGGCTCGACTCGGACACGGCGACCGTGATGGCCTCCACCCTGTCCCGCGTACGCTTGAGTTCCTCTTCGTAGCGCGTGGTGATGAGGATCGCGTAATCGACGGTCGCGCCGAGCTGGATGGCTCCGATCGCGAGCGATGAGACGAAGATGAGCTCGCCGCCGCCGAACGCCTCGAAGCCCTGGTTGACGAGGATCGCAAGCTGGATCACCGCCACCAACGCCACCGGGATGGCCACCGACTTGAACGCGATGCCGATGATCACCACGATCGCCACGATCGAGATGAGGTTGATGCGCACGTCGTCGCCCTCGGACACCCGCTCCATGTCGTTCATCAGGACCGACTGCCCCGTGACGTACGACGCGCCCGGCCACTCCTCATCGGACACCGCACGCACGGCCTCGATCGTCTCGGTGAGCCGCGGGTCGGCCATGTCGTATGAGACGTCCAGCGTGAGGTATGTGTAGCCGCCCGAGAAGAAGGACTCCCGCGCCTCCGCTGGCACGAACTCGACGGGGATCCGCGGATCCACGAGGGACCCGTACCCGAAGGCCCGTGTGACCCCCTCGACGCCCTCCAACCGGTCGCTCAGCCGCTCGAGGTCCACAGCGCTGCCCGTATCCTCGAGGGCGACGATCATGGTGCCCTCCCGGCCGAATGCCTCCGAGATGGCCTCGTCGGCCTGCACCGACGGCATGTCGTGCGGAAGGCTCGTGTTGAGGTCGTACGTGATGGATATCTGCGAGTTCGCCCAGAGAGCCGGCACGAAGAGCAGCAGTCCCACCACCGACACAACGCCTGCGTGCTTCGCGATGAAGTGGCCGAGCCTGGAGAAGTCGAACGACGGGGTCTTGTGCCTGATCCGGTCGATGAGGGGAAGCGCGGTGAGGATCAGAGCGGGCAGCAGCGTCACCACCGCCACGAGGGTGATCAGGACACCCCGTGCCAGCGTGACGCCGAGGTCCTCGCCGAAACCGAGGTGCATCACCATCAGCGCCAGGAAGCCCGCGAACGTCGTGATGGCCGCGGCCGAGATCGACTTGAACGTCGTGGCCACCGCGGTGATCATCGCCTCTTCGGGCTCGGAGCGACGGCGCTCCTCATCGAAGCGGTGGTACAGGAAGAGCGCGTAGTCCATGGTGACAGCGAACTGCAGTGCGAAGACGATCACGCCTGTAATGTACGACATCTGTTGGTCGAGGTAGTGCGACAGTCCCAGGTTGAGCACCACAGCGGCGCCGATGGTGAGCACGAAGAGCAGCGGCACCACGATCGACGGGATCGTCAGCAGCAACACGATCGTGACGAGCACGAGAGCCGCGAGCGCGAACCGCACCGTGTCCTGGCTCATCACCTCTTCGAGCTCCAGCTGCTGGTGCCCGGTGAGCAGCGTGTCGTAGCCGTCCAGCAGGTCGCGTATCTGCCTGATGGCCTCCTTCACGTGCGGGTCGTTGGAGCCTCCGTCGAACGCTACCTGGAGCAGCGTGCCTCCCTCGGCGTAGTAGTTCGACACCACCTCTTCGTCACGGAACTCCGTGGGCTGCGTCACGGGCGCCAGATCGGTGACCCAGTGCACGGCCTTCACGCCCTCGACCTCGCGTATCCGTTCGGCGATCGCATCCACCGTGGCGTCGCTCTCGTCGTACACCATGATCTGCACCATGGTGCCGAGGGCGAACTCCTCGTCCACGATCTCCAGACCCTGCATCGAATCCAGGTCGGCGGGCAGGTACGACATGAGGTCGTAGTTGATGCGGTTGTTCATCATGCCCCAGATGCCGGCGATCACCAGCAACGCGGTGATGGCCATGACCGCCCTGCGGCCCCGGACGATCGTCTGAGCGATCCTCAGCATGCGCGGATCCCTTCCAGGAACAGCCCGGTCATGGACCGGGCGCGTTCCTCGATCGATGCGCCACCCGTCTGGCCGAGAGGCGTGTCGAGGACGCGAGCGGTGATCAGGGTGTTGACGAGAGCGAACAGCGCCGTCGCCGCGAGGTGGGTGTCGACCGGCCTGAACTCGCCCGACGTGACGCCCTCTTCGATCACCGACTGAAGCCGGTCGATCGTCACGGCGCTGCGCGTGAGCACTTGTCCCGGAGCGGGGCTGCTGACATCGGTGACGCTCCGGATGAGCAGACGCATGAGTGCAGGGTGGCCTTCGAGGAGGGTCATGTAGGAGTGGATGAACGACTGGAGCCGGTCGGTGGGATGCCCCTCCACGCCGAGCGTGCCGACGGCTGTCTCCTCAAGCAGGTGGAGCCCCGCCCTCACCACGCTCTCATAGAGGCTCTCCTTGTCCTTGAAGTGGTAGTACACAAGGCCGGTGGAGATACCGCTGGCGGCAGCGATGTCCGCGATGGACACGCCGTTGTAGCCGCGGTCGGCGAAGAGCTCGCCTGCCGTGCCGAGTATGCGCTCACGTGCGGAGAGACCGTCGGGTGCCATGGATCGCTCCCTGGGGCGAAGGTACTGACTGAACGTTCAGTCAGTACCTTCGCAGACCGCCTCGGACCGCGTCAAGGCACGGTCGGTCCCGAAGGGGTCTCCGCCTCCGCCAGACGTCGGCGAGCCGGTCACACACATGGAGGCCGGCGCCCTCGCGGGACACCGGCCTCCATACCCGAGGTCGTACGGCTCACATGTTCTCAGGAGCCGCATCCCCCTCTGTCTCTCCACCGTCACCGGAGCCATCGTCGGGCTGCACGGTGATGCTCGTCTCCACGGTACCGCTCGTCTCCTCGGAGCCGTCCCCGTCATCCGGAAGCGGCGACTCGTCGGGAGCCTCGATACCCAGCCACGACATGAACTTGGCGATGACCCTCTGCAGTCCGGGCGGCAGCGAATCGCGGGTCCCCGCGTCCAGGTCCTCCTGCATCCTCGCGAGGTTGGCCTGGAGACGGTCGAGCGCGTTGGCGATCCCCGTCCGCTTCATCGACACGGTACCCGAAGCCTCCTGGCTCCGGACCCGCTCCCGATCCTGCACGGTCTCACCGTCACCGGGGGCTTCCTCCTCGGAGCCGCCCGCGTTGGCGCCGGCAACCGCGCGACCGTTCCCGCGCGGTTCTTCGCCTCGAGCCGCCTCGCTCACGTCTTTGCCGCGAGCGCCCTTCTCCTCGACATCGCGATCCGCCTTCGCAGCCGCAGCCCCTTTGCCGTTCTCGCTCGACGGGACGCCGCCACGGCCAGCCATGGCTGTCGCCGGCAGCAGCATCGCGAAAGCGAGCGAGAGAGCGAGCGCCGTCGTCAGTATCCGTCTCATCCGACACCTCCACACAGGTCAGTCCCTCATATGCCCCTGGTGGTGATATCGGCTGCCGTGTCCGGGTCCAGAAGCCCGAGATGACGGACGGCGTGCCCGTGACAGATGACACGCGTCGACGATGGGCGGGTTCTTAGCGGTGTGCCGCCGTGTGCTCCAACAGCCACGCCATGTTCCTGCCGAGCGTGTCCATCGTCCTCATGCCCTCTTCGTCTTCCTCCACGTCGCCCGGCAGTCCACCGATGCCAAGGTTCCAGTACGTGGATCCGGCGATGATCATCTGGCGGATGAGGAACATGTGCATGATCGAGTCGAACGCGTGGACGGCGCCGGCGCGTCGCTCCGCGACCACCGCGGCGGCGACCTTCCGTTCCAGCATGCCCGGATTGGCGCCCGCCACATAGCCCAATCGGTCTATGAGCGCTTTCGTCTCGGCAGATATGTCCGCGAAGTACACTGGCGAGCCCACGATCACGCCGTCCGCCTCGTCAACCTTGGCGATGCACTCGTTGATGGCGTCGTTGCGGCCATGACACCGCCGATCCTTGCGCTCTCGGCACTTGAGGCATGCGGTGCACCCCTGCGCCTTCTTCCCTGCCAGTTCGATCAGCTCGGTCTCCACGCCCTCGGCCTCGAGGGAAGCCAACACGCGTCGGAGCATCCGGGCCGTGTTGCCGTTCTTGCGCGGGCTACCCGCTATCGCTACCACCTTCATGAGTGTCCTCCTCAGATCAGATCCGCCAGGGCGATCGTACGGGCTCCCGCGCTTCGCATCTGCGCGAACGCCCGCTCGCTGTCACCATCCTGCATCTCCACTCCCCGGCAGCCATCGATGATGACCGTCACCGCGAAGCCGAGACCGCACGCGTCGAGGACCGTCGCCTTCACGCAGTAATCGGTGGCCAGACCCATGACCACGAGGTCCTCGGCTACCCGCTCCTCGAGGAATGCCGCCAATCCCGTGTCCGTTCGGTGGTCGTTGTCGAAGAAGGCGCTGTAGCTGTCCACCGCCGGGTCGGCGCCCTTGCGGATCACGTGGTCCACACCGCCTACGTCGAGCGCCGAGTGGAACGAGGCTCCCGGCATGCCCTGGACGCAATGGTCGGGCCAAAGGACCTGCTCGACGCCGAAGAGGTCCACCACGTCCCCGGGCGATGCACCGGGATGGTTCGAGGCGAAACTCCCGTGGCTCGACGGGTGCCAGTCCTGCGTGGCCACCACGAGAGAGAACCGCTCCATCAGCGCGTTGGCCACAGGTATGACCGCATCACCATCGGCCACCGGCAACGCGCCGAACGGCATGAAATCGTTCTGCAGGTCCACGAGCAACAGTGCGCGCACGGCCCTCACCCTCCTAGCGTCCGGCTGCCGAACCACGGGCCTTGAGGATGAGCGCCGTCTTGCGCTCATACAGGCCTATCTCCATCCCCACCTTGTAGACATGCGGATTGAGCAGACGCACGTGGCTCGGGTCGAGCCGCCCGATCTGCTCGCTCGCCCGCGCGCGCGACGACTCGATCTCCGGCGCGTCGTAGACGAGATCCCCCTCCTCGAAGACCGGCACCAGCAGATCGTCGTAGGAGTCGGAGCCACAGTACGAGGTCCGTCTCGTCGCATCGGCGGGATCCACCATCAGACACTCCGCGTCGGGCGGCGCCAGCTCGTCGTACACCATGTCGCCGATGAACCGGCCGTCCGCGTCGGTGAAGCGCCGCACGCCCAGCAATCCCGGCGTCGTCACCTTGGCAGCCTGCTCGGACACCTTGACACGCGGCTCCCACTCCCCGCCCGGCTCGCGGACCGCCGAGAGCTTGTACACCCCGCCGAGTGCGGGCTGGTCGTATGCGGTCACCAGCTTGGTCCCCACACCCCACACGTCGATCGCCGCGCCCTGCTCCTTGAGGCTCTCGATGGTGTGCTCGTCGAGCTCGTTAGAGGCGTAGATGCGGGTGGCCGCGAAGCCGCTGGCGTCGAGGATCTCCCGCGCCCGTATCGAGAGCCACGCAAGGTCGCCCGAGTCGATCCGGATGCCCGCGAGATCGTGGCCGAGCTCGCGGAGCCGCTCCCCCGCGCGCACGGCGTTCCGGACCCCTTCGAGCGTGTCGTACGTGTCGACGAGCAGGACGGCGTTGTTCGGCATCGCCTCGGCATAGGCCATGAACGCCTCGATCTCCGAGTCGAACAGCATCACGAGACTGTGCGCATGCGTGCCGCCCACCGGGACCCCGTACCGCTGCCCGGTAAGGACGTTCGACGTTCCGGCGCAACCGCCGATGTACGCCGCCCGTCCGGCCGACAGGCCTCCGTCGGGCCCCTGCGCGCGCCGGAGCCCGAACTCGAGCACCGGGTCTCCCTCGGCCGCCCTGCACACACGCGCGGCCTTGGTGGCGATGAGCGTCTGGAAATTGATGATGTTCAGCAGGGTCGTCTCAACGAGCTGACACGTGGTCACCGGGCCCGTGATGCGCAGCAACGGCTCGCCGGGGAACACCACCGTGCCTTCAGGCACAGCATGCACGTCGGCGTCGAACCGCATCGAGCCGAGCCATTCCAGGAAGCCGGACGAGAACAGCGGCCTGCCGTCGTTGCCCGTGAGCGTCGAGAGGTACGCGGTGTCCTCGGCGGCGAACCGCATGGTCTGCAGATACTCGATCGCCTGGGCGAGACCACACGCGACCGTATAGCCGCCGTCGAAGGGGTTGCCCCGGAAGTAGAGGTGGAAGCACGCCTCCGTGTCGGCCACGCCCGCTTCGCGGTATGCGTGCGCCATCGTGAGCTGGTAAAGGTCCGTGAGCATCGCCGGCGGACCGGTGCGGGCTCCGTGCATCGAGCGCTCCTCCCGTATCGTCCCCCTACGATACGGGAGGCGGCGTTCAGGCGTCCATGCCCATGAAATCGACGAGATAACGGTCGCCCTCCTTCACGATCTCGAAATCCTCCTGGTACTGGCTGTCGGTCCACTCCTCGGAATCCGACAGCCGCACGAAGACGAGATACGTCCCATCGTCGGTCTGCGCGGCCTCCGTCATCTGCGCGAACACTATCTCGGCGCCCTGCGCCCGCAGGTAGTCCTCGGGGTGCGCCTCGATGTCGGCCTTGAGCCGGTCGGTCCCCATCGCGGCGAGCGCTTCGAGGTCTCCCGCGTACTGAGCCCGCACGAACTCCATAGCGAGCGTCTGGACGGCGGTGTTCACCTCGGCAGGAAGGTCGCCGGGGGTCGTATCGACGATCGGCACCTCTTCCCCGCCGACGGTCTCGAGCCTCACGGTCAGGTCATCGACTTCTTCCTGGAGTGCGGCGTTCTCACCCTCCAGGCGCTCGATCTCCGAGGCGAGCGGCACCGGCAGCTGCCGGGCGAGCGCCGACACCGTGAGCGCGCTCACCGACACCGCCGCCAGAAGCGCCGCAGCCGCGGTGGCGACACGCCATCCCCAGCCGGCGCGACGCGCGACGGTGGCGGGCGCCGGCGCGACGAACCGCTCCACCGGCACGAACGACTCGGCGATACCCCGCATGCCGCCGATCAGCGTGCGCAGGCGTTCGTACTCGGCAGCGCATCCGTCGCACGTGGCGAGGTGGGCGGCGACGTCGAGGGACTCGCTCTCGTCAAGGTCTCCCGCGATGTACATCTCAAGGGCGTCCATGGCCTCGTGGCAGTTCATCAGCGCACCTCCTGAAGGGTCGGATGGTCCATCTCGGCACGCATCGCGCCGAGGGCCCGGTTGATGCGCGACTTCACCGTACCGGCGGGGCAGCCGAGGACGCGCGCTATGTCCTCCAGCTTGAGGTCGCGGAAGTACCTGAGGGCGAGGACCTCGCGGTGATCCGGGGTCAGCCGCTGGAGCGCATTCATGAGGTCCATCCCGTCTTCCGGCCCGTCCCAGCGGAAGGCGGCGGGCTCGGGAGGCTCGGCCACCGGCACCGTCCTCGTACGCGACCGCAGCATCGAGTTGCAGCGGTTCACGAGTATCCGGCTCAGCCAGGCGCCGAAGCGGTCCGGGTCACGCAGCGTTCGCAGCTTGGCATGGGCAGTCATCAGCGCGTCCTGCACGGCATCCGCCGCGTCCCATTGCGACCTCGTCATCGCGTACGCGGTCGCGTACAGTGTCCGCTCGTGACGTCGCACGAGCAGCGTGAACGCCTGCCCGTCTCCCTGCTGAGCACGGGCCACCAGGTCGTGGTCTTCCACGATCCCCTCCTCTCGGTCACCCTGTTAGATGACCGGGACGACCAGAAGGTTCCCTTGCATACGGCATCGGTGACGCCGGAGCCGACGATGACTTTGAACGTCACCCATCTGCACGGGTACCCTGTGAGGGACGACGCCAACCACCGGGAGGAACCATGGCCGGGATCTACGACCGCGTGGATCGAACCATAGGCGGCACGCCGCTCATCCGGCTGAGCCGCATCGCGGCCGGACTCCCGGCCAGCGTGGCGGTCAAGCTCGAGTCGCGCAACCCGGGGGGTTCGATCAAGGACCGGATCGCCCGGGCCATGATCGACGACGCCGAGGAGCGCGGGCTCATCGAGCCCGGCCGCTCGGTCATCATCGAGCCCACTTCGGGGAACACGGGCGTGGCGCTGGCCATGATCGGAGCCGCGCGCGGGTATCGTGTCGTGCTCACGATGCCGGAGTCGATGTCCCGCGAGCGGCGGGCGCTGCTCGCCGCGTATGGCGCCGAGCTCGTCCTCACGCCGGCGGCCGAGGGTATGGCGGGCGCGGTGGCCGAGGCGGAGGCGATCGCCGGGCGCACACCCGGTGCCCACCTCACACGGCAGTTCGAGAACCCCGCCGGTCCCGCCGCCCACTACGAGACCACGGGGCCCGAGATCGACGAAGCGCTCGGCGCGCAACAGCTCTTCGCGTTCGTGGCCGGCGTGGGCACCGGAGGGACCGTGACCGGCGCGGGGCGCTACCTCCGGGAGCGGCGGCCGGGGTGCAGGATAGTGGCCGTGGAGCCCGAGGAGTCGCCGATCATCACTCAGACCCTCGCCGGACGGCCGCTCCAGCCGGCTCCTCACGGCATCCAGGGTATCGGCGCCAACTTCGTTCCCTCGGTGCTCGATGCCTCTGTGCTCGACTCTGTGGAGACGATCACCACCGGCGACGCCATCTCCATGGCCCGCAGACTCGCGGCCGAGGAAGGTCTCTTGGTGGGCATCTCCACCGGAGCGAACGTCGCTGTCGCGCTGAGGCTCGCACGCATGGCGGAGGCTGATGGCATGACGGTCGTGACGGTTGCGCCATCCACCGGAGAGCGATACCTCTCCACTCCTCTGTGGGAGGGGTACGGAGCGTAAGCACGACGGCTCGCTCCTGGCATATCGGTTGCATATGCACCGCTCAGGATCGCGGACCTGCGTCAGCGAGGAACGATGGTGCATGCGGCACAGATCATACGGTTGCTCACGACGGTGTTCGTCGCCGTCGTGTTGGTGAGCGCCGCCACGCCCGTGTGCGCCATGCCTGACTGCGGCGACGTGGCCGCCGGGACGTGCTCGGACTTCATGCCGGCGTGCGACGACTGCCCCGAGTCGATCGTGATGAAGCATTCGCACGACGACGCGACCGCTCTTCAGGGCCACATGGTCGAGCCCGCTCTCGTCGTCGCGCACCTCGATCCCCTTGACGCCCCGGTGCAGGTCCACCGCTTCCTGACGCAACCGGAAGCCACGGCGTCGCCTCCCCCGCTCGACCCGCTCGGAATGCGTCTCTCGATCTGACAGCACCCCTCATCGATGCGAGCCGGCCGGACGCCGCTCGCGGGTATGCGTATGCGTATCTCTCGACATGAGGAGTGCTCTCTATGGAACTGTTCATCCCGTCTTTGATGCTGGGGCTTGTCACCAGCCTCCACTGCGTGTCCATGTGCGGACCGATGGTGGTGACCTACGCCCTCAAGGGCGCCGAGGACGGCACCGTCGTCCAGCGCCTGGTTCCCAACCTCGCCTACCAGGCGGCCAAGATCGCGAGCTACGTGCTCGTGGGCCTGCTGCTGGGCGCGGCCGGCTCGGCACTGGATCTCGATGCCGTGCGGCCGTACGTCATGCTCATCGCTGGCGCATACATGATCGTGCTCGCGCTTTCCATGACCGGCCGGGCACGCTGGGCCGCCCGCCTCACGCCGAGACCGCCCGCGTTCCTGCTGCGCGCGTTCACGGCCGTGCGCCGCAAGGCTGTGGATGACGCGGAGCACGGGCGCTCAACCATGGCCACGCCCGTCACCTTCGGACTGCTCACGGGCCTCATGCCGTGCGCTCCCCTCATGGCCGCGCAGCTCAACGCAGCGGCGAGCGGCAGCGCGGTGAGCGGTGCGGTCGCCATGTTCGCGTTCGGACTCGGCACGGCTCCGCTCATGCTCGGCTTCGGTACGGCATCGGGTCTCCTTCCCCGCCAGTGGAAGGAACGCATGATGACGGCGCTCGCGGTCGTTGTGATCGTCTTCGGGGTGACCTACCTGAACCGCGGCGCCATGCTGCTCGGCTCGCCCGTCACGCTGCAGTCCGCACGCAACGCCGTCTTCGGTCAGAGCGAGGGCGTGGACGCCGCCGGGTACGCGATCGCGCCCGACGGCGTGACCGAGGTATCGCTGGTGATCGAAGGCACGCGCTTCGTTCCGGAAACGCTCTCGATCCCGGCCGGCACTCCCGTGCGACTGATCGTGGACCGGCGCGAGTCGAGTCCTTGCTCGGACCAGCTCGCCGTGCCCGCGCTCGGCGTGCTGGCCGACCTTGCCGACAACGCGACCACGGTGGTGGAACTCCCGGCGACCGCGGACGGCCGGTACACCCTCACGTGCGGGATGGGCATGATGTCCGGCAGTCTGGTGGTCGGAGGCTCCGGCTCCGCGACCGCGCCGACGGCGAGCACGGCCACACCGGCTGAGACACCCTCCATTCCCGCGTGCGCATGCTGCGGTAACAGCGGTACCGACGAGACGATCGAGGGCGCCGCGAGCGTTGAGGGCGACGTCCAGCGCATGAGCGTGGACGTCACCAACGGGTATGACCCCAACGTGATCCGCCTGACAGCGGGTGTGCCTGCGGAGATCACCTTCTCGCAGGCAAGCGGTTGCATGGCCGAGGTGATGAGCGAGGACCTCGGCTTCTACGAGGACCTGACCGGCGGCCCCAAGACCATCCGCATCGAGGCCGACGCGCTGCAGCCCGGCGAGTACTCGTTCTCGTGCGGCATGCGGATGGTGTTCGGCACTATCATCGTCGAGTAACGATCGGACTCTGGAGATGACCATGACACACACCTACCGGGTCGCCATCGACGGCATGCACTGCCATGCCTGCGAGCGGCTCGTCACGATGAACCTGTCGGCGATACCCGGCGTGACGGTGCTGACCGCCGACGCGCAGGAGGGCTTCGCCGTGTTCTCCGCCGAGGGTGCGGTGGACGCCGCATCCGTGGAGTCGGCCATCGTCGCCGCGGGGTTCACGCCCCGCGGTGGCGCGGTCACGCTCGAAGAGATCGAGCGGGGGGCGCCCGAGGCGGCTGCCGACGCCGCATCCGCCGACCCGCCTCCGGCTGCGACCGCGACCGGTGAGGCCGAGGCCCCCGACGCCTGCGAGACCGGTGCCTGCCCCACGGTGCCGCCCGCACCCGACCCCGCGATCATGGCGGCAAGCGCGGCCGCAGCCACCGCAACCGCCTCGCTCGGCATCATCGGCATGACGTGCTCGTCGTGCCAGGCGGTGATCGAGCGGACGCTCCAGCGCATGCCCGGCGTGGGCAGCGCCGTGGTGAACCTTGCCGCCGAGACCGCCACCGTTGCGTACGACCCCCATACGCTCACGGTCGACGACCTTGTCGCGGCTGTACGCTCGGCGGGCTACGACGCCGTGCCGCGCGACGAGGACGCCGCTCCCGGCACCGCCGGCGATGCCCAGCGTGAGGCGCAGCAGGAGCACATCCGCGGGCAGAAGCGGCTGTTCGTCTTCTCACTCGCGTTCTCGATCCCGCTGCTGCTCCTGATGGTCCCGTCCATCATGGAATCGGTACCGCTCATCGTCTCCGAATGGCTCGCCAAGACCTTGGGTGGCACGTGGGACCCGATGATGGTCTTCAAGTACATCAGCTTCGCGCTGGCAACGCCGGTGCAGCTGATCGCCGGGGCGCAGTTCTACCGCGGCTTCTGGCATGCGCTCAAGCGTCGCACCGGCAACATGGACACGCTCGTGGCCATCGGCACCTCGGCGGCGTACTTCTACTCGCTTGCGGCCACCTTCGTCCCCTCGCTCATGGGCGAGCCGGTGTTCTTCGAGACGAGCGCCCTCTTGCTCACGTTCGTCATCCTCGGCAAGCTCCTCGAGGCGCGCGCCAAGGGCAGGACGTCCGACGCCATCAAGAAGCTGATGGGGCTGCAGGCCAAGACCGCGCGCGTGGTGCGCGACGGCGCTGAGGTCGACGTACCCGTGGAGCAGGTCCTCGCCGGCGACATCGTCGTGGTGCGTCCCGGCGAGAAGGTCCCGGTGGACGGCGTGGTGACCGAGGGCTCCTCGGCTGTGGATGAATCCATGCTCACCGGCGAGTCGATCCCGGTGGAGAAGCGCGAGGGCGACACCGTCATCGGCGCCACGCTCAACAAGCTCGGCTCCTTCCGCTTCCGCGCCACCAAGGTCGGTGCGGAGACGGCGCTCGCGCAGATCGTGAAGCTCGTGGAGGAGGCCCAGGGCTCCAAGGCGCCGGTGCAGCGGTTCGCCGACCGCATCTCGGCCGTGTTCGTACCGGTGGTCGTGGCGCTTGCGGTGCTCACGTTCCTCGTGTGGCTTCTCGTGGTGCCGAGGTTCGCGGACCCGTCCTTCTATGCCGATGTGACCCCGTTCGTGAAGGCGCTCCTGGCCGGCACGGCGGTCGTGGTCATCGCGTGCCCCTGTGCGCTCGGCCTGGCCACTCCCACCGCCATCATGGTGGGCACCGGCAAGGGTGCCGAGAACGGCATCCTCATCAAGAGCGGTGAAGCGCTCGAAACCGCGTACAAGATCAAGGCCATCGTCTTCGACAAGACCGGCACGCTCACACACGGCAAGCCCGTGGTGACCGACATCGAGCTCGCCGATGGGCACGACACAGACCGCGTATTCATGCTCGCAGCAGCGCTCGAGCGCGGGAGCGAACATCCGCTGGCCGAGGCGATCATCGCGCACGCCAAGGAGCGCGCGATGCACCTGCCTCAGGTGGAAGGTTTCGCAGCTGTGCCCGGTCACGGCGTGGAGGGCACGGTCGACGGCATGCGAGTGGCGTTCGGCAACCGGCGCCTGATGGCCGCCGAGGGTATCGACATCGCCCGCTTCGAGGAGCGCATCAACACGCTCGAAGGTGAGGGCAAGACGGTCATGCTCGTTGGCGTGGACGGCGCCAGGCTCGCCGGCATCGTCGCGGTGGCCGATACGCTCAAGGAGAACTCGAAAGAGGCGGTGGAGCGACTCACCGGGATGGGCGTCGAGGTCTACATGATCACCGGCGACAACCGCCGCACGGCCGAGGCCATCGCGGCGCAGGCGGGCATCGCGCCCGACCACGTGCTCGCCGAGGTGCTCCCCGAGCACAAGGCCGAGGAGGTCGCGAAGCTTCAGGCGCGCGGCCTCACGGTGGCGATGGTGGGCGACGGGATCAACGACACGCCGGCGCTGGCGCAGGCCGACGTGGGTATCGCCATGGGCGCAGGCACCGACATCGCCATGGAGACCGGCGGTATCGTGCTCATCAAGAACGACCTGCGTGACGTGGTGACGGCCATCGAGCTCTCACGCGCCACCATCAGGAAGATCCACCAGAACTTCTTCTGGGCGCTCGGCTACAACTCGCTCGGCATCCCGGTGGCCGCCCTCGGCCTGCTCAAGCCCGAGCTCGCCGGCGCCGCGATGGCGCTCTCGTCCGTAAGCGTCGTGACCAGCTCGCTCATGCTGCGGCGTTTCCGGCCGAGCATGTCGCAGTAGTGGACGCCGGAGCCGGCGAGGGTAGACCACGCTCGCTGTCCTCGGCGCACAGGTCGCGCCTGCGGAGGCATCGCTTAGGTCTCCCTCGCCGGCTCCGGCGTCAGTCCGTCACGCGCAACCGGAACACCACGGGGTTCGCCGGGTCGGGGCAGCACACGAGCGCCTCGCCCTCGGCCTCCCAGGGGAAGCTTCCACCAAAGCGGAGCGGCTGCAGGAACGGCAGCATCGCCGCGTACGCCCAGCCGCATATGCCGGCGGGAACGAGCGCGGAGTCGACCTCCCATCGGTCGCCGACCGCATGTCCGATCGAGCACGCGCCGGTACCCTGGATCTCCGTGATCTCGATCGTCACACGCCGGCCCTCCGGCGGTGCCGTCCGCCGCTCGGTCACGACCCGCCCCCGCTTGCGGCCACGACCTCCTCGTACGGCTGCACCACCACGAAGCCTTGGCCGTCGAAACGCATCTGGAACGTCTCACCGCTCGCTCGGCCGATGAACGTCTTCAGGTTCACGTCGGTCTTCACCGAGGTCTGCATGCCCTCCGACCACGCAACCGTGGCGTTCGGGTCGGTGAAGAGCGGGTAGTTGGGCGCCACGCCGAGGACGAGCGGCCTGCCATGCGTTGTGATCGCCACGTAGCCGGTGCCCGACAGCTTCAGCGAGAACAGACCGCCCGCCATCATGCTCGCTCCGCCCGTCAGCACGATGTCCCATGCCAGCGAATCCGAATACGCCAGGCAGTCGCTCCCGTTCACGAAGATCGACTCGTTGTCCAGGTACAGGATCGTGATCTCCTTGCCCTGGTCGGCGCAGTACAAGATGCCCGAACCGGTGACCTTGGTGGTCGCAGCCTTCTCGCCCGTCGCCATAGTCTTCAGGAACTTGCCCGCGCTGCCCGCACCGGCGCGCTCGAAACCGAGTTGCCCGTAGTACCCGATCATCGCGCCCATCTTCGTGAACACCGAGCCGTTATCGAGGTGGATCTCGAGCATCTTCTTGCTCTCGAGTTGCCATGTGCCGCCGGTGTCCTGCTGTGCGTGCGCGGCAACGAAGTCGCCAAGCCGGACCGCCACGCCTGCTCCAACGCTGTCGCCCATCACAGACCCCCTGTCCCGTGTGCCGGTGGATGTCCACCTGGCACGCCACGATGCGTACGCCTATGCGGCTATATCCCCACATCCCTGTTCTCGTAGAGCAACCACAGCGCCTGGGTGCCGAGTTCGGCTCCATCGTGTTCCATCAGACGCGTGTACAGCCTCTCGGCAAGCTCCAGACCGGGCAGAGCAAGTTCGAGACGATGCGCCTCCTCGATGGCGATGCGGAGGTCCTTCACGAAGTGCTTCACGAAGAAGCCCGGGGTGAAGTCGCCTGCGATGATCCGTGGACCGTACGCACCCCACGACCATGAGTTCGCGCCCCCTCCTGAGAGTGCCGCGTGCGCCTTCTCCAGGTCGAGGCCGGCGGCCTTCGCGTACTGCAGCGCCTCCACCAGGCCGAGCATCGTACCCGCGATCCCGATCTGGTTGGCCATCTTGGTGTGCTGGCCCGCGCCCGGCCCACCCATATGGGAGTAGGTCTTACCCATGACCTCGAAGAGCGGGAGCGCCCGCTCGAACCCTGCGCGCTCCCCGCCCGCCATGATCGTGAGCGTCCCGTTGCGTGCGCCCACGTCGCCGCCGGACACCGGCGCATCCAGCGCGGTGAGACCCCGCGCAGCGGCGGCCCCTGCGATGCGCATGGCCAACGACGGAGTCGACGTGGTCATGTCCACGAGCAGAGCCCCTTGCACCGCGCGATCCACGATGCCGTCCGTGCCCAGATAGACGTGCTCGACATCGTGCGGATATCCAACGATGGTGATGGTGATCTCCGCCCTGGAAGCCGCCTCGCCCGCGGAGTCGGCCCACGTCGCCCCGGCAGCCAGGAGCGGCTCGGCTTTCGCCCGGCTCCGATTGTGGACCACGAGCGGATACCCCGCCTGCATGAGATTGTCCGCCATCGCGGCACCCATGACCCCGGTGCCGACGAAGGCGACGGTAGGATGAGCGGCCATGACGGTCTCCCTTCTCACGCGTGCGTGCTCCACCAGTATAGCGAGCGACAGGGCTTGACCGCCGCCCGCGATCCGCCGTCAGATGTGCTTGGGCAACTCCATCGTCACCCGCGTGTACGCCACCCGGAACCCAGCCCGCTGCTGGTTGCGCTCCGACGTGCCGCCGGGTGAGGCCTCGATCACCGCAAGGTCACACCCGGCCTCGACGGCCAACTGCAGCCGCGTGCGGAGCAACGCCGTCTGTACTCCCTTGTTGCGGAACGCCGGAAGCGTGGCGTCCCCGTTGAGCATCGCTGCACCATCGCCGATCACCAGCATCCCGGTGCCGGCGGGCTGCCCGTCCACGTAGCCGACGAGATGCATCGCATCGCGCCTCAGGGCGATCGCCCGCGCGAGCGCCATATCCTCATCGGTCACCGCACCGTCCTTGAACCCGCGCGCCTCCAACTCCGCCCAGAGCTCCCGGTCCCCGGCGCTCATCGCCTGACGCACCGTCACCAACGGTCCGTCCGGACCGACGGGCCCGCACGAGTGGTCGATGCCGTCCTCCCCATCGCCGAGTCGCTGCAGCAGTACGGTCTCGAATCCCGTCGCAACGAAGCCATACGTGGCCAGCCAGCGCATCAGGGAGGCATCCGCATACGGACACACATCGATCCGCGCCTGTTCATCACGCTCGGCGAAGAAGGCGATGAGCGCCGCTACCTCCTCCTGCTCGACCGGACCGCTCATGCCGAGACCGAACGCGGAGTTCACGATGTTCCCATGGGAGTACCAGAAGGCTCCCCCACCGCCGACCCTGAAGGTGGTGGCCTCAGGGTAGATGGCGCTCGCGCGTGCCTCGTCCACATATCGCGCAAGATCGGACACGCCTACCGCCTCGACGCGGCGAACAAGGTCCGACTCGATCAGCAGATCCTGTGTCATGCGGCCTCCTCCGGCGCTGGTCGCACCTCGACCCCGTCGGAGCGTGGCGGCTCGACCGGCCGCAGCACGAACACTGCCGCAACGATGAACACCCCGAGCGACGCGAGCGCCCACGTGCGTCCAAGACCCATCCCGTCGGCCACCAGCGCCCACATGAACGGGCCGAGCACCGTTGCGAAGCGGCCGACGATCGCGTACAGGCCGAAGAACTCGCCGAGTTTCGCCGGAGGCGACAGTTGCGTCATGAGCACGCGGTCCGCCGCCCAGGCGCCGCCGATGCCGGCGCCGCCGCCGACCGCCACAAGCCAACCGACAGCCTGCACGCCGCTCACCGCCGCGATGATGGCCGCAGCCAATCCCACCAGTTGCGACCCGAGCGCGGCCATGAGCAGACGCTTGGAGCCGTACCGGTCGGCGAGCCGCCCCGCCACCATCGCGCCGAGCCCTGCGCAGGTGATGCCCAGGAGCGCGAGGCGGTCGGTCTGTGCGTCGGTGAAACCGAGCTCCATCTTCGCGAACACCGCGTTGAACAGGAAGACCGTGTTGATGGCATCCGTGTACAGGAACCGCCCGATGAGGAACCTCACCACACCCTTGTGTTGCGCCGCACTCTTCCACGCGTCGCCCATCGCAATGAACACGGATCCAAGACCGGGCGGCATCCCCGGAAGCCGGGGCCGCGGACGCTCACGGATCCATACGAACGCCGGTAGCGCGAACACGAGGAACGCCACAGCAAGCGCCCGGAACACGGCGGCGTATCCTGCCCTTGGCAGCAGGTAGACGCCGATGCCCAGAGCGAGGGCTGAACCGATGTAGCCGATCGCCACTCCGATACCCGAGACGAGTCCTCGCGTCCGCTCGGTGCTGACATCGGGAAGCAGCGCGTCGTAGACGAGGGCTCCCAGGTGGAATCCCACCGTGCCTATCGCGTAGAACACGAGCGAGGGCACGACCCCCCATGTGGCCAGGAGCGCCGTGGCAGCGACGCAGACGAGCGTGGAGACAGCCAGGTAGGGGACGCGCCGACCCCGGTGGTCGGTGAGGGCGCCGAGCCACGGACCCAGCACGATGACCGCGACCATGGCCGGGATGATGGCCGCACTCAGCATCCAGTCGGAGCCGCCGCGGTGCTCGACGAGCCACAGACCGAAGTACCTGCTGCCGACGCCGAGCGCGAACGTCGTGTTGGCGAGATCGTAAAGGACCCATGCCGCCACGCTCCTGCGTGCGGGTGTCCAGCCCGACCCCTGCCCGTGTGCGTCCATCAGCCTCCCGCCCGTGTGCCGTCGTGGGAAGTGTAGCGTATCGGCCCCGCACAGAACGCGGGGGCGGCGATGAAGGCCGCTCGGGAGGGAACATAGAGAGTACGGACCTGACGACGGATACGAGGAGGTGCGGATGATGGAAGCCATCGACCGGTGGCGCGAAGCCGTTCCGGAGGAGTCGCGCGTTGAGACCGGGCTCGCAGCGGGGTTCGTGGCTGGCGGCCTTCTTGCCGCAGCAGTCATGCTTATGAGCAAGCGCCGCGGGTTCTTCGCGTGGGCGATCCCCGGCGCCATCTTCGCCGTGGGCGCCGTCCTGCTGTCGGATGTCGTGATCGATGTCCGCGCGGAGCGGATCATGGAAGCCGAGGACCTCATCCACCACGAGCTCGCCTCGCTCGATCCACTTGCGAGAGCGCAGGTGCTGAAGTCGGTGGGCGAGCGCGAAGTGGACGCGGTGCTGGGAGACTGACGCGGTACGGCACAGACGAACGCCCGGTCTCAGGCAGGCCGGGCGTTCGTCTGTGCGCTATTGGTCTCAGAATAGAGGTGTCCCGAGAAACCTCACCAGCGAGACCCACTACTCCGCGACTTCCCGTTTCACACCGTTGGGGCCTGCAAGGCTCTGACCAGCTTTCGCGAAGCCATCCGCCTACACACCCCGCCGGCAGCTACTGGTACGCCGCTTTTGGCGGTTCGCCCGGTTCGACCTCTCGGGACGACCCCACTCTACGACACCTGCTCGGTCGCTGCAAGCGAATTTCGCACGATTGCAGAGATTGCCGCCGAACGGTCGTTCTGTAGCCCCGAATGGCACATAGAGGATGCTGAACGGCTTCTCCTGGGTCCGAACGGACCACTACACACGTGTCGGGGCGTTCGCTTCTCCCTCGACCCCCTCGGCAACGAGTTCGATCACGGCGTCAAGAGCGGCCACAGCCTTCGCGAGGGCCACCAACTCAGTGCCATCGATGTCTGGATGCGCCACCCTTGTGCGGATCTCCGACACGATGGAGGCATGTGCCTCCAGCAACGTGTCCAGATGCTCGGGCGTGCGGAACGTGGCGTGCTGCAGATCAGAAGGCGCTCCTCTCGCCTGCGACTCCGGATCCCGCCCCCGTGCGTCGTGCTGATACATGTCCATGACACCACTCCCCTGGATCGGCGGCCGTCCAGCCGCACTACTCCTGGCCCCTGACAGGACCCTAGCAGGGGGGTATGACACGGACGCCGCAGCGTACTCAGCCGAGGAGGCGCAGGAGGACCTCGTTCACGACGGCCGGATTGCCCTGGCCGCGCATCTCGCGCATGACCTGGCCCACGAAGAACCCTATGACTGCGGTCTTGCCCGCGCGATAGCTGGCCACTTCGTCCGGATGCGCCGCAAGCACCGCCTCGGCGACCGTTTCGATCGCGCCGGTATCCGAGACCTGCTTCATCCCACGCGCTTCGACGATCGCGCCAGGCGCGTCACCGGTCCCGGCGGCCTCGGCGAAGACCTGCTTGGCCTGCTTGCCGCTGATGGCCCCGTCCTCGACGAGCCCGATGAGCTCGGCCAGCATCGCTGGCGTCACACGCGCCTCGCCGATGGCGATCCCCGCGGCATTCAGGTGCGCCGTCAGGTCACCGAGCATCCAGTTGGCCACCTGCTTGGCGCGGTCGGCGCCGGCGATCTCCACGGCGGCGTCGAAGTAGCAGCCCGTCGCGGTATCCGCGGCGAGCATCGTCGCGTCGGCCTTGGGTAGGACGTACTCGGCCATGTACCGGTCGCGGCGCGCGTCGGGCAGCTCAGGCAACCGCGCCGCCAGCGACGCGATCCACTGGGGCTCGAAGCTGAACGGCACCATGTCTGGCTCGGGGAAGTACCGGTAGTCGTGCGCCTCTTCCTTGCTGCGCAGGCCGCTCGTGCGGCGCGCGGTTGCGTCCCAGTGGCGCGTCTCCTGGACCACGGCCTCCCCGGCGTCCAGCAGGTCCGCCTGACGCACGATCTCGTAGGCGAGCGCGTCGTGGAGCGCCTTGAACGAGTTCATGTTCTTGATCTCGGTCTTGGTGCCGAACTCGGCCCGGCCGCGCGGCCTGATCGACACGTTGCCGTCCACGCGCATGGAGCCTTCCTCCATGCTGCAGTCGCTCACACCGAGCGCGAGCCAGATGCTCCGCAGCTTCTGGGCAAAGCGCCGCGCCTCCTCCGGCGTGCGGATATCGGGCTCGCTCACGAGCTCCATGAGCGGCGTGCCAGCGCGGTTGAAGTCCACAAGCGAGTGCGTGGCGCCAGCGATGCGGCCTTCCGAGCCGCCCACGTGCACCATCTTGCCCGTGTCCTCCTCGAGGTGGATCCGCGTGATGCCGATCGGCACGCGATAGCCACCGTCCTCGGCCACAGGCGTCGGACCGTCGGCCGCAACGCCGCCGCCCAGGTCCAGCCGCTCGGCCACACCCGGCCCGTCGACCTCGACATCGATCACGCCACCCGAGCAGAACGGCAGGTCGTACTGGGAGATCTGGTAATCCTTGGGCATGTCGGGATAGAAGTACTGCTTGCGGTGGAACTGGCTCCAGAGCGCGATATCGCACTCGGTGGCGAGCCCGGCCAGAACCGTCCACTCGATGGCCGCCTCGTTGGGCACCGGCAGTGCGCCGGGCATGCCGAGGCACACCGGGCACACCCGCGTATTGGGCTCGCCGCCGAAAGCGACCGGGCATCCGCAGAACATCTTCGTGTCCGCGGCGGTGATCTCGGTATGGATCTCGAGACCGATGACGGCCTCGTAGCGTTCGAGCACGTCGAGCAGACGGTCTTTCGGCAAGACGGGACTCCCCTCATGGGTGCGAGATGTGCGGCGTACGGCTCCGATTCTACCTGAGCGGACCGACGTCTGGCCCATACGACGCGGCAGGCCGGCCACCAAGGACCGACCTGCCGCGTCCGAGCGCTGAGAGAATCGGCGTCACCAGAGGAGAGCGCGCGCCGAAGCACGGACCGGTCCGGTGAGAACCTGCGCTCCGCCCAGGTATCTGATCTCGTAGATCATGTCCTTGTGCTCCGAGAGCACCGCGCCCGCATCCGGACTGAGGCTGGTGCCGCGCGTGAGAAGCACCGGGCAGCAGTCGTTGCCCTGCAGCACCCCGCCGGCGAGCGCGTCGGGGAAGTCCTCGCCTGTCGTGAGCGCCGGGCGCGACATCAGCATGCCGAGACCATCGAAGCCCACCGTTGCGACCTCCGCGGACGTCGCATAGCGGTTGGGACCCCAGATGCGCATGAAGCCCATGAACGGCGATGCGTCGAGCGTGTCGGCCACCCCCGTGCTCACGACCGCCGTGCCTCCGATGATGTAGCCGTGGTTCGACGGATTGCCGCCCCAGTCGTTACGGATCATGGCGTCAGCCACATCACCCGGAAGGGCGTCCGTGGGCGTGAGGTAGATCGGCCAGCCGTTCGCCGCCGCTATCGGTGCGGCCGACAAGGCGTCGGGGAAGTCGGCGCCCGTGCACACGAACGCGGTCCCGTCGTAGAGAGAGCCGCGCATCGCCTTCACCTCGGCCGCGATCTCGATGGCGGTCTCGTAGCGGTCGGCGCCGTCGAGCCGCGTGGCGATGTCCATGGAGGTGAGCGCCTTGGCGGCCTTCAGCACGTCATCGCTCACCGCCGCGGTACCGCCGAGGACGTAGACCCGCTTCGGGGCGAGCCGCGTGATCTCGGCTGCAACCGCCGAAGGCAACGCGTCCGGAGGCGTGAGCAGCAGCGGGCCCTGGACCGTGCCGGCCAATGCGGTGCCCCCGAGGGCGTCGGGCCAGTTGAACGCGGTGGCCAAGACCACGATGTCGACACTTCCATCCACCGGATACGCCATCCGTGAGGCCTCCACCGCCGTCAGGAAGCGATCCGCTCCCGCCACCTCGGTCTCCTCGGTAGCCACCGCAACGCTCCACTTGGAGATGCGGTGGTTCGCCGTGTCGGCGATGTAGACCGTCCGGTCGGGACCGAGGGCGATGCCACGCGGATGCGAGACCTGCACGTCACCGGAGCCGAAGGAGGCGAAGACCCGCTCCGTCCCTCCTGCGGCATCGAACACCTGGACGCGGTGCCCGTCGGTCTCCACCACGAACGACCGGCCGACGGGGTCGACCGCCACGCTCGCAGGCGTCAGGAAGTCACCGTACGCGATGCCGTGGCCACCCCAGCTGAGCACCGGCACGAGCGGATCCCCATCGTAGACGACCACCGACTCGGTCAGGCCGCCCATCGTCCCGGTGGTGGTGTGGATCAGCCCGTCCTCCGAGACGTCGATACCGGTGGTGGGGGTGCCCTCGGGAAGCCATGTCCCGCACCCGTCTCCGTACGTGTTCCAGATCTGGAGGTTGCCGAGCAGCGTGTCCGTAAGATACACATGACCGTCAAGCGAAGCCCCGAGACCCACGGGGGCGTCGATGGTCGTTCAACTCGCCGCCTCGTCGAACGGCGGACTCGGATTCGCAAGCAGCGCCTGATAACGGTTGACCAGCCCCCCGTTGCCCATCTGCCCCACGTACACGTTCCCCCAGCGGTCGCACGCGAGCGACCTCGGCGATGAGAGCGGCTGCCCCGCCCATCCCACCGACGTCTTGCCAAGGAACGCGCCGTCGGGATCGAAGACCTGCACTCGCCGGTCCGCGGGATCCGACACACCGGTCACGTAGACGTGGCCCCACTTGTCCACCTCGACGTCCAGCGGACCGCTGAACTGCCCGTCGAGCGCGCCCTCGCTACCCCAGTTCCGTTCCCAGGTCACACCCGTAACCGGCACCGCGACGGCCCCGGGGGCAGGCATCACCGCGAACATGACCGTGGTGGAAAGGAACGACAGTGCCAGAAGGCGAAGCGATCGCTTCATGACGCACCCCCATGCCCAGGCGCCCGCGCACGCGGGTGCACCCAACCCCTATGGGTGATGTACCCGCATCGCACATGCTCCAGGCACTGGAGCGCTACGTCGAACGTCCGGTTTCCCGGCGTCGCATCAGGCCAGCGCGCGCACCGTTGGCGGAACCGGATCGAAGCCCGTGGCCGCCTCGAACGCCGCAGCCGCACGCAGGATCGTCGTCTCGGCGAAGTGGTCGCCGATGATCTGCAGCCCGATCGGCAGTCCTGTCCCCGGACAGACTCCGCTTGGCACACTGATCGCGCAGTTCCCGGCAAGGTTCACCGGTATCGTGTACACATCGTTGAGGTACATCGTGAACGGATCAGACTTCTCGCCGAAGGTGAACGCCACCTCAGGCGTGGTGGGGGTGAGAAGCACGTCGAAGCGCTCGAACGCCGAGCGGAAGTCCTCGATGATCCGTGTCCGGGCCTTCTGCGCCTGCCCGTAGTAGGCATCGTAGTAGCCCGCCGACAACGCATACGTGCCGAGCATGATCCTGCGGATGGTCTCCGGACCGAACCCTTCGGCGCGTGAACGCGCGTAGAGGTCCGTCACGTCCTCCGCATCGGGAACGCGCAGACCGTACCGGATGCCGTCGAAGCGAGCGAGGTTGGATGAGGCCTCTGCCGGCCCGATCACGTAGTATGCGGACAGCCCGTGCTTCGCACTCGGCAGATCCACCTCTCCCACCTCGGCGCCGAGCGAAGCGAAGGTCTCCGCGGCGGCCGCGACGCTCGCACGTATCTCCCGGCCGCAGCCGTCCATCTCGAGCATGTCGGTGACGAGACCCACGCGGAGTCCGGCAACGCCCCCCTCGAGGAGAGACCCGTACGGAACGACCGGCTCCGGTGACGACGTGGCGTCCATGGGGTCTTCGCCGGCGATCGCCTCGAGCGCCAGTGCCACGTCCTCCACCGACGTGCCGAACGGTCCGATCTGGTCGAGCGAAGAGCCGAACGCCACGATGCCGTAGCGGCTGACGCGTCCGTACGTGGGCTTCAGGGCAACGGTCCCGGTGAGCGCGCCGGGCTGCCTGATCGAGCCGCCCGTGTCGCTGCCGAGAGAGATGCTGGTCATCCCTGCCGCCACGCACGCGGCGCTCCCGCCCGAGGAGCCCCCGGGCACGCGATCCAGGTCCCATGGGTTGCGTGTGGGCCCGAACGCCGAGTTCTCGGTCGACGAGCCGAACGCGAACTCGTCCATGTTGCACTTCCCAATGGGAAGCGCGCCCGCGTCGAGCAGGCGCCTGACGGCCGTGCAATCGTACACGCTCTCGTAGGTCTCGAGCATGCGGCTCCCGCAGGTCGTACGCGTACCGAGCAGGTTCATGTTGTCTTTGAGGCCCGCGGGCACACCAGCGAGCGGCGGGAGCGGATTCCCGGCGGCGCGGGCGGCGTCGACACGCTCGGCCGCCTCGTACGCCAGCTCCGGCGTGAGCTGCAGGAACGCGTGCACGCGGTCATCCAGCGCCTCGACGCGTGCGTACGCGGCGTCCACCACCTCGCGTGCGGAGTGATCGCCAGCGACGATCCCATCACGGACCTGCCGCGCACTGAGAGCCGAGAGGTCGAGGGTGCTCATGAAGCATCCTCCCCGCCCGTGATCGCGGGCACCACGAAGGCGGTACCGTCAGTCTCCGGCGCGTTCCTGAGCGCGTCCTCGCGCGAAAGGCCCGGCCGCACCACGTCAGCGCGCGTCCTGTTGGTCATCGCAAGCGGATGCGCGGTCGGCTCGACCCCCTCGAGGTCCAGTCTCCGCAACTCGTCGATATGGCCCAGCAGCGAATCGAGCTCGGCCGTCAGCGTATCCACCTGCTCGTTCGTCAGCGCCAGACGGGCAAGCATCGCTACGTGACAGACATCCGACTCGGTGATCGCCATACGGGGAGCCTCCTGTAGGTGGTACGCAACCGCACGGGCTGCGGTGATGAACGCGTCCCATCATACCCGAGCCAGCCACATGGAAGAACGCCCGGCGGTCCGTATCGGGACCACCCGGGCGTTCGGCACTGCAAGCGCACCACGACGCAGTGAGATCGATGTGTTACCGCCCCGCGAGGATCCTGTCGGCACGCCCCGCTTCCGACGGGTACAGGTCCGACGGTACGCCGTCGCGGCCCAGCACCACGAAGACCATGTGCCGCGCGCACTTCATGTTGTCGGCGTTCGGTCCCGAGCAGTACTGCTTCTTCACCAGCTCGGCTGTCGAGGGCATGTTGCTCATCTGGTCATGAAAGAACGGGCACTTGGGCAGGCATTCGCAGTCGGCCATCGGGGTCCCCCCTGTCGGTCTCGGCTCAGACATTCCGGCTGACCCTTAGTATACGGGAATACCCCGATTACCCCAAGCAAAATCAGAGGTCGTCTTCACCTCTTCCAGCACCCGGCCCTCCACGCACGATCGTGCTCGCCGGCACGCCGGTGATGCCTTTCACCCGGTAGACCTCCGCCGGGTACAGGTCGTCCGGCACATCGCCGAGACCCACCTTCACGGCCACGATCCGCCGGGCACACCGCGTGTTGTCGGCCCACTCGCCCTCGCAGTACCGCTGTCTGAGCATGAGCGACATCGAGGGCATCTTCGCCAGTCGGTCGTGGAAGAACGCGCACGTGACGAGATGCTCGCACTCCGTCATGACGGCCACCCCCCTGGAGAGCAAGGACACTCCATAAGCTATATCCCCGTCAGGCGGCGCCCGACACCAGGAACACGGCAGCCACGGTGATAGCGTTGTAGAGCGCATGGAGCGCGATCGGCGGCCACAGGCTGTCGGTCCGCTCGGCCAGCCACCCCAAGACCACACCGAGCACGAACATCGGGAACAGCAGCCACCAACTGCGGTGGAAAGCCGCGAACAGCGCCGCCTGAAGGACGATCCCGGGCCACATGCCCGCTCGCGCCGCGATGCCCTCCTGCAGCGCGCCCCGGAACACCGCCTCTTCCACCACGGGACCCACGAGCACCACCATGAGGATCGCCAGGACGAGGCCCACCTCGTCGTTGCCGAAGAGCGTCAGCATGTCGGTGCCCGAGCGCGGGAGCAGCCCGATCTCACGTGTGACGTAGGCGTACGCCGAGGCCACCGAACGCGTGAGGGCGAGACCGCCGATCACCAGGCCGACCGAGACGGCCACACCGCGGAACGTCCGCGACTCATGCCGGAGGCCGAGCGCGGCCAGAACGTCCCCTCCCCTTCGTCGCACAAGCCAGACGATCACCCCGATCTGCGCGGCGTAGTAGAGCGCAAGGACCGACACCCGCAACGGCAATCGGGCGCCCGGCCCGAGCGTCTCGACCCACCCGATGCTCGACAGCGCCTCCTTCACCATGAACATCGAGAAGGTGACCGATAGCATCGCCGCCGCCTCGAGAAGCGTCCACTGGAAACCGCCGCGCGACCCGCCCCTGGAAGTTCGCTTCACGGCGGCCGCCTCTTTCCGCGCGGCCGTCTCCTTCCGGGCCTGGGCGCTCCTCGCGCGCGGCGTGCCTGATGCCGTTGCTGTCGCGCCGCTTCTCTTGCGCGGCGCGGGCTCCGGGCGCGACCGCTCCCCGCCCGCACCGGCGGTCCGCTGTTCCGGCCTCGACACGATCGCGCGACGAGGGCATGCCTTCGCGCAGGCGCCGCACCCGTCGCACCGCTTCCAGTCGACCTGCAGGTACGTCCTGCCCACCCGGAGAGCGTCATGCGGGCAGACGGCGAGACACGCGCCGCAACGGTCGCACGCGCGTGGGTTGAGCGAGAGCGGTGGCCTCTGCTTCACGACGCCCGCACCCGGTCACATCGTCGGGCGAGAGGCGACATCACGTGGCGTCCCCCGGTATCGCGCCGTCTTCCAGCGTCTCCATCAACTCGTCTTCTGATAGCACCCGCACACCGAGGCGAAGCGCATCGTCGTACTTGCTGCCCGGGTCGGCACCCACGACGACGTAGGACGTCTTCTTGCTGACGCTGCCGCTCACCTTGGCTCCGAGCTCCTTGAGCGCCGCGGTCGCGTCAGCCCGCGTGAGGCGATCCAGTGCGCCGGTCAGCACCCAGGTGGTTCCCGCAAGCGTCTGCTCGCGCCGCGGACCCGTGCCCTCATCCGCCGTCCTCACGCCGGCCGCCTTCAACCGCTCCACGATATCCATGTTGGCGGGGTTGTCCGCGAACGCGCGCACCGACCCGGCGATCGCCGGACCCACCTGATCCACCGCCGCGAGGTCATCCTCCGACGCGCCGAGCAGTGCATCGAGCGTCCCGAACGCACCGGCAAGCGCCTCGGCCACCGTCGTGCCCACGTGCCGTATCCCGAGGCCGAAGACGAGCCGCTTCAGAGGCCGGTCCTTGCTCGCTTCGATGCTCGCGATCAGCTTCCGCGCGACCGTCTCACCCAACAGCACCGGCGAGCCGTCCTTCTTGACCCTCCCGAGATCGAGAGACGCAAGGTCCTCGAAGCTGAGCGAGTAGTAGTCGGCGACGTCGTGCAGCAGTCCGTGCTCCACGAGCCGCGAGATGATCTCGGTGCCCATGCCGTCGATGTCGAGCGCACCCCGCGACGCCCAATGGCCGAGGCGCTCGAGCCGCTGTGCGGGACAGCCGGCGTTGGTGCACCGGGGCACCACCTCGCCCTCTTCGCGCCACACTTCATGACCGCAGCTCGGGCACGTGGCAGGCATGCGCCACACACGCTCGGTCCCGTCGCGAAGGCGCTCCACGGGGCCCACGACCTCGGGAATCACGTCTCCGGCCTTTCGAACGATGATGGTGTCCCCGATGCGCACACCCTTGCGGCGCACCTCGTCCTCGTTGTGGAGCGTGGCACGAGCGATGGTGGAACCCGCCACGAGCACGGGATCGAACTCGGCTACCGGTGTGAGGGCTCCCGTGCGGCCCACCTGTACACGGATGTCGCGCAGAACGGTAGTCTTCTCCTCGGGAGGGAACTTGAAGGCGATGGCCCAGCGCGGCGCCTTGCTCGTGAACCCCAACTCAGACTGCAGGGCGAAGGAGTCCACCTTCACGACGACGCCGTCGATCTCGTAGGGGAGGTCGCCCCTGCGCTCGACAGCGGCCCGGCAGAACGCGCGCACCTCTTCCGCCGATCCGCACAGCTCGATGTCCGGGTTGACCCGGAAGCCTGCGTCGCGGAGCCACTCAAGAGCCTCGCTCTGCCCCGAGAGACCCAGTCGGCGCGGATCGACCACCTGGTACATGAACGTGGCGAGATCACGTGAGGCGGTGACGGCCGGGTCCTTCTGACGAACAGCGCCGGCGGCGGCATTGCGGGGATTGGCATAGGGCTGCAGTCCGGCGTCCTCCTGCTCGGCGTTGAGACGCTCGAAGCTGCGCTTCGGCATATAGACCTCGCCCCGCACCTCAAGGCGGTCGATGGCCGAGGTCACGCCACCCGTCGCCGCCTCGGCTTCGGCTGCCTGCCGAGGAACAAGGCGCAGGGGCACATCCTTGATCGTGCGGACGTTCGCCGTGACGTCCTCGCCGGTGGTGCCGTCGCCTCGTGTCGCCGCGCGGAGGAGGGCCCCGTCCTCGTACGTGAGTGCGAGCGAGCTGCCGTCGATCTTCAGCTCGCACATGAAGGCGACGTCCGTGCCCCCTGTCTCGCGGCCCACACGCTCGAGCCACGCGTCGAGCTCGTCCAGGTCCATGGCGTTGTCCAGCGAGTACATCCGCTCGGCATGCTCCACGGGCGCGAACGCCTCCAGCGGCGGCGCCCCTACGCGCTGCGTGGGTGAGTCGGGGGTGACGAGCTGCGGATACGCGTCTTCGATCGCCTCGAGCTCACGTACCAGGCCGTCGTATGCGGCATCGGATATCTCGGGAGCGTCGAGCGCATAGTAGCGCCACGCGTGACGCCGGATCTCCTCGCGAAGCCTCTCCGCGCGCTGAGCCGCCTGTTCAGGAGAGTCCGGGACCGGCAGGTCGCTGGCCGTCATCTGCGACTACTCCTCGCCCTTGAGCGTCTGCACGTGCACGTCGTTCACCGAGTAGATGACGGCCTCGGGAACGAAACGGTTCATCCGCTCCGCTTCGTAGATCCACACGTCCGTGAGCGTGACCTTGAAGTACAGCCCGCCCGGACCGTTCACGGGCTCCACATCCACACCGTTGGCGAGGTATGCGCGGAGCTCCGTCTCGATGTAGTAGGTGAAGACACGAGCGGCATCTCGGTACTCGTTGTACAGGGCAAGCCGCCGGTCGGCCTCGAACATATCCAGCTCGTCGATGCTGTCCATCTGTCCACCCCTTAGTCGTGTAAGACCACGGCCGGTCCTGCTCAGCGGTCAGCGGGCCCCACGTTCACACGGCCGCGGAAGCCCACGCGGTCGCCCGCGATCACCACTGCTCCCCGCACGCCTCTCACGCTCATCGCCCGGTCGAGCGCGCGCTCCACATCGTCGGCGCCGTGCACCACGTTCCCGGCGGCCGTGGCCACCGCGTCCGCCAGCGCGCCGTCATCGGCAAGCACCGTCACCGCGTGCGCAGTGCCGAGGCTCACACTATGCCCTACTTTCCCCGATGATGTGCATACGGCCACCGGGAGGTCGGCGGCATCGAGATGGACGGCGACCCTGCCCGAGAGCGGGGAGCCGCCCGCCACCACGAGGACACGCCTCGGCATCTCCCCGCAGAGGTACAGATCGCCACCGTTCTCCACGATCACCTCACGCGAACGCGTCTGCAGACCCCGGGCGACCCGCTCAGCGATCGCGCCCGCGACCGCTGCCATCGGACCGGTCCCGGCTTCCCGCGCGGCGGCTGACATCGCTCGGACTATCTCAGGCGCCCCCTCCCCGGCGTCGACCGGCACGTAACTCTCGGCCCAACGGGGGTGAGCCGAGATATGGCCCTCGAGGTCGGCCCGGAGCCCCGCTACGAGCGTCTCCGTCTCACCGCGCAGGTCGGTGCGGGCGCTCACATGAAGGTCCGTCTCGCCCTGCGCGCAGGTGAACGAGACGAGGCCGGCGGCGTCCATGTCCAGGCGGTATGTCCTTGGCTCCCATCGCATGGGTTCATGGTATCAGTCCTGCGGGGATACACTGGACAGAAGAGGTGTCGACGAAGGGCTCCTGACATGCGAGAGATCCTGGACGTGTGCGTGAAGATGGACCGGTTCGCCGAGCGGCTCTACGCGGCACTTGCCGAGCAGTGCCCGGAGCCCGGGCTCGCCACTACCTTCTCACGCCTTGCCGCGGACGAAGCCCAGCACACCGGATGGTGGGAAGGGCTGCTCGAGGCATGGGAGCACGGGCTCCTCCCCGACCTCGTGAACGACACCACCGGACTCGCGGAGCGCCTGACCGACGTGCACGACGAACTCTCACGTATCGACCTCGGCTCGATCGGCGAGCTCGACGTGGAGAGGATGCTCGCACTCGCCGCGCGTGTGGAGTTCTTCATGATCGACCCGGTCTTCAGCGAACTCATCGAGTTGACCGAACCCGCACAGTCGGAGCATCGCCACGCGGCCTACCAGGCGCACATCCAGCGGCTCGTGAACGAGATCGCCGCGCGCTACCCCGACGACTCCCTTGCCGCGCTCCTGGCATCCTCGTTGTCGCGCTCCTGGAGGGACAACCGGCGGCTGTCCGTCTACGCCACCCACGACGCGCTGACGGGACTCTACAACCGCAGAGCGCTCTACACGCACCTGCCACAGTGGACCGCATGGTCGGCCCGGTACGGGCACCCTCTCGCGGTGCTCCTCATCGACATCGACCGCTTCAAGGACATCAACGACACGCACGGCCACGCCGTCGGCGACCGCGCGCTCGCGTCGATCGCCCAGGCCATGCGCCATGTCACACGGGCGTCCGACCTCGTCGTCCGATACGGCGGCGACGAGTTCGCCGTGATCGCCCCGGAGACCGGCGTCAGCGAATGCGTGGATCTTGCGAACCGTATCGTCGAGGCGATCCGGCAGGTGAGCGTCAGCGCCGATGATGGCTCTGCCATCCCGCTCACGGTGAGCATCGGCAGCGCGGTGGCGCACGACGTCGCCGGCAGCCCGCCGTACCGTGTAGAGAGCCTGCTCGCGGCGGCCGACCAGGCACTCTACAGCGCCAAGAGCGCCGGCCGCGACCGGGCGGCCGATCCGCTCACCGTCGAACGGGTCTGAACGACAGCCGTCACATCTCCGCGAGCTCGGCCGCGTGATAACTCGAGCGCACGAACGGCGCGCTCGCCACACCCGCGAATCCCAGGCGGCGGGCCTCACGCGCCAGGGCGGTGAATTCGTCAGGCTCCACGAACGCGGCCACTGGCAGGTGCCGGGCGCTCGGACGCAGATACTGGCCGAGCGTCAGGAGATCGCATCCGGCCTCCCGCAGGTCGCGCATCACGTCCACGACCTCGTCGTGGGTCTCCCCGAGGCCGAGCATCATCCCCGATTTGACCGGCATGTCCGAGGCGCGCGAATGCGCCCGGGCCAGAACGCCCAGGCTCCTCCCGTAGTCCGCGCCAGGACGCACCGACGGGTACAGCCGCGGCACGGTCTCCACGTTGTGGTTGAAGACGTCGGGACGCGCATCGACGACGGCGTCAATCGCACGCTCCTCACCCGCGAAGTCGCTCACGAGCACCTCGACCGCCGTCGCGGGAGATGCCGCGCGTACCGCCTCGATCGTGGCCACCACATGGGCAGCCGCCCCATCGTCCAGATCGTCCCTGGTGACCATGGTGATCACCGCGTGACGCAGGCCCATGCGCGCCACGGCCTCGGCAACGCGGGCGGGCTCGCCCTTATCAAGGGGCAGCGGGGAACGCGACTCCACCGCGCAGAACGTGCAGCCGCGCGTGCACACGTCACCGGCGATCAGGAAGGTGGCGGTGCCGCTCGCGTAGCACTCCCCGCGGTTGGGGCACTTCGCCTCGCGGCATACCGTTGAGAGATGCAGCTCCTCGAGCAGGCCCTCCACGGCGACGTATTCGCCACCGTGCGCGATGGGACGGCGGAGCCATGCCGGCAGACGCCGGGCCGAAGAGCCGTGCTCGTAGGCCACTAGCAGCCGCACTTCCCGGCGGCGTCAGCGCACGCCATACGGATGACCTCGGAGACGGTGGGGTGAGCGTGAACCGTCTCGGCGAGTTGGCGGACGGTGAGGTCATGGCGCATCGCCACGGCGACCTCATGGATCGTCTCGACCGCGTGGGGACCCACGATCTGGCAGCCCGCTATGCGGCCGCTGCCCTTCTCCGCGACCAGTTGCACGAACCCGTCGCTCTCCCCTTCGCCGAGCGCCTTTCCGTTCGCCGCGAACTTGGCGATGGCCTGGACCGCGTCGATGCCGCGCTCCTTCGCCGAGTCACGTGACGATCCCACGGTGGCGACCTCGGGGAACGTGTACACGCATGCCGGTATGCAGTCGTAACGGACGCTCTCAAGCCCGGCTCCGGCTCCGTGCTCGGACTCGGCCACGGCGTTCCGCGCCGCGATGACGCCCTCCTCCTCGGCCACGTGCGCGAGCATCATGCCGCCGATGACGTCGCCGACGGCGTACACGCCGGGGATGTTCGTGCGGAGATGCTCGTCCACGGCCACAGCGCGGCGGTCGAACTCGATGCCCGCCTCTTCGTAACCGAATCCGGCGGCGTTGGGCATGCGGCCCACCGCGCTCATCACCACGTCGCTCTCGATCGCCGCCCCGCTGCGCAGCGTGCTCCGCATCCGGCCGTCGTGCCGCTCCACCAAGGAGACGGCATCTCCAAGATGGAACTCCACCCCCAGCGCCTCGAGCGCGGCCTGGGTCTGGCGCACCACGCGCTTGTCGTTACCCGGCAGGACCTGCTCCATCAACTCGACCACCGTGACCACGCTGCCGAACGCCGCGTACGCGCACGCGAACTCGAGTCCGATGACGCCGCCACCGATGATGACGATGTCCTTGGGTATCTCCGAGAGCGAGACCGCGTCGTCGCTGGTCCACACGCCCTCGAGGTCGTGATCGATGTCGGGAAGCCTGAAGACGGTCGAGCCGGTGGCGAGGATCAGCGCGTCGCCGGCGATCGTCTCGGTCGCCCCGTCAGGGGCGGTCACCTCCACCGCCTTGGGGCCGGCAAGCCGGCCCTCACCGGTGACGACCTTGACCTTCAGCCGCTTCGCGCTCGATTCGACCTGTCCCACCAGCTCGTCGACCACGCGCTCCTTACGCGAGCGCAGCGCAGGGACATCGACGCTGGCTACCGCGGAATCAAGGCCGAACTCGGCGGCATCGCGCGTGTCCGCGACGATATGGGCCGAGCGCAGGATCGTCTTGGTGGGGATACAGCCCCAGTTGAGACAGGTGCCGCCGAGACGCTCGCGTTCGATCAGCGTGACATCGGCCCCCAGCCGTGCCGCCTCGAACGCCGCCCCATAGCCCCCGGGACCTCCACCGAGCACGACGATATGCATGACGCCTCCCGTGTCTGGAACTGCGGTCGCTGGAGACTACGCCTCCGGCCGCTGCTCCTTCTCCGTGACCACCTCGGACTTGATCATCCCTACCAGCGCGGTGAGCGCCTCGATGACGTTGGGCCGGATGTCACCGCCCACCATCACGTACATGATGTCGTCACCTACCTCGAGATGGCCCTCGTTGATCCAGACGCGCACGATCGACACGCCTTCCATCATCCGGGCTGTCGACACGAGCTCCTCGAGCCGCTCGCGATCGACCGAGAGGTCCATGGAGATCACCGGCCGACCGTCGCGCGAGTAGGAGCGGACGACGCCGTTGTGACACAGATACATCCCCACGTCGGCCGCGCTGGCCTCGCGCTTGGCCTCGGCCAGCCAGACATCAAGGCTCGGACCTGCAGATCCGTTCATCGTGGGTCGCCTCTCTCGTCGCGGGAACGTATCCGGCATGATAGCACGCAGCGTCAGTCCCGAAGGCCGCGTGACCTCGCGCCACAGTGGCTCGGGATCGAGTGGCGGAAAGTCGCCGCCTCACACGTGAGGAACTTGTCCAGCGCCAGCCCCGCGTACCTCATGACCGGCTCGCGCGCCTCTCTCCCTACGACCACGGCGAACAGGACCGCCCAGGTGGACAGGTGCTCGATGAAGAACCGGCGCGCTCTGACCGCCGCGGCCGGATCGCCGGCTGCGGCCATGCGAAGGCAGTGCCCCATGTACGAGAGCTCCGTTGCGATATCACCCAGGCCGCGCTCTATACCGCCGATCGCCGGGGACGTGAACCTGCCCTCGCGATAGGTGAGTCCGAGCACGACCAGGCACGTGTCCGGATCGGCGCTGACGTAGGTCGACTCATCCGGGGATAGGACGTTCGAGAAGGGATCGAAGCGGGACTCACCCCCGAACAGGCGCCGTCGCTCCTCGAGGAACGCCCGGCGCCCTTCCCCGGTCCTGACGGCGCGATCGGCATCGCCGAACGCCTCACGTATCGCCTGCTCGTCCACGTTGCGGCTCACCCGGCAGGATCTCATGGCGGTCCTGAGGTGACGGATCGCGACCACCACTCCCGACACATCATCACGGAACAGCCGCGCCAGTGACTCGTACGACGCGGTGCGGTCGTCGATCGCGCAGGTGCACGATCCCCCGTCATGACCGCACGTCTGCAGAAGATACTCGGCCCGGACCGGATCCTGCGAAGCCGTCTCCTCGGCGTCGTGCGCGGCGCGCTCAACCATGAGCGCTTCCCACGCATGCTCTTCGAGGCCGCTACGCAGACCGGCAGCGAGTGTGGGTGGAAGGCCGGCGGCGATCATGTCGTGGATCACCGGCTCAACGTCGTACGCCACACGATGGGTGATGGTGCTTATCCAGACGTCGGTGCACCCGGCACGACGGCACGCGATATCCATCGGCGCCGCGGCAAGGACCTCCTCATGCGTGCCAAGGACCAGCTCCACCCACGCCGCGCGAGGATCGCCGTCGCGCGGACGGCCCACCGAACCCGCGTTCACCCAGTGCAGCACACTGCTCTCGGTGGGCATGGAACGATGGAACGGGACGTGGACGTGGCCGCAGCACACGACGTCAACTCCGGCTTCCTGGATGTGAGCGGCCAGTGAGGCCGGCGGAGTGTCGGCATCGACGACCTCGACCATCCGGCGGGGGGACCCGTGACACAACAGGATACCCACGCCATCGACGTCCAGTACGACCTCCGCAGCGAGCCGCCCCAGAAAGTCGACATGTTCGGAAGACAGGGAAGACACCGTGTACGCGTACGACTCGGCACCGTCGAGGGTCTCCCGGGCGCTCTCGTAACGGCTTCCGGGACTCGCGTCGTGCTCGCTGATCGCCCTGTCGTAGTTCCCCTGCGCGACCGGGTCGCCGAGATCCCGGATCCGCTCCACCACCTCCACGGGGTGCGGGCCATAGCCGACGAGATCCCCGAGGCAGTAGCGCTCCGAGACCCCTCGCCCCTCGATGTCCTCGAGCACAGACTCGAGCGCGGCGAGGTTGCCGTGGACATCGCTATACAGGGCGATCCGCCGCACGCTCCCGCTACCCCGATCCGTCAAGGATGCGACCGACCTCCGTGTCCAGGCCGAGCGGCATGACATGTACGCCGTCGGCTATCTCACGGATGTCACGCACCTGCTCGGCCGCCAGACGGACGGCCTCTTCCGCCGGATCCGGCGCCGAGCGGATCCGGTCCGCCACGTGGTCGGGCACCATGAGGCCCGCGAGGTTCCGGTTCACGAAATCCACGACGCGTGGGCTTCGGATGACGAGCACCCCCGCGATGACCTTCACTCCCAACGGACGCACAGCGTCCACGGCCCGCTGCAGCTTGTCCATATCGAAGATCGCCTGGGTCTGGAAGAAGCGCACCCCGGCCGCGACCTTCTGCTCGATCCGCGCGAGCTGGACGTCCCAGGGCTCGGCCTCGGGGAACATCGCGGCTCCGATATAGAAGTCCGTGCCGCCCTTGAGGTCGCGACCCATCATGTCGCGGCCTTCGTTCATGCCCAGGGCTATCGAGGCCAACTGCGTCGAGTCGAGGTCGAACACACCCTTCGCGTGCGGATGGTCGCCGGCGCGCGGGTCGTCGCCGGTCACCACGAGCACGTTCTCCAGGCCGAGCGACCACGCGGCGAGCAGATCCGACTGCAGCGCGAGGCGGTTCCGGTCACGGCATGTCTGCTGGAAGATCGGCTCGATGCCGCGCTCCAGGATCGCCCTGGACGCTGCGAGGCTCGACAAGTGGAGGCTGGCGCCCTGGTTGTCGGTGACGTTGAGCGCGTGGCAGTGCGGCGCCAGGAGGTCCACCGACGCATGCATGTCGGCCAGGTCCGTACCGCGCGGCGGTGCGACCTCCCCGGTCACGACGAACTCGCCCGACTCCAGCAGCTCTCGCAGGCGGCTCATCGTCCACCTCCCTGCTGCCGGATGTTCACGCCACCAGGCTTGAGCGCGGTGCTGAAGTCCTTCGGCTCGAGTGTGGAGTTGCGCGTCCGTCCCTGCTCGGCAAGACGGCGCTGTATCCGCACGTGAGTGCACTCCCGGTCGGTCAGCACCTCGCACATGCCGTTCCACATACCGCCGCACGGGCCGTTCAGCAGCCCCTTGGGGCACGTCGTCACCGGACATATCCCCGCGGTCTTGTCCAAGACGCAATCGCCGCACGTCTGACAGCGCTCCTCGAAGATGCCGTTGCGTATCACCGTGCCGAGGAACAGCGACTCGAGCCCCGGGAACACGGGTTTGGCGATCGCGTCGGCGGTCGTCTGCACGCCCGCACCGCATGCCAGCACGAGCACCGCATCAGCGTCGTCGATCTCTGAGCGGTGCTTCCGGCTCTCAAGCTTGGTGCCGTTCAGGTGGCACGTGACCTCGCCCACAGCCCAACCGGTCACCTCATAGCCCTCGGCACGGAGCCTCTCCGCCGTCTCCAGGACCTCCTTCTCGCCACCCGTGTGGGCGACCGTGGCGCACTGGCCACAGCCCATCACGAACACCCGTTTTGCGGCGATGTCCGAAAGGTTGGCCTTGATCCGGTCCCAATCGCGTGGTCGTGTGATTATCATCCGTTCCCCTTGCGCGCAGCCACGGCATCCCGGACCGCGCGTACGCAGCCCGGCGCATCCTCAGAATACCCCGCCCCGAGACGGTCCGCGAAATCGCGGGTCACCACGGCGCCGCCCACGAAGACGGGTACTTCCGCCTGCTCCCGGATGGCCGCCACGGTACGCTCCATCGTGCGGAGCGTGGTGGTCATGAGTGCGGACAGGCACACGGCGTCAGCGGCCTCAGCCGCATCCACGAACCGCTCGGTCGAGACATCGACGCCCAGGTCGTCCACAAGGAACCCCTGGCTCTCCAGCATGCTGACGCAGATGTCCTTGCCGATGGAGTGGATGTCGCCCTTCACCGTGCCGAACACCACACGACCCTCATGTGTGGCCGACCCTTCAGGAAGGTACGCCTTTGCACGAACGACAGCCGCCTTCATGGCCTCGGCCGCCGCTATCAGCTGCGGCAGGAACACGTCACCGCGACCGTACGCGTCGCCGAGCCTCTGGATCGCCGGTGTGAGCACCCCGGCGATGACCGCCTGCGGCTCCATGCCGTCACCGACGAGCGTGTCCACCAGACCGGGCGCCGAGTCGGCATCGCCGCGTTCGATGACCATGCCGAGACGTGTCGCCGGATCTCCGGGCGTCTCCACCACACCCTGGTCCGACTCGGCGCTCCGCGAGGCGACGAGCGCTATCCAGCGCTCGGCCCTGGCGTCGCGCCCGTATAGCACGTCATCGGCAGCATCCGAAAGGGCCGCGTCCATCGAGACCGACTCCGAGGGGTTGACTATGGCGGCGTCAAGGCCCACCACGGCTGCAAGCTCCAGGAAGCGCGCGTTCAGCATCGCGCGGCCAGGAAGACCGTGGCTGACGTTGCTCACTCCCGCGATTGTGGCCAGGCCGAGCTCGTCCGACACCGTCGCGATCGCCTCGAGCGTCGCACCGGCGCCGTCGGCCTGCGTCGCGGCGGCGAGGACCAGCGTGTCAGCCACGAGGTCATGATCGGTGAGCCCGCTGTTCCGTGCCGCGTCGCGGACCTTCCGTACCACGTCGGCTCGCGCGCTTGCGGTCGCGGGGATGCCGTCGTCGTCGAGCGCAAGCACGACCACCGCTGCGCCGTACCGCCGCGCCAGCGGGAGCACGGATCCCATCGAGGCCGCCTCGCCGCTCACGCTGTTGATGAGCGCGCGGCCCGGGTAGACGCGCAACGCCGCCTCCAGCGCCTCCGGGTCGGTCGTGTCGAGGACGAGCGGCTGGTCCACCAGCCCGCTCAGCGCCAACACCGCGGCCGGGAGCACAGTGGCCTGTTCCACGCCCGCCGCGCCCACGTTCACATCCAGCAGGTCAGCGCCCGCGTCGGCCTGCTCGATCGCGTACTCGCGCACCACATCCAGTCGCCCCGCGCGAAGACTCTCGGCAAGCCGCTTCTTGCCCGTCGGGTTGATCCGCTCCCCCACACGCACGAGCGGCGCGCCGCTGCTTATCCGCACGACATCGCGCGGACCCGCCAGCACGACGCCCGGTTCGGGCTCCGGCCGGTCAGCAAGGTCGCGCCTCTTGGCGAAGTCCACGATCGCGCCGGTGAACGATGGCGTCGAACCACAGCACGACCCAACGAGGGAGGCCCCCGCGTCCACGAAACGCGCGGCGTAGGAGCCCATCTCGTCCGCCGTGCCGGGGAACACGGTCACCCCATCCTCGAGCCGGGGCATGCCAGCGTTGGGCTGCACGATGATCGGCAACGATGTGGCTTCTGCCATCCGCTCGACGAGCGGCAGCATCTGCTCCGGGCCGAGCCCGCAGTTCATCCCCACCGCTGTCGCCCCGGCCGCCTCGAGTATCACCGCAGCCGCCTCGGGGCTGGTGCCCGACAGGTCCATGCGCCCGCTCAGCCCGAACGTCACGGTCACGAACACGGGAAGATCGGTGACCGATCGCGCCGCGAGAACGGCGCATCGCGCCTCGGCGATGTCGGTCATCGTCTCGATGAACAGCGCATCGGGATGCTCGGCCGCGAGCGCCGACGCCTGCTCCGCGAACTGCTCGAAGACCTCGTCGAACGTCGCACTGCCGAGCGGCTCCATCACCAACCCGGTGGGACCCATGTCGGCCAGGATGTGCGGCGCCCCGCCCGAGCGCGCGAGACGCACCGCCGCCCGGTTGAGGTCTGTCACTTGATCGCCAAGGCCATAAGCTTCAAGCTTGTGCCGAGACCCCCCGAACGAGTTCGTGGTCGCGCAATCCGCTCCCGCGAGCGCGTACAGGCGGTGCACCTCCTCCACCAACTCGGGCGCGGTGACGTTCAGCTGCATCAGCGACTGGCCCGAGGGGATGTCGTGTCGTTGGAGCATGGTGCCCATCGCCCCGTCGATGACAAGAACCTCGCGGCCAAGCCGGAGTCCGATATCAGGCATCCGCGCCTCCCGTGGTCTTCGCGTCCCCGGCAGGACTCCCGGGCCGATCCGCCCGAAGCTTGTCCGTCAGGTACGCCGCAACGAAACGGTATCCCGTGATGTAGACGATCCCGAAGAACGCGCCCATCTGCAGCCAGTCATCGAAACCCATCCGGGCGTTGAAGACGGCGAGGTCACCGGTGAGGGCCCCCCAGCCGATGCACCCGATGAAGGTCACGGCGACGCCGGCCAGGCTGAAGCGCAGCACCCTCAGGCCGGCGCGTGCTCCCAGCCAGGCCCCCGTGGGCATGGCAAGCACCACCAGCGCGATCGCCGTCAGACCGGCGACCGCCATCGTCTGGACGAACGGCAACTGAGGCATGTGTCCTCCTTCCCGCCGGTCAGAAACGCAACGTGATCGCCCTGCGCGGACAGGCGATCACGCATGCCTCGCAGTACACGCACTTGTCCTTGTCGAACCGCAGCGTCTGGGTCACGGGATCGAGGGTCAATGCGCCAGGCTTGCAGACCGCGCTGCACAGGCCGCAGTCCACGCACTGCGCGTCGTCCAGGACGATATCGCTCGCCGCCTCGTTCACCGTGAGGCCTTGCTCCTCGAGGAACGCGACCCCCGCAGCGTAGTCTTCCTTCGTGCCGGTCACTTCGAGCACCATCCGGCCCTCCTGGGCGGGATGGATCTGCGCGCGCAGGATGTTCGGCACCAGATCGTAGTCCTTCACGAGGTGGTAGATGATCGGCTTGAGGGACTGCCGGGGCGGGAAGGTAAGGTCGAGCCGTTTGCGTGCCATCGTCAGATCGCCTCCCCTGTTCTGATCTCGAGCGGTCTCGTGCCCGGCGCACCTACCTGCGGGAGCAACTGCACGGGCGCTGCGAGTGTGAAACGCTCGTCGGTTATCCACCGCTTCAGCTCGGTGGCTATGGCACGCGCCTTGGGCAGCGACGAGATCGGTCCCGTGGGGACCTTCTTGCCGTCGATCTCGATCGTCCCGCTGCGGAGATCCGCATACGAGACCGTGCTCAGCGACGGCCGCGAACGCCGCTGGACGCTGTAGTCGTACACCGTCGCCGTGATATCGGCGTCCGTGAGCGCCAGTGTGGCCGCGATATCCTCGTCGAGCACAGGAACGGGCACGCCGATGCCCACGAAACTCGAGACACCGTAACCCGTGAACGTCGCCGCCGAGAAGTACTCGGGACTCGCCTGCTTCAGATCCGCGATCACCGCCAGGGTGCCGGCGGGCCTCACCGGTACGCCGTGCGCATCACGGTCGGCATGCGGATTGTGCTGCGTGCCTTCCCAGGCCACATACCCCGGGGCGCCAGCAACGAAGATGCGCGAACCCACGCCTATCGTGCGATACGTGGGGTCGTTGAGCAGCGGCGAAAGCGCGCCTGCCGAGCAGTACGTGGCGTTCCCCAGGCGCGGCAAGAGCGTCCCCAGATACGTGTGGAGCACGCGATCGCTCGTGTTCACGGCCACCGCGTAGTTCTGATATGCGTTCCGGGGGTTGAAGAAGTACGCCTGGTTGAGCTCCTCCAGCGTGACCCATGTGTCGATCTCGGTACGCGGGTAGCAGTCGGTCCCCGGACTCGCCGCTCTCAGCCGCACCGCCCGGCCTCTCAGAAGGTCTTCGATCACGTGGGCGCCACCATACTCGATACCCCGCACACGGCTCGTCTCCGTGACGCCCAGGTAGGTGTCCACAGCGGCAAGCCCGCCGTAGGCCGGAACGTCGTTCAGCGTCAGCTCGGTCATCCGGATCGGTGGATCCGAGTGTCCGAAGTTGAGCACCACGCCGGACGAGCACATCGGACCGAACGTACCTGTCGTCACCACGTCGACCTTCTTCGCCGCGGCGCTCACGCCTTCCTCAGCTGCAAGCACGGCGAACTCCTCGGCCGTGAAGACGACCGCCGCCCCGCTGGCTATGCGTTCGTTGATCTCTTCCCAGGTCTTGGCCATACCGTCTACCTCCGAACACGAAAAAACACCTCCCGCCCGGACTGTTCGTCAGGGCGAAAGGCGCTTCATGCGTCCTCCGCGGTACCACCCGACTTCGCCACGTTCGTGGCCTCGTCTCGAGCACGGGACGGTGGTGGTGTCCGGCGGGCGGGACTACGCCGGGTGTCCGATGCTCTCGAGCCCTTGGTAACGGGGGCCTCCGTCCGGTATTACTCGGCGCATCGACGTACTCGCGCGTTTCCTCCGGATGCCTCCGGGGCCATGTTCCGCGTTCTTTCGGGCGCCGGTTCGCAGCTACCCCGGCTCTCTGCCGCCCTACTCGGGACCGCGTACTCATCCCCATCACTGGCGTGAATCTGTTCGATTGTCAGGTAAGGGTACGGTCGCTCCCCCGGGGTGTCAACTCACCGGCGGCCGCAAGCGCGTCGCGTACGATCGCGTCGTGGTCGAAAGCGAGGCCGGGCATATCCGTTGCAGGCATCCACGCCGCCTCGGCGGCGTCATCACCGCCGAGCACGACCGCAGGCTCGTCGAGCACCACCAGATACGCGGCCGATACCGTCCATCCACGCGGATCGCGGCCGGGCTCCCCGTAGACGCCCACGAGCGACAGGGACGGCCCTACCCGCAGCCCGGTCTCCTCCTCGAGCTCGCGCCGGGCCGCAGCCTCAGGGACCTCGCCCTCGTCCACGAAACCGCCGGGCAACGCCCAGCGGCCTTCGAACGGCTCATGAGCCCGCCGGACCAGCAGCACCACGAGACCCGCGGGTCCGTGAGCGAGCGCCACGACATCGGCGGTGAGCGCAGGGCGTGGATGTTCGTACGTCGGCATGTGTTCCAGTGTAGCCCACCCTGTGACATACGGACCGCGTCACTGCTCCACGACATCTCCACGACCGGCGCACGGCGTCCGCACACCGGCGATGGATACTGGTGTCGTACCCGGATGTGCTCCGGATACAAGCGTGAACCTCCCTCCCCTCGCACGCGGGGCGGGGCCGATGATGCGGCCCCGCCCCGTACGCATGTCGGAGGGATGCCCGGCCTACGCAAGCAGCAGATCGACGACACCGCGGCCGGGATCGATCACCCGGCGGGTCGCTGCGGCTTCGGCCTCCGTGAACGCCGTCGCCTGGTCGGCCATGATCCCGGGGCCCGCCAGCAGGAACGGCACCGGCTCCCCCACGTGTGTCTTCAGCTCGATGGGCGTGGGGTGATCGGGCATCGCAAGCACCCGCACCTCCCCGACCCGCTCGCGTAACACGCTCGCGATCTCGCGGTCGATGGCCTCGATCGCGGCGATCTTGCCCTGCACGTCACCCGCATGGCCCTCCTCGTCGGGAGCCTCCACGTGCACCACCACGAGATCGTGGTCGTCCAAGACGGCAAGCGCGCCCTCTATCTGCGCCCGGTAGTCGTTATCGGAGCCATCGGTGACGCCGGCGATGCTCAGGCGATCGATGCCAAAGAGCACCGCGAGGCCGTTCAGCAGGTCCACGCCCGAGGTGAGCGCCGCGGTCACGCCCCTGACCTCCCCGAACGGACGCAGCCCACGGGGCGCCGCTCCCGGCCAGAAGGGCCAGATCTCGTTGGCCGGGAGGTCTCCTCGCGCAACGCGCGCGGCGTTCACAGCCGAGGCGTCCAGCACCGGCCGCGCCCGCTCCATCAAGTCGAGCAGCAACTCCGCACCCTCCCCTGAGGGAAGGCTGCCCTCCACCGGCCTGTCACTGATGTCGTGGGGCGGGGTGTACGCCAGGTCAAGCACCTCGGGATGCCCCTTCACCACCAGGATGTGCCGGTAGGCCAGTCCGGGGTGGAACGTGAAGGCATCGTCGCCGAGCGCCTCGGCCAGTTCGCTGACGATCCGCCGCGACTCAGCCGTGCTGATATGGCCCGCGGCGTACGACGCCATGACCCCGTCGGCAACGCTCACCAGGTTCATGCGCATCGCCACTTCGTCATCGGCCAGTTCTATGCCGAGGCTGGCGGCCTCGATAGCGCCGCGGCCTACGTAGTCGGCGACCGGGTCGTATCCCAGGATCGACGTGCACGCGGCCGAGGACGAAGGCTCCACCCCCGGAGGCACCGTCTGCGCAAGCCCAACGATGCCCATCGCCGCCAACGCGTCGAGGTTCGGTGTGTGTGCGTAGCCAAGCGTCGTCTTGGAGCCCAGCTCGGGCAACGGCCACCCGGCCGCACCGTCGAGGATGAGGATCACGTGCTTCACGGGCGCTCCCTCCGCAGGCTGTCAGCGGGTAGAATCGTACCTGTCCGCCCTGGCCGCACACAAACGAAGAGGTCGCACCTGATGCATCCCGGCCACTCGCTGCCCATACTCGAAGGTAAGGGCTTCACGCTGCGACCGCTCCAGCGATCCGATGCAGATGCGGTCCTGGACCTGCTGCGGCAACCGGGCGTGGCGCGGTGGTGGGGCTCCTATGATACCGAGAAGCTCGAGCATGATTTCTTCAGCGCCAGCGCCGGGATGACCCATCTCGTGATGGTCGGCGGCGAGATCGCGGGCGTCGTCCAGTTCCATGAGGAGAACGATCCGGGATACCGCCACGCAGGCGTGGACATCACCCTCGGCGATCCGTTCCAGGACCGCGGCCTGGGAACCGCGGTGCTCCGGCGCCTGATCCGTTACCTCATCGAGGAGCGTGGCCACCACCGGATCACCATCGACCCCTCCGTCCACAACGACCGGGCGATCCATGTGTACCGGAAAGTGGGCTTCAAGCCGGTGGGCGTCATGCGCAAGTACGAACGCGACCCGAGCGGCCAGTGGAGCGACGGGCTGCTCATGGATCTGCTCGCCGAGGAGTTCGTCGAGTCATGACGTCATGCGCACCGGTGAACGGATAGCGATGGAAGAGGACCGCGAGCAGATACAGCGCTGGCTCGACGCGCTCTACCGCACAGAGACCACCGCGACGCAGCTGGACGCCGTGATCATGGCGCAGACCTTCGACCTGCCTTCGGACGCGATGGACGTGGTCAACGGGCTGCCCCCGGGCCGATACACACGCCAGGCTCTGTGCGACCAGCTGAACAGCGCGATCGTGGGACGCGGGCTCTCCAGACAGCTCGGGACGCACGACTAGGCTGCCGAACGGGTACGAATTCCTATCGGCTCACGTGCACCCGGGGGGTGGTCCGCATGAAGCGTCGGCATCGTATCCTGTTCGCTTCGATCGGGCTGGCGGTGACGGTCGCGCTCACTGTGCCCTCCACCGCTTCGGGCGCTCTCGTGTTCAGCGGCAGCGTGGTGTTGGACACACCGGGTTACTGGTACGGCCAACCGCACATCGGTGGCCGCTACATCGCGACATACCGCGCACGCAACGACGGCACCGACCGGGACGTGGTCGTGTACGATCGCCAGTCACCCTCGACCCCACTCGTGCACGGTGCCGGTGATGGGATCGACCAACACTACACCGACGTTTCGGGAAGCCGCGTGGTGTGGATCAGCAACGCCGAGGCCGATGGCGAGGTCTGGTACGACGACCTCTCGAACGCCACTCCCCCCGCCCGCATCACCACCGACACGCGAGACGATGCGGGATCGGTGATCGATGGGAACACGATCGCGTGGGTCGACGGCCTCGGCAGTGGGCGCAAGATCCGCTTCTACGACCTCGAGCGTCACGCCGCAGGGGTAGTTGACGCATGCAACCTGCCCAACGGACTCTGCGTCGATTCCGGCCGACTGGCATGGATGGACGACGAGAAGGTGGCCGGGAAGCAGGGAGTGTACGTCTACGACACGGAGACCACCGCCGAGATCACCGTGCGAGAGGTGGACTCAAGCGTACGAAGGATCGTCGCGGACTCGGTGGACATCCACGGCGACGCCGTGACCTGGAGCGAGTATCTTGTCAGCACCGACGACAAGAACATATGGGTAGCCAACGTGCGCACGGGCGTTGTGGCCCAGGTGACGAACAACGTCGCCACGCAGACCTCACCGGCGATCTCGGGCGACCTGCTGCCATGGCAGGATGACCGTACTGGCGACAACGACATCCTTGCGTGGTGGGGTCCCGAGACGCCCGGTTACCAGGATGTCGCCACGACGGCAGCCAACGAAGCAGCGCCGGACGTCTACGGACACGCGGTCGCGTATATCGTCGACCCGGGTTCCGACTCCGATATCGCGCTGGCGACAGCGGCACTCGAACCACAGCGCATCTCCGGCGCCAACCGCTACGAGACCTCGGCCAAGATCTCAGCGAACAGGTTCATCAAGTCGGGCACCGCGGTCCTCGCCACCGGCGTCGGGTTCGCCGACGCCCTCGCCGCAAGCGGCCTGGCGGGAGCACTCGAGAGTCCCCTGCTCCTGTCGGCACAGAACGACCTGCCCGCTCCGATCTCAGCGGAACTCGAACGACTGGACACGACCTTCGTCTTCGTGATCGGCGGAGAAGCGGCGATCGGTACCGCCGTCACCGACGAGCTCGATGACATGGGCATCTCCTGGCAGCGCATCGCCGGATCGGACCGATACGAGACCGCCGCCAGGATCGTCCCATACCTCGTCGACATCATGGGTAACGAGAACCGCTGGTGGAGACGAGACGCCTTCTTCGTGCGCGGTGACGATTTCGCCGATGCGCTGGCGATAGCGCCCCACGCGTACGCCATCGGCGTGCCCGTGCTGCTGGTCCGCAAGGACTCGGTACCGGCCGTGACGGCGCAGACGGTGGCGAACTTCAACATCAACGACGGTTACGTCATCGGCGGGACAGCAGCCATCTCGACGCCCACGGCCGAGGACATCGGCGACCTGCTTGGTGACGCAGCGGTACGGTGGTGGGGCGCCAACCGCTACGCCACGGCCATCGAGTGCGCCAGACAGGGCGTGTCCCGCGGATGGCTCGACTACGACCGTGTAGGCGTAGCAACCGGTATGGACTTCCCCGACGCGCTCAGCGGTGGCGCCGCCTGCGGCTACTTCGGCAGCCCGCTCCTGCTCACGCCCCCGTCATCGATACCGGAAGACCTTGACGACTTCCTTGGCACGACGAGGTACGAGCTCGGCGGCATGGAGGTCTACGGCGGGGAGGCAGTGGTGAGCCCTTACGTGTTCGGGCGTCTGGACGACTACCTCTACTGATACACACGGCCGGCCGGAGAACCGTCCTCCGGCCGGCCGGGCTCACTCTCCGGAGCGGCGGGCGGTGGCCATGGTGTGCCACGGCAGCGCCGAATCGTCCACCATCACGTCGACGAACCCAGCGCCCTTGAGGCATTCAGCCAGTCCGGACGGCGTGGCGCGCACGGCCTGCGGTGGCCCCTTCGGGGTCTCCCGTGCAGCCCAGTCGACCACGAGCAGGCGACCACCGGGCTTCAGCAATCGAAGCGCTTCCCGATACGAAGCCGCCGTGTCCACGAACTCGTGGTGGATGTTGATCATGAAGAGCGCGTCGGCGATGGCGTCATCCAGCGGGACATGCGTCTCCCCGGCCAGGACGGGCACGATCCGACCCTCGGCCACGCCAGCACGATGCTCCCGCATCCACTCGATCGCCTCCTCGGCGATGTCCGCCACGTAGACCGTGGCTTCAGGAGCCCGCTTCGCGATGGCCTCGGCGAAGAGTCCGGTCCCCGCGCCGATCTCCACGATCACCGATGCGCCGTCCGGCACGTCGAGAGCGGCGAAGAACAGATCGGGCGGAAGGCTTTCGAACCGTGCGGGATCGTTCAGCTTCTCGAGCTTGGCGATGTCGAACTTGTAGTGTGCCATGCGACCTCCTCTCCCCGGATTCTCCCACAAGGCCGGGGCCAAGCGCCTGGAGTGCTCCACCGCTGGGTATCAGTGGCATAAGGGGCTGCGCGCGTGCTGGGGGGCACGCACGGCTCACAATGGCAGCGCCGTGCATGCGCGGCAACCAGGGGAGGCGCGACATGTCCCGGAACCGGCTCGTCGTCCCGATTGCTCTTGCTCTGATCGCTGTGCTGGCGCTCATGCCGCTCGGGCACGCGAACGCGCTCACGACAGCCGACTACCCGAAGTTCTACCTCGACCGGGGACCGCTGAAGATCGGCCTCCTGCACCAACAGAACCCCGAGATCGAAGGCGAGTTCATCGTCTATCAGTACAGGAACTCGTTCGCGTCCGACCCCAACGAGCAGTTCTGGAACATCGCCTTCCACAACCTCCGGACAGGAAACGGCACGAACTACCCGATCCTCGCCTCGGACCAGACGAACCCCGATGTGGCTGCGGGCAGGGTCGCCTACGAGTCACGACAATCGGGCAACGGTGACATCTACTATCTCGACTTGCGTGAAGCTTCTCCCGGCTCGGGTCGCCTGATCGGCAGCGGTATCGCCGCACAGGTTCGGCCACGCATCAGCGCGAGCCACGTCGTATGGAAGAACCTCGCGACGGATAGCCTCGAGTACTGGGACTTCGCAACGCAGACCATGTCGACAGTCCCAGAGTCCACCGGTGTGGAGCACTGGGACGTGGATGGCGACATGGTCGTCTTCTCGGTCGACGGCAATCCGCAGGACACGCTCTACAGCTGGCGGTTGGGTGAGATGGCGTATCCGGTCGAGGTCTACCCGGGGCTCAGCCCGCTAGCCGGCTTCCCCTCGATACAGCACGTTCGGTTCCATGCAAGGCGCGCGTACGTACAGCTTGCGGGACTCACCTCACGCACCGCGCTGATCGACCTGCGCTGGCGCTCGAGAACCTACCTGCCGGATTTCTCACAGCAGATGACACGGCCGAACCTGTTCGACCGAAGTCTCGTGTGGGAGAGCTGGGAGGCTGACCCCGATGCCAACCGGGCCCTGCACTTCTTCATCGTCGGCGTGAACTCGGTCCTTGACGCGACCAACGACGACACCCAGAACTTCACGCGCCCTTCGCTCTTCGGCAACCGGCTCGTGTACCAGGCTGGCACCAACGGCGACATCTGGATGGCAGCGGACAAGCCCCGCGTCGATCGCACCTACGGGGACAACCGGTATGCCACGGCCGTCGAGATCTCCAAGGCCTACTTCCCCGATGGACCGGCCAACGGCTGGGACGGCAACGTCACGAACAGCTACACCGTCGTGCTCGCCACCGGTGAGAACTTCCCCGACGCGCTTGCGGCCACACCGCTCGCCGCACAGATGGGCGCCCCCCTCCTGCTCACGCCAGGCGCCTCGCTCCCGCAGGTCGTGATCGATGAGCTCAAGCGGCTGAAGCCATGGCGCGTCATGATCATCGGCGGGCCGGACGTCGTGTCCAAGGGCGTCGCCGACACGATCGCGGCGATGGGCGCCAAGATCGACCGAGTGGCGGGTGACGACCGGTACGAGACCTCGGTCGAGGTCGCCCAGAAGTACGCACAGCAGCTCGAGTTCGACGGCATTATCTGGGACAAGGGCGTCTTCGTGGCCCGCGGCGACGCGTTCCCGGACGCACTCGCGGCCGGACCTGCCGCCGCCGGTATGCACCGACCGGTCCTGCTCACACCGCCCGCGGCGCTTCCCAGAAGCGTCAACGACTGGTTCGTAGACGTTGAGATCGAGGACGCGGTGATCATCGGTGGCGTCACGGCGGTCAGCGAACACGCCAAGGCACAGGTCGACGGCCACCTCGCGTGGATGAGCAGTCCGCCCTCTGAGCGCTGGTACGGCGACGACCGCTACGCCACCGCCGCGCAGATCGCCCGCAACGCCTACTATCTCCGTGCGCTCGACTTCGACATGATCGGCATCGCCACCGGCGAGAACTTCCCGGACGCGCTCGGCGGAGGGGCTGCATGCGGCTACTACGGTAGCCCGCTCCTGCTCACGCGCAACACCGCGGTGCCACCGGGTCTCACGGACTTCCTCACGACGCACGAGTACCGCATCGGACGCGGGGACGTCTTCGGCGGCCCGGATGTGGTGAGCGAGGCCACGAGAAGCGGGGTCCGCGCCCGGCTGAAGTGACGCAACCCCGGCCGGCGCGCTGACTGCCAGCCAGATGATCGGCGGCACCGCCCGCGCACTTCGGGTACCATGCGCACATGGACGGACACATGCGGTACATGGACACGCGCGCGCTCGATGATTCACGCCCCGCCTTCAGCAGGGCCGTGGTCAAGGGCATCGCGCCCGGCGGAGGCCTCTTCGTTCCCGAGGCCATCCCGTCGTTCTCGCTCGACGAGGTGCTCGAGCTCTCGGGTATGCCGTACTGGCAGCGCGCCGCCCGGGTGTTCGAGCGCTTCGGTGTCGATGTGCCGGAGGACCGCATCGGCGAGCTGATGCGGGCTGCTTACGGCACCCAGTGGGACGACGAGCGCATCGCCCCGGTGGTGGAGGTGACAGCGGGCACCCACGTGCTCGAACTCTGGCACGGCCCCACCAGCGCCTTCAAGGACATGGCGCTCCAGTGCATGCCGCTCTTCTTCTCCGAGGCGGTCGATGCGATGCAGTCCTCGGGCGAGATCGCCGACGACTTCCTCATCCTCGTGGCGACCTCGGGAGATACCGGGAAAGCCGCGCTGGAAGGCTTCGCCGACCGCGCCCACACCGCGATCGTGGTGTTCTACCCCGATGGCGGCGTGAGTGACATCCAGCGCCTGCAGATGGTGACCCAGCGCGGGGAGAACGTGGGTGTGTTCGGCGTGCGCGGCAACTTCGACGACTGCCAGACCGCCGTGAAGGCCGCGTTCAACGACGAGGCCTTCGCCGCCGAGCTCCACGAGCGCCACGGGCTGCGCCTGTCCTCCGCCAACTCCATCAACTGGGGTCGCCTGCTCCCGCAGATCGCGTACTACGTGAGCGCCTACGCGGACATGGTCGCCGCAGGCGGCGTGAAGCCGGGCTCACCCATGGACGTCTGCGTCCCAACGGGCAACTTCGGCAACATCCTCGGCGCCTACTACGCCAAGCGAGCCGGCGTGCCCATCGGGCGTCTCCTCTGCGCGAGCAACGAGAACAACGTGCTCACCGACTTCATCGCCACCGGCACCTACGACATCTCGGGTCGCGAGTTCGTCACCACACCGAGCCCGAGCATGGACATCCTGATATCGAGCAACCTGGAGCGCCTGCTCTATCACCTGGCAGGCCCCGAGGCTGTGCGGGGCTGGATGGCCGAGCTTGCCGCCAACCGCACATTCACGGTGGACCGCGAGACGTTCGCGGCGGTGCGCGGACTGCTCGTTGCCGACTGGGCAAGCAACGACGAGAGCCTTGCCACCATCGACCGTGTCTACCGGGAGCACGGCTACCTGATGGACCCGCACACCGCCGTGGCGTGGGAGGTCGCCGAGCGGCTCCGAGGGCTCGATCCGGTGCTCGTGGTCTCCACGGCGCATTGGGCCAAGTTCGGCGCGGATGTGCTCAAGGCACTCACCCACACCCCGTACGGCCAGCCGCTCCCGCCAGAGATGCGCGACATGAGCGGCCTGGAGATGCTCGGCCTGGTCGGAACGCTGGCCCCCGGGGCCGCGAAGGTCCCGGATCCGCTTGCGGACCTGTCCCGGCTGAGCCCGCGCTTCGGTGGAGTGGTGGAGGCAGGCAAGCACGGCGTGGAGGATGCGGTGAGGGACTGGCTGGCAGGATAGGCGCTCTGCTGAACCTGCCGGAGAGGAGCACGCAGATGCGCGTGTACGTCAGCTTCGATGACACGGACTGCCTGGGAGCCGACCGCGGTACCGGGAAGCTGGTGCGCTGGTTCACTGAGCGGCTCCCGGAGGGGTGTACCTCGTGGGGGGTCGTGCGGCAGCAGCTCCTCGTGCATCCCGACGTCCCGTACACATCTCACAACAGTTCCGGCTGCGCGGTCCTCGACGTGCCCGACCCCTCGTACCTCCCGCTGCTCGCGAACCTGGGAGCAGCGCACATAGCCGAGCACTTCATCGACGGCAGCGACCCCGGGCTCTGCATAGCCGATGAGAACACAGACCTCTCGGCGATCATCGCATTCGCCAGCCGTGCGGCGATCGAGGTGGTCACACAGGATGAGGCCCGGGCGATCGCGGAGGAAGCCGGCGTCCACCTGAGCGGACACGGCGGCACCGAGGACGGTGTCATCGGGGCGCTTGCGGGCGTTGGCCTCACTGCCAGCGGCTGGTCCGGCAGGCTCGTGGAGTTCCACCGACCACTCCGGGAGTTCCCGATCGTCACCACCGTCGCGGAAGTCGAGGACGCTGGCATCATGGTCGTCCCGGTGGATCGCAACGTCCAGATGCCTAAGCCGACCGACACGCTGGATACGCAGGGGTGGCTTCGGCCACGCCTGTGGGGTGGGCGTCCGGTCGCCCCTGTGACGAGCGCGGGCCCCGACTCGTGGACCGCCATCGGCAAGCAGCGTCTTGCCGGACCAGGCGGCGCCACACCAGGAGGCGGTCATGCCGGCGTGCAGCATGGCGGTGACGACTGGTAGGGCGTCCTGGTCACCGGCTGCCCGGACGGGCGATGATGATGGTGACGCCTCTACCCGGATGCGCGTAAGGTGGAAGGCATGAAGGGTCTTGGAGTCATCGACCAGCAAGTACAACTGAGCGCCATCGCCGATCCGCGCAGACTGGCGATTCTGCGCATGCTGATGGTGCGCCCGATGACCCTGAGTCAGATCGGCGAGCGTATCGGCAAACACCCCGCCTGGGTACGCCACCATGTACAGGTCCTTGTGGCCGCCCGACTCGCCGCTCTTGTCGAAGAGCGAGCCGTCAAGAACTACGTGGAGAAGTACTACGCGGCCACTGCAGGGGCGTTCGAGGCGCATATGGTCATCGCCCCCGAGTCGGACGAGCCCAGAACGCTCATCGCGCTTGGCAGCCATGACCTTGGACTGGCGCTGTTGAGCGAGGATGTCGAGAGCTCGCATGTCGGGCTGGTAAGCGTACCGGTCGGCAGCCTTGACGGTCTGATAGCGCTTCGCCAAGGGCTGTGCGACATCGCAGGATGCCACCTGTTCGACGACGAGCGCAATGAGTACAACACCCCGTTCCTGCGCCATCTGTTCCCCGACATGCCCGTCCTGGCCGTGACCCTCGCATACCGCGAGCAGGGCCTTATCACGGCCCCGGGGAACCCCCTCGGTCTTCACGGAGTCGAGGACCTCTCCCGCGGCGGAGTCCGCCTGGCCAACCGCAACCCGGGTTCCGGCACCAGGGTCTGGCTTGACGCCCGGCTTCGCCACGAGTCCATCGACACCGGGAAGATCCCGGGCTACGAGGACACGCTGTCGACCCACACAGCGGTGGCGGGCGCCATAGCATCCGGCGCAGCCGATGCCGGGGTGGGGCTTCGGGCATCTGCCGAGGCGCTCGGCCTCGGATTCACGCCCCTCTTCATGGAGCGATACGACCTGGTCATGCGCAAGGACCGTCTCAGTGACGACGCCCTGATGACGCTTCTGGACAGCCTGTCCTCGCGACACCTCAAGCGCACGCTGGGCGCGATCGCCGGCTACGACACGGCACACACTGGCGAAGAAGCGGGGCTCTGACCCGAACGCACGGAGCGCACGCGAAACCCCGAGCCATCACCCTGCCCACGCACGCTCGTGCAAGGTACGCTAAACTCCATTCTAGTGTAGGGTGATGACACCCTCGGAGGGTGTCGGCTCGAGACGCACATGGCCTCCCGGCCGCAGCGTGTGATCCCGGCACACCACAGACGATATGGGAGACCGGATGGAGCGACCGCACCGTGGTCGACCCATCTCAAGCGGAAGGAAGGGGTAAGCATGGTGCGAGCGAAGAGCGTGCGAAGACTGCTCGCGGTGATGGTCGCCGCGATGATGCTGCTTGGGGGTGTCATGGTGGCCCCGGCATCGGCGGCCGAGAACTACACACTCGGCAGCATCGAAGCCCCTGCATACGTCATGAACGACCACACGCCGTTCGGTGTGCGGTTCAGTGTAGAAGCGAGCAGCGGGCTAGCCCCGAACGAGACCTACTACGTGAAGCTGCGTCTCAGCCCGAACACGACGCCGTCCAGCAGCGCGAACCGTGGCTTCACCTGGAATCCGGCCACCGGCAAGTGGATCATGGAACGGGAGTCCATCAACGGAAGCCGCTGGTTCGGCCGGCCGACCGTGACCACCGATGAGACCGGGGCCATCAAGAACACCTGGGTCTATGGCAAGTTCGGCAACGAGGGCGAGTCGGGTGACTACTACATCCTCGTCTCCCTCTCCGACACCGGCGACGAGAGCTCGTACAACCCGGACCCGGGCGACGTGCCCATGGTGACCGTGCTCGATGCGAAGACTGAGGGTTCATGGGTGCACAACGGCCTCGCCGGTCTCGCGGCGGCGGACAAGCGCGTGGGTATCCGCTCCAGCGACTCGACCTCCGACGGCAGCCCGGCAACGCTGTACGGCCTCTGGCAGACGGAGGAAAACGGAGTCGATGACGACGGTGACGGCATGATCGACGATGCGTCCGAGGATGTCGGTCCGGCAGGCATGACCGGTGATTACCGCGTCGCACTGCCGATCGCCACGGTGGTCGACATCTACACGAACCGCATCCTGCGTGCCGACGACTTCACCACCGGTGCCGCCGACTGTGACATGGCGGTTGGCGTGAGCGACCAGACCGCCCCGCTTGCCGCGACCGATGCCGCCGCAGAAGCAGCGGCAGGCGCAGTCGACCTGAGCTGGAACGCCGGGAGCGACAGCGGTGGCTCGGGCATCGAAGGCTATCTCGTATATCGGTGGCCGGCTGTGAACCAGTACGATCTGGCCGGTATGACCACCAATCCCCCCGTGCTCATCGGCAAAGCCGCAGGCACCGTCTTCTCCGACACCACCGCGAGGGGCGGCGTGGCGTACGAATACGCCGTGCGCACCATCGACGGCGACAGCAACATCAGCGCTCGTTCCAACATCGCCACCGCAACGGCCATCGCCGCCAACGATCTCGTCCGCGACGATGGTGCGACCCGCTACGAAACGGCGATCGAGACGTCCAAATCCACGTTCGCGGCCGGCTCTGTCGATACGGTCGTGGTGGCCACCGGCAACGCGTTCGCTGACGCCCTCGCGGGATCGAGCCTCGCTGGAGCGTACGACTCGCCGTTGCTCCTGGTAGGCAGCACTATGGGTACCTCACTCAAGAATGAGATCGACCGCCTCGGGGCCGGCAACGTCGTCCTGTTGGGCGGGACCGCAGCCATCTCCGATGACGTCGCCCAGGAGTTCGCCAACGCCGGATACGCGGTGGACCGCATACAAGGCCAGGACCGCTACGAGACGGCCGCGAAGATCGCCCAGGAGGTCGCCGATCTCACCGGAGGCGTACACAGCGCCTACTTCGTCCGCGGCGACGATTTCGCTGACGCGATCGCCATCTCGCCATTCGCGTACGGCACAGCCACTCCCATCCTGCTCGTTCGCACCGGATCAGTGCCTGCGTACACCAGCGCCGCGATCGCCAGCCTCGGCATCACCGAAGGCGGTATCGCCGGCGGCTACGGGGCTGTCAGCAGTGACGCCGAGGACGCGCTCGAGACGCTGCTCGGCAACGCACTCGAGCGCTGGGCCGGAGCCAACCGCTACGCGACGGCAAGACTCGTCGCCGACGCGCACGTGGCGTCGGGAACCGCCAGCTACAACTACGTCGGCGTTGCCACAGGCCTCGACTTCCCCGACGCCCTTGGCGGCGGCGCGGCGGCCGGCAGCTGGAACGGCGTGCTGCTCCTGACCCGTCCGGACAGCCTGGTCCCGGAGGTGAGCAGCGCTCTCAGCGCCAACAAGAACGTGATCGATGAGGTACACGTCTTCGGAGGTACGTCCGCTGTCAGCGCTGCCGTGTACAGCCAGATAGCGCAGATCCTCCAGTAGAACCGTAAGAGCGACATGACAACGAGCAACCGCGAGCAGGGGCCGAGACGACGAACCGTGGCGATCATCGCCGTCGTCTCCCTGCTCGCGGTTGCCGCCGTCGCTTGGCTGGCCGAGGGCCTGCTCACCACCCCGGACGATATCCCGCCGCTTCTGGTGACCCGTGGTGGAGAGGTCCTCGCCACTTTCTCGATGGCGGAGATCCGCGATCTCCCTACCCACGAGGTCTCACAGTTCGGGAAATGGGAGGAAGGGCCCCAGCTGCTGCTCGTGCTCTCGGAAGCCGGGGTGGAGGACTTCGAGCGGGTGACGATCCTCGGCCAGGGCGTCCGCGACGACGGTGAGATCGTCCTCACTCGCGCGGAGATCGATGAAGACGTCGTGCTCGACCTCGCCAACCGCGGCACCGTGAAGATCGCGGGCCCCGATATCGCATGGGCCGACCGCGTACGCGATCTCACCGAGATACGGGTCGAGTGACCCATGGCAGCCCGTAGGAGCCCCGACGGCCGTATGTTCACCACAAGAGAGCTCGTCCTTCTCGCTCTCTTCGCGGGACTCGTCGCCCTTTCCAAGGTCGTCCTCCGCGTACCGATCCACGTGCCCGGCCACTCGGGGATGACCTGGATGGCCATCCTACTGGTGGGGAGGATCCTCGTCCGCAAACCGTGGGCGGGAACACTCATGGGGCTCGTCTCGGGGATCCTCGCGGTTGCGGTTGTGGGAGGCCGGGAGGGGCTTCTCCTGTGGATGAAGTATCTGGCGCCCGGGATGGTGATGGACCTCGGCGCCTTCCTGAGCGGTGAGCGTCTTCACAGCCCCATAGTGGCCATCATCACCGCAGCCATCGCGAACACCGCCAAGCTCGTCACGAGCCTGATCGTCAGCCTCGCCCTCGGCATACCGATGGGCTACCTCGCCCTCGGCCTCGGTCTGGCTGCAACGACCCACATCGTGTTCGGTGGCCTCGGGGGCTGGCTTGGCGCTATCACGGTCAAGGCGTTGCGACGCGCGGGTCTCCCCCATCTTCAGGAGCTCGCCGGGGTACGCGAGGAGACCGCATGAGGAAGACCATCCTCGCCGTGCTGCTGACCTCTTCGCTGCTCCTGTGCGAGCCCGCGCATGCGGCCACATGGACAGAGCCTGATGTGACGTCGCTTCAGGGGTCTCTGGCGAAAGGAGACGGTGAGTACCTCGAGCTTCCGTGGAGCGTCATCTGGGAGCTGGGTTCGATCATCCCGGGCGCCGCACTGGACCCCCGCGCCGTAGAGCGGCTCGGCAACGGGAACACCCTCGTCACGAGCCGTGACACCCGTGGAGTGTACGAAGTGACCACCAACGGAACGGTCGCCTGGTCGTACTCAAGCGATGATGACCCGAACCTGTGGCCGTTCCACGCCACGCGTCTGGCCAACGGGAACACCCTCGTGGTCGATCGCTGGCAGGAGACGGTGCTGGAGGTCACACCCGCAGGCGACGTGGTGTGGCGCTACGGGGTCCCCGACAACCCGATGGACCCGAGCCACCCCGACTACCACCGGAACGACGACCTCGAGCAGCCCGACCCCGGAGAGCTCATCGACCCGTTCACCGCGTTCCGCCTGCCCAACGGCAACACGCTGATCGCCGAGAACCAGGCGTGTCGCGTGATCGAGATCCGATCGTCGGATTATGACCCCGACGCGCCCGATGACGGGTACACGGAGTCGAGCATCGTCTGGCAGTACGGGGTCACGCACGAGCTCGCAAGCGAACACGGATACGCCGATGGCTACCTCGACTGGCCGAAGTGGGCGATACGGCTCGACAACGGCAACACGCTCATCGCCGATGAGACCGGCCAGCGCGTGATCGAAGTCACCCCGGCGAAATCCGTCGTCTGGCAGTACGGACAGTCGGGAGTCCCCGGGTCTGACCCCGGACTGCTGAACGAACCGGTCGCTGCCGAACGCCTGGACGATGGATCCACACTCATCACCGACGGCAAGAACGACAGAGTGCTCCGAGTCGACGTCGATGGGACCATCTTGTGGGAGATCGGCCAGCCGGACGAGTACGGTCTCGATGCCGACGGGCTCGCCGGGCCGAGACGTGCCACGATCACCGATGACGGCACCCTGCTGATCGCGGACTCCTCGCATCAGCGCATTCTGGAGCTCGGCTATGCGGACAGCGGACTCGTCACGTCCGACCGGATCGACTGCGGGCTGCCCGGCGTCCGCAAGGCGTTCTCGGCGCTGACAGCGCAGGTCGACGTGCCCGAGGGCACTTCGTACGAGCTGCTGTACAGCGTGGACGGGGGCACCTGGGCAACCCTCACGGGGGCCGGTCTCCCGGACAGCACGTATGGGACGTTCCTGCAGTATCGCGTACGCCTGTCCACAGGCCGTCACGACGCCTCTCCCCGTCTCACGGCTGTGACGATCTCCTACGAACCCGCCCCCGAAGATCCGAACGACGTCGGAGACGACGACCAGGGTTCCGGCTCATCGAGCTCCGGTAGCGGGACTTCCGGCGGCGGCAGTGGCTCGATCGGCGGCGGCGCGAGCTCTGGCAGAGGTGCCGGGTCCGACACCGTCGCCATGAGCGCGGGAGAAGGCTACACCTCGGGTGAAGCGACTATCGACACGGATACGATGGGCGGAGGAGCCGCTGCCGCTCATCGCGGATGGGCGTTGACACTGGTCGGTGACACCGCCCCCGGCGCAGGTTCACCGGCAGCGCCCTCTCCGGACCCGTTCGGCATCCTGCTGCTCGGGACGGTGTACCTTGCAGGCGCTCTGTCCGTACCACTCACACTGTTCATCCCGCTGCGGCGGTCGTGACGGAACCGATCCGAGGAAGGGGCTCCACCGCATGGATACGATCGCCTACTACCTGACCCACCCGAGCGCACTGATCTACGTCACCGCGAATGCGCTGATGTACCCTGTGATCATCCTTGAGCTCGTGCTTCTGGTCTTCTCGGTGTTCGAGGCAGGACGCTTCACCGTCGAGATGTCCATGCGGCGTCACAGGCGCTCGCTTCCCGCGCTCAGGGATCTCACGGATGCAGCCCGGAAGGCCCTCGCCGGTGGCGACCCCGAAGGGGCGATCGCACACCTCGGCGAAGCGGTGGGCACCTCCGGCTACGGCAAGCGGTTCGCCGGGCGCCTGACTCCGGAGCACATGGGGCGCGCGCACATCGTGAAGCTCCTCGACGATACCGAAAGCGAGGTCCGTCGACGTCTCGAGAGGACACGTATGCTTGTGCGTCTGGGTCCGATCCTCGGTCTGATGGGCACCCTGATCCCGATATCGCCAGCGCTCGTAGGGCTCGCTCAGGGTGACGTGCAGACCCTGTCCGACAATCTTGTGGTCGCGTTCTCGACCACGGTCGTCGGCCTCCTGATCGGCGCCATCGGATACGTCATCTCCACGGTGCGCGAGCGCAAGTACCTCCAGGACATCAGTGACATCGAGTATGCGCTCGAGATCACGGAGTTGTGAGATGGGCTCTCTGCGAGAAACACGTGTCCGAGAGGGATACATACGCCGGGGCCGGCGCGGCCTTGCAGACCACAACGGCGACCCGATGGAGTCGATGGGCAACCTCTTCGACGTGGCGATCCTTCTCGCTGTCGGCTTCCTTGTGGTAGCACTGACTGGATTCGGGCTCAGTGAAGTGATCAGCGGAGAAGACGTCACCATCGTCAAGAACCCGGGCCAGAGCGATATGGAGATCATCACGAGGACCGCCGGCGAGGTCGAGCGCCTCGAGCGTACGGACGACCTCAACGAGGGTCGCGGCTACGCCATCGGCACGGTGTACCGCCTCGAGGACGGTAGCGTCATCTGGGTCCCGCAGGAAGGCACGCCGTAGACTCCGTACCGGTGCGCCGATCGCAGTCGGACCCGAACGCTCAGCGCCGACCCGCACATAGACCTTGCGTGCTACCCCGTGCATGCCTATCCTGTTAGGACACGCTAACCATCTCCTTAGCGTGTCCTCTCGCTAGTCACTACTTCCTACGAATCCAGAAGGGGGGGTCTTCGCGTCCGCGCGAGAGGGACAGTCAGCGGGCCGGGTGGATCGGCCCAGATACTTGGGGGGTTCCGGATGCTCTCAGTAAGAACGCTTTCCTTCCGCGCGATCATCGCGCTCATGCTGGCCGTCGTCCTCACTGCGTGCGTGGGGTGCGCCGGCCAGGAAACCGCACCGGAGACGACCGGAGCGGCGGCAACACCGGCGGAGCCTGACGCGGCTGACGACCTTGCCGGACAGGAGCTCAGTCTGTTCGTGGCCGCGGGCATGAAGAAGCCGATGGATACCGTGATCACGGAGTTCCAGGAAGAGACAGGCGCTGTGGTACTGGTGAACTACGGCTCGTCGGGCGAGCTCTACGCACAGATCGACGCCGGACAGCCCGCAGACCTGTACTACTCGGCTGATTGGCTCTACATCGAGAAGTGCGCCGACATCGACAAGGTGGCCGAGGATCGCAAGTTCCTTCGCGACACCATCGTGCTCGTCGTCTCGCCCGGCGGGCAGGACAAGGTCGCGTCGGTCGAAGACCTGGCCGGAGACGACGTGAGCTTCGTCATCGGCGATCCTGCCGCACCGGCGGGCGTGTACGCCGAGCAGGGGCTGCGGAGCCTCGGCCTCTGGGAGATCGTGTCGGACAACCTCGTTGCGCGTCCGTCCACCGTCAACCAGGTGGCCATCATGGTCAAGGAAGACCAGGTGGACGCCGGCATGGTGTACTCGAGCGTCGCCAATGGGAACGAACTGCCGGTCGTGCAGACCCTCGATCCCGAAGACACGGGTGAGATCGTCTTCGGGGCCGCGGTGATCGATGGCGGGAACGAGGATCTCGCGCGGGCGTTCATGGACTTCGCTTCCGAGCGGGTTGAGGTGTTCACCGCGTACGGCTGGGAAGCGTACGAGTGATGGCGCCCCAGCGCATCAACAAGAGCATAGTTCCGTTCGTGTTCGTTCCGCTTTTCCTGCTGCTCGTGGTCTTCCCCCTCCTCGCTCTGGTGTTCAACCTCGATGTCGAGGGCATGACCGCCACGCTCACCGATCAGGTCTTCTGGATCGCGGTGCGGAACACACTATGGACCGCGTTCCTCGCCTCACTGCTCGGGCTGATCGTGGCGATCGGCTTCGGGTACTACCACCTCTACAGTCAGCAGTCACCGATCTACAAGGTGGCCAACCTCCTCAACGACCTGCCTATCGCCCTTCCCCACACGGTGGCCGGCCTCGCGCTGCTCCTGGCGTTCGGACGAAACAACTTCGGCTTCCTGGGGAACACCGGGCTGGCGTTCACGCTCTTCGCCGTCGTCCTCGGCATGTTCTTCGTCTCATACTCACTCTGCGCCAGAACGATCGCGAGCGGCGTGGACCAGACGGAGCGTGAGGTCGTTGACGTGGCGCGGACCCTCGGCGACACACCGACCCAGGCGTACTTCAAGATCGTGCTGCCGTCGATCGGGGAGGCGGTGTTCTCCGGCTTCGTGCTTGCATTCTCAAGGTCGCTCAGCGAGTTCGCCGCAGTCATCATGTTCGGCGGGAATCTGCCGGGCCGCACCCAGGTCCTCGCCTCCTACGTCTTCACCAAGGTCGAAGAGGGTGAGCTTGAGATGGCGGTCACGGCGGCCGTGTTCTGCATCCTTCTGTCGGTCATGCTCGTGGCCGCTCTGAGCTGGGGGAGGTCTCACTATGCTCACAGTCGAGTCGTTGCGTAAGTCATATGGCCGGAACGAGGTCCTGCGCGATACCGAGATCACGATCGATAAGGAGATCAAGGTGCTCCTCGGCGTGAACGGGTGTGGCAAGTCCACGCTGCTGAAGATCGTTGCGGGGATCGTGCAGCCCGATTCCGGGCGCATCACACTCAACGGGGACGACATCACCAGCGTCCCGCCCGAGCGGCGGCGGATCGGATACGTCCCGCAGAAGGCGGCGCTCTTCCCCCATCTCACGGTCGAGCAGAACATCCTGTACGGCGTCCGTGACGAACGGGACAAGGCCGAGGATCTCGCGCGCCTGACACGGATGCTGGGTCTTGAGGACCTGCTCCACCGTCACCCGCACGAACTCAGCGGCGGCTACAAGAGTCGCGTCTCACTGGCACGGGCCCTCGCCCCGCAACCGGCTCTCATGTTGCTCGATGAGCCGTTGAGCGACATCGATGTGACAACCAAGGAGAACCTGCTACCGGAGTTCCGTGATGTCATCCACTTCATGGGTATCCCGGCGATGTACGTCACCCACGACCCTGTCGAGGCCGCCGAGATCGGAGACGCTTTCGCCATCATGCAGGAGGGTATCGTGTGCACCATGGATTCCGCGGAGGCAGCCTTCAGGCACGTGCGCTGCAACGACCCCTCCGGATATCGCGAGGAGCCGCTGCAGGCGGCGGCGCGCACAGCCTCCTAGCGCATCTCGCATCTTCTTCAGGCCGAAGGGCGCCCGTGTGGGCGCCCTTCGGTCGTCATGTTCATGTGCCGATCGCGGCTCTACAGCAGCGGCAGGTATGCCTCAAGCTCGTACGGGGTCACGCGGGTGTGGTAGTCCATCCACTCAGCCTTCTTGTTGCGCAGGATGTACTCGAAGACCTGGTCGCCGAGGGCCTCGCGTACCAGATCGCTCTTCTCCATCTCCACGATCGCCTCGTCCAGATCGCCCGGGAGCATCCCGATACCGCAGGCGTCACGCTCCGCCGAGGTCATCTCGTAGACGTCATCGGTCACGTCGGCCGGCAGCTCGAGACCCTTCTCGATGCCGTCCAGGCCTGCCGCCAGCATCACCGCGAATGCGAGGTACGGGTTGCATGCGGGGTCGGGCGAGCGGAGCTCCACCCGCGTGGCGTTCTCCTTGCCCGGCTTGTACATCGGTACGCGAACGAGCGCCGAGCGGTTCCGGTGCGCCCAGCAGATATACACCGGAGCCTCGTATCCCGACACGAGGCGCTTGTAGCTGTTCACCCACTGGTTGGTGATCAGGCAGGTCTCGCGTGCGTGCGCGAGGATCCCGGCGATGTAGCTCTTGGCCGTGGCCGAGAGGTGGTAGGGATCGCTGCCGTCATAGAACGCGTTCCTGCCGTCCTTGAACAGCGACTGGTGCACGTGCATGCCGCTTCCCGCCTCGCCGTAGATCGGCTTGGGCATGAACGAGGCGTAGACGCCGTTCTGCTGCGCCACTTCCTTGACGACCACGCGGTACGTCATGACGTTGTCGGCCATCACGAGCGCCTCGGCATACCGAAGGTCGATCTCGTGCTGGCTCGGGCCCACCTCGTGGTGGCTGTACTCCACCTGTATGTCGAACCGCTTCAGCATCCGCACCGTGTCCTTGCGCAGATCGACCGCAAGGTCGCGCGTGGTCTGGTCGAAGTACGTTCCCCGGTCGAGGACCTCGGTACCTTCGGCGTCCTTGAAGTAGTAGTACTCGAGCTCAGGACCAACGTAGAACGTGTAGCCCATCTTCGCCGCGCGCTCGAGTTGCCGCTTCAGCACATAGCGCGGGTCGGCCTCGTAGGGCGTGCCGTCGGGCCGCACGATGTCGCAGAACATCGTGGCCACCGCCTGACCGCTCTGCCGCCACGGCAGGATCTTCAGCGTGGTGGGATCGGGGTACGCGATCATGTCCGACTCCTGGATGCGCGCGAAGCCCTGGATCGAGCTGCCGTCGAAGCCCATCCCCTCGCTCATCGCGTTCTCGAGCTCCTCCACGTCCATCGTGAAGCTCTTGAGGAAGCCCAGGACGTCGGTGAACCAGAGGTGGATGAATTCGATCTTCTGGTCCTTGATCTTCTGAATGACATCGTGCCGTAGTTCCTGCGGCATGACCCCTCCTTGCCGGCGTGACGAAATATCGTTGAAGCGTTCTCGCAACGTGAACACAATACGCTACACTTGCCGAAATCCAAACGCACCATCGGTGAAGAAGGGGGCTTTTCGATGTCAGGGTATGCTACCGAGTTCATGGACGCGGTACGCGCGAAGAACTCGGGGGAACCGGAGTTCCTGCAGGCGGTTGCCGAGGTCGTCGAGTCGTGCAGCGTGGTGCTCGACCGTCATCCCGAGTTCCGCGACGCCAAGATCCTCGAGCGCATGGTCGAGCCCGAGCGCGTGATCATGTTCCGCGTGCCGTGGCAGGGCGATGACGGCGAGGTCCATGTGAACCGGGGGTTCCGCGTGGAGATGAACAGCGCCATCGGCCCCTACAAGGGCGGCCTGCGCTTCCATCCCTCGGTCAACCTGGGCATCCTCAAGTTCCTCGCCTTCGAGCAGGTCTTCAAGAACTCGCTCACCACGCTGCCCATGGGCGGCGGCAAGGGCGGCAGCGACTTCGACCCCAAGGGTAAGAGCGACGCCGAGGTGATGCGCTTCTGCCAGAGCTTCATGACCGAGCTCCAGCGCCACATCGGCCCTGACACCGATGTCCCCGCAGGCGACATCGGCGTGGGCGGACGCGAGATCGGCTTCATGTTCGGCCAGTACAAGCGCCTCCGTAACGAGTTCACCGGCGTGCTCACCGGCAAGGGCCTCGACTGGGGCGGTTCGCTCATCCGTCCCGAGGCCACCGGCTACGGCTGCGTCTACTTCGCCGCCGAGATGCTGGCGGCACGCGGCGATTCCTTCGAGGGCAAGACCTGCCTCGTCTCCGGGAGCGGCAACGTGGCGCAGTACACGATCGAGAAGATCCTCGATCTGGGTGGCGCCGTGGTCACCGCCTCCGACTCGAGCGGATTCATCCACGATCCGGCCGGCATCGACCGCGCCAAGCTCGCCTACCTGATGGAGCTCAAGAACGTCAAGCGGGGCCGCATCTCCGAGTACGCCGACAAGTACCCCTCGGCCACTTACACACCCACCGACCCGTCGCTCGATCACAATCCGCTGTGGGCAGTGCCGGCGGACTGCGCGTTCCCTTCGGCCACGCAGAACGAGATCAACGCAGTGGACGCGAAGAACATGCTCGCCAACGGTGTCAGCCTCGTTGCCGAGGGCGCGAACATGCCGTCGAGCCCAGAGGCCGTGCACGCGTTCGTGGAGACGGGGATCATGTACGCGCCCGGCAAGGCGAGCAACGCGGGCGGCGTGGCCACGTCGGGCCTCGAGATGTCTCAGAACAGCATGCGCCTCTCATGGAGCCGCGAAGAGGTCGACACCCGGCTGCGCGGCATCATGCAGTCGATCCATCAGTCATGCGTGGACGCCGCCGACGAGTACGGCACCCCCGGCAACTACGTCAACGGCGCGAACATCGCCGGCTTCATGAAGGTCGCGCGCGCGATGCTGGCGCAGGGGCTCGTGTAGCTCACCCCCCGCTTCAACGCGATCACGGCGCTCCATGCGCAAGCGAGATCAGGACGCCGCTTCCGGACCCGGAGGCGGCGTCCTTCGTCGTGAGCGCAGACCGTCACCGGCCACTGCGCGCCGCCCTTGACGTACTACTTGTAACTTCTGTTACAATAGCGCCCGTCCGTTCTTCACAGGGTGAAAGGGGTCGCTAATGGCTGGATTCGAAGGCAAGGTCGCGTTCATCACCGGCGCAGGTTCTGGTATCGGCCGTGAGGCCGCGCTCGGTTTCGCGCGCCAGGGCGCAAAGGTCGTCGTCTCGGACGTCGATGAGGCCGCAGGGGCCGACACCGTCTCGGCGATCGAGACGGCGGGCGGCACCGCGATGTTCGTACGCGCCAACGTCGCCGAGGCAGCCGAGGTGGAGGCGGCGATCGCCGCAGCCGTCGAGGCGTATGGCGGACTCCATATCGTGGTCAACAACGCCGGTATCGGCGGCGAAGCCGGACCCACGGGCGAGTACTCGCTCGAGGGATGGCACAAGGTCATCGACATCAACCTGAACGGCGTCTTCTACGGCATGCGGTACGGCATCCCGGCGATCCTCGCCTCCGGTGGCGGCTCGATCGTCAACGTCTCGAGCATCCTCGGACTCGTGGGCTGGGCAACGGCTCCCGCATACGTCGCAGCCAAGCACGGCGTCTCGGGCCTCACCAAGGCGGCGGCTACCGAGTATGCGCAGCAGGGACTGCGGGTCAACTCGGTCCACCCCGGGTTCATCGAGACGCCGCTCCTTACCAAGGCCGGGATCACCCCGGGCTCGGACGGATATGCGTTCATCGCCGGCAAGCATGCGATGAACCGGCTGGGCACCGCGGATGAGGTCGCGAACCTCATCGTCTGGCTCGCATCCGACGAAGCTTCGTTCGTCACCGGCTCCAACGTGGCCGTGGATGGAGGCTACACCTGCCAGTAGACGGCATGTAGCCCGCGCGCTCCACACCGGTGTTCGCGCATACCAAGGCCCGCCGACGACCACTCAGGGTCCGTTCGGCGGGCCTTCTCACGATATTGGCACGCACATTGCTTGCATACTCGCGAGCAGTGCGACCCGCAATCCCTCCCCCCTCGGACGCGGGGAATCGCCGCTCACATGAAACGAGGCGCGTCCCCCCACGCGCCTCGTTCCTTTTTTCCCGGCGATACTCGCGCTACCCGAACCGCCCTGTGATGTACGACTCCGTTCGCGAGTCATCCGGATTGGTGAACATCTTCTTCGTGTCGCCCATCTCCACGAGGTGTGCGGGCTCCTCCAGACTCTCGCGCAGCATGAACGCCGTCTGGTTGGATATGCGGGCCGCCTGCTGCATGTTGTGGGTGACGATGACGATCGTCACCGAGTCCTTCAGCTCGGCGATGGTGTCTTCGATCTGCTGCGTGGAGATAGGGTCGAGCGCGGAAGCGGGCTCGTCCATGAGGATCACCTCCGGCTTGGTCGCCAGCGCGCGTGCGATGCACAGCCGCTGCTGCTGGCCCCCCGAGAGCTCGAAGGCGTGCTTCTTGAGACTCTTCTTCACCTCGTCCCACAGCGCAGCGCCCCTGAGCGACTCTTCCACGAGCGGATCGAGCTCGGACTTCCTGCGGATGCCCTGGGTGCGGGGACCATATGCGATGTTGTCGTAGATGCTCATCGGGAACGGGTTGGGTCTCTGGAAGACCTGGCCTACGCGCATGCGTAGCTCGACCGGGTCCATAGCCTTGCCCATGATGTCCGCGCCGTCGAGGGTGATGCGACCGTCCACGTGAACGTTGCCGATCTCGTCGTTCATGCGGTTGAGACAGCGCAGAAGCGTCGACTTGCCGCACCCCGACGGACCTATGAGCGCGGTCACCGAGCGCGCGGGGATCTCCATGCCGACCCCCTCGATGACGCGGTCACGACCGTACGCCACCGAGACGCCCGAGAGCGAGAACGTCCCACGGACGGCCGCCGACGCATCCTCGCGTGTCGCAACGTCCACCGCATCGTCCGCTACGACGGATCCGGCGGTGTACGCCAGCGTCCCGTCCCGTTCGAGCAGCAGTGCGTTCACCACTTGACCCTCCTTCTCTGAGCCGAGCGCCACAGCGCCGCGACGACGCTCACAACGCTCACGCCGGCCACCAGCACGAGCGCGGTACCCCACACGAGCGTGGGACTCCACCCCGGCACCGACGTGACCTGCGCATATATGTGATAGGGCAACGACATGAACTGCGATGACAGCCCATCCGGCAGCTTCCTCATCTGGAACACCGCACCGGTGAACAGGATCGGCGCGGTCTCACCGGCCGCTCTTGCCAGGCCGAGGATGGAACCGGTGATGATACCCGGCGCCGCCGCCGGCAACACGACCTTGTAGATCGTGCGCAGCCGCGTGGCGCCGAGCGCGAGCGAGGCCTGCCGAAGGTCCTGCGGGATCTGTCTCAGCGCTTCCTCGGTCGCTGTGATCACGACCGGCAACGTCATGCACGTCAAGGTGAGCGCGGAGGCGATGACCGAACGGCCGAACCCCGCGAGAAGCACGAAGGCGGCGAGGCCGAACAGCCCGTAGACGATGGACGGGACGCCGGCCATGTTCGTGATCGCTAGACGTATCGCCCTGGTGGTGAAGTTGCGCGGCGCGTACTCGGACAGGTAGATCCCGGCGAGGATACCGATCGGGAGGGTGAGACCGGCGGTGGTCGCGACCACCCACAGGGTCCCGACGATCACCGGCAGGATCCCGCCCTCCCGGCCGCGGTCGCGCGGCACGTCGGTCAGGAACGTCCAGTCGATCGCGCCGATGCCGTGATACACGATGTATGCGAGGACGAACAGCGCGACCGCCACCACCGACACGGCGGCCAGACCCGTGACGGCCCTGGCCACCAACTCCGATCGGCGTGCCCTGCGCGTGCGAGACATGCCGCTCATCGGCGCCACCGCTTCCGCTGCCGCTCGAGAACGAGATCGGCGGCGAGGTTGATGGTGAAGGTGATCGCGAACAACACGAGTCCTACGGCGAACAACACCGAGTAGTGAAGGCCGCCCTGGACGACCTCACCCATCTCGGCGGCGATCGTCCCGGTCATCGTACGGACCGACTCCAGCACTGTCGTCGGCATGACAGCAGCGTTACCCGTGAGCATCAGCACGGCCATCGTCTCGCCGATCGCACGACCCAGCCCGAGCATCACGGCCGCGAAGATTCCCGATCCCGCAGCCGGAACGGTCACCTTGAAGGTCGTTTGCCACCGGGTGTTGCCGAGCGCCGCCGAGCCCTGACGCAGGTCGAACGGCACCGCGTGCAACGCGTCCTCGGAGATGGAGATCACGGTCGGCAGCGACATCACGCCGAGCACGATGCCGCCGGTGAGGGCCGTCATGCCGCTGTTGAGAGCGAAGACGTCCTTCACCAACGGTATCACCACAGCCACGCCGATAAGCCCGTAGACCACCGACGGCACGGCGGCCATGAACTCGATGATCGACTTCATGACGTCCTTCACGCCAGGGCCTGAGAACTCGGAGATGAACACTGCGGCTGCCACCCCCACAGGGACCGAGACCGCCAGCGCGACGCCCGTCACGAACAGCGATCCGAGGATCAGCGGCAGCATGCCGAACTTGCCCGGATCGGAGGTGGGATACCAGGCGGTTTCGGACAGCATCGTCCCGAGCCCGGCCTCCCCGAACGCGCGGACCGAGTTCCACGCAAGGAAGATCGCGATCGCGGCGAGTATGACGATCGCGAGCCAGCCACACACATGGATTATGGCGCGGGCGACAGCCTCGGCCGCACGACGCGTGGTCGTGCGGCCGAGACGCCGCGCACCGTCTGAGGGAGGGGTTCTCATACGGTCTTACGGAAGCGGTACGAAACCCTCGTCCTCGACCAGCTGCTGACCCTCGGCGCCGAGGATCCAGTCGAGGTAGGCGGCCATGACGCCTTGGGGCTCGCCATCACTGTACATGTAGAGGTAACGGCTGATCGGGTAGGTGCCGTCGGCGGCCGTCTCCACCGATGCCTCAACACCGTCGACAGCGACGATCTTCACGTCGGACGTGAGATAACCGAGACCGATGTAACCGATTCCGGCCTCGTTGGCGGTCACCTCATCGGCGATCGCCTGGTTGGAGGGCAGCAGCTTGGCGGAAGCCGCGTACTCGAAGTCCTCGCCGACGACGGCCTCCTTGAAGAACTCGTACGTGCCGGAGGAGCTGTCACGCGAGAGGAGCACGATCTCGGCGTCGATGCCGCCAACGTCCTTCCAGTTGGTGATCTCGCCGCGGAAGATCTGGCCGAGCTCGTCCAGCGAGAGATCCGACACGCCGTTGGCGGGGTTCACCACGACCGCGATACCGTCGATCGCAACGGAATGCTCGACGATGTCCATACCCTTGCCTTCGGCCTCGGCGATCTCTTCGTCCTTGATCCCGCGCGACGCGTTGGCGAAGTCCACGGTGCCGTTGATCAGCGCCGCGATACCGGTGCCCGAGCCACCACCCTGGACCGAGATGTCCACGCCCGGGTTCTCGTCCATGAACGACTCGCTCCAGGCGGTCGCGACGTTCAGCAGGGTGTCAGAGCCCTGCACGGTGATGGAACCCTCGAGCTCCTCTGCGGCCCCTTCCGCGGTGGGCTCCGCCTCGGACGCGGGCTCCTCGGCACTGCAACCGGCCAACGCCATGGTGCCTGCAAGCAGCAACGCTGCAAGGGCGGGCGCTACGAACTTCCTGAGATCCACTCTCCACTCCTTCGTCTCGAACGATCGGACGCCGGCATCTCGCCGGACGACATCAAGGCTATGGGCCATGGCGTATGGCGTGGTTGCAGCGATGTAAAAGGTGGTGGCCGAAGGTGAACTCTTTGTTACATGGATGTTCAATGCCGTGCGCGCTCTCTACAATGGCAGCAGACGCCGACCATCAGGGAGCATGGCCATGTCGCACGTACTCGTCGTAGAGGACGACCCGATCATCAGGCAGACCGTGACCTACGCGCTCAAGCGCGCGGGGTTCGACACGTCCTCGGCCGACGATGGCGTCGAGGGGCTCCGTCTCGCCCGGAGCGGCTCGCCCGACCTCATCGTGCTCGACCTCATGCTTCCCGGCATCGATGGGTTCCGGTTCGCCGAGGAGGTCCGCAAACACAACTCCGAGGTGGCGATCATCATGGTCACGGCCCTCGATGGCGAACGGAACACCATCCGCGGCCTCGATGCCGGTGCGGACGACTATCTCACCAAGCCGTTCTCGATGGAGGAACTCCTCGCCCGCGTCCGCGCGAACCTGCGTCGTGTGCGTGAGCGCAGCGTGCTCGAGGTGGAGGACGTCATCCGGGTCGGCGACCTGGTGCTGGAGCCGGCGCAACTGCGTACGACGGTGGCCGGTGAGCCGGTGAAGCTGCGCCTCAAGGAGTTCCAGCTCCTGCTCGCGCTCGCACGCAACAACGGCCAGCTCATGTCGCGCCAACGTCTTGCGCGGGAGGTCTGGGGGTACGAATTCCTGCCTTCATCGCGGACGATCGACGTGCACATCCGCCGCCTCCGGCAGGCGCTCGACGAGCGGTCCGCCTTCCACTACATACAAACGGTCCACGGGGTCGGTTACCGGTTCGAACCGGAGCCGGCCATGGATGGACACGCGGCAGCAGGTGGGTCGCAGTGACGCCGTCACGCATCGGCGGCATGACCGCGTACCGTGTACGGCTTCTCGCCGGGATCGTCGGCGTGACCCTCCTCCTTGCCGCCGCATGGGTGTTCAGCCTGTACCAGCCGTTGTCGGACGCGGTCATAGAGCAGCAGACGGAGCACCTTGCGGATGTCGCGGCCTCGGTGGCCCTCATGCTCGAGGCCACCGACGCTCCGCTCCAGGCGACCGTCGTCGACCTCGGCGCCGACACAGGCCTCCGTGTCACGCTCATCACCACGGACGGCACGGTGCTGGCCGACAGCGACGAGGATCCCGCGGCCATGGCAGACCATGGGGACCGGCCCGAGGTCGTCGAAGCCCTCGCCGGGCGCCGCGGGGAGGACATCCGCCGCTCGGACACGCAGGGTCTGGAGCGTCTGTATGTGGCGGTCCCATCCGCGGACGGCGCCCTGGTCGTACGCACGTCCACGTCCCTGACGCGGATCCGAGCGCTCACGGCGGGGATTCGCGACACGGGCCTGTGGCTGCTCGCGCTCGCCCTCGTTGCGGCGGTGGCGCTCGCGTGGCGTATCTCGCGGACGACCGCAGGCCCGATCGAACGGCTCGCGGACACCGCCCACGCGATGGCCTCCGGGGACCTCTCGACGCCGGTCCACGGCACGACCCCGGCGCTCGCCCCCCTCTCCAACGCGCTCGCGACCCTTGGCGATCAGATGCGCGACCGGATCGGGGAGATCGAACGCGAGCGTGAATCGCTCCGGCTCGTTGTGGACGGCCTGTCAGATGCCGTGCTCCTGGTCGAGGGCGGAAGCGTGACTCTGGCGAACCGGGTAGCCGGGACCTTGCTGCGCGGCTCTCCCGTGCAGATCACGGGCAAACCGCTCGATGCGATCGGCCTTCCGGCTTCACTCGAGAGCGCGATCGCTTCGCATATCGATGAGGCCGAGCCTGCGACGGTCGATCTCGGACCCGATCCGTACCAGCGCTACCACCGGGTGAGAACGGTGCCTCTCGGCGGGAGCTCCACCGGGCGGCGCTCGCTCGTGGTCATCACCGACACCACCGACCGGATGAGGCTCGACGCCATCCGAAGCGACTTCGTGGCCAACGCCTCGCACGAGCTCAAGACCCCTACGGCGGGCATCCTGCTGCTGGCCGAGTCGGCGGCCTCCGCTGCCGAGGACGGGGACGTCGCCAACGCCCTCGGGTTCGTCACGGCCATACAGGGCGAGGCCGCCCGGCTGAAGAAGCTCGTGTCGGACCTCCTCGATCTCTCCCGCATGGAGAAACGGCCGGGCCCCGAGGCGGTGGCCGACGTACGGCGCTCCATCGACCTGGCGATCTCCGCCCACCACCGTTCAGCCTCCGGGCGCGGCCTTGAGTTGACGGCGGACCTGAGCACCATACGGGGCGAAGACGTGGCGGTGGCCATGGACCACACAGACCTGGCGATCGTGCTCGACAACCTGCTCTCCAACGCCATCACGTACACGGAGACAGGATCGGTGCGCGTGAGCGTGTCCACTGACGGTGCCGACGTCATCATCACCGTCAGCGACACCGGCATGGGGATCCCCGAACACGACCGCGAGAGGGTCTTCGAGCGGTTCTACCGTGTCGACCGGGCCCGATCGCGCGCCAGCGGAGGCACCGGCCTCGGCTTATCGCTCGTGAAGAACGCCGTGGAGCGCGCCGGTGGCTCGGTGTCGATCGATTCACACATCGGCTCGGGCACGTCCGTCACGGTGCGGCTGAAGCGGGTCAGCTGACCCGCTCCTCGCTCCCGGCGCCCCATCGCGCTGAGATCATCACCATCAGGGCGAGCAGCCCAGCGCCGAGCAACCACGATCCGATGATGTCGCCCAAGAAGTGGACACCGAGATAGACGCGTCCCATGCCGATGGCGAAGACCGCAAGACCGCAGAGGCCGACGCCGAGGGCCGACACCCGCAGGCTCCGGACATGAAGCACGATCAAGAAAGCTACCGAACCGAAGAACAGCAGGCTCGAGAGCGCGTGTCCCGACGGGAAGCTGTATGACTCGGGGAGGGCGATGCGGGCCACCTCCAGCGCCGGGCGAAGACGCCCGAACAGCAGCTTCAGGATGCTCCCCAACAGCGAACCCAGCGCCACGGTGAGCACCAGCGTCGCGGAGGACGTCCGTCGCCCCATCACCCATAGTGCGGCGCCTGCGCCCGCTGTCAGCGCCGCCATCGGCCAGAAGTCGCCGAGCCAGGTGGCCGCCCGCGCCACAGACTCGACCCACGGCCATGTGACCGACCTGATCGCCTCCGAGACCGCGGCGTCGAACCGGATGAACGCCGGAGCGAACACCAGCGCCACGCCGAGCGCGACGAAGGCGAGCAGCAGGCCGCCCGCCGCGATCACCGACGCGCCAGGGCGCGGGTCGCGCTGCCACGATTCCCCCCGACTCCTCAGCACCGTCATCCCCCCAGACCCTCGAGCAACCGCGCGGCGACCTGCTTCTTGCGCGACAGCACCCCGTCCATCCATGCGGAGCCATCCGTCAGGTCGATACCGAGAGCACGCTCGGCGATGCGCCGCTTCCCCGCGGCGAACACCTCGCTTCCCTCCTTGACCACGTCGGTCACGAGCAGCATGGCGAGGTCGAGTCCACGCCTGACCCTGAACGCCTCCAGCGCCTCTGAGAGCTCCGCCGAGCGATCCCGGTATTCTCCTGCATCCACGGTCTCCACCTGCGCCACGCTGATGGTCACCTCTCCGACACGGTACTCCTTCAGGTCCCGGCTCACCGCGTCGCCGGCCGAGAACGCCGACCTCGCGGAACGCGCGCGGAACATCTCCAGCCCGAAATCGGTGACATCGGTGTGTATCTGCGCTGCCAGCCTCTCGGCCACCTCGCGGTCGAGCGGTGTGGTGGTGGGCGACTTCAGCAGCACGGTATCGGTCAGGACGGCCGAGAGCAGGATCCCGGCGATGGGATCGGGCGGGCTGACGCCGAGATCACGATAGCGTTCCGCGACGATGGTGGCAGTGGAGCCCACCGGCAGGTTGAGGAAGAGGATCGGCGAGACGGTCTGGATGTCGCCCACGCGATGGTGGTCGACGATCTCCATGACCGCCGCCTCCTCGACGCCCGGTGCCGACTGGGACACCTCGTTGTGGTCGAGCAGGATGACCCGCCTACGCGAGCCACGCGCGAGGTTGCTGCGTGTCAGGATGCCGATGAGCCGGGCGTCCTGATCCACCACCAGCGCCTCCCGGTGCGCGCTTTCGATCAGGTCCTCGGCCACCTCGGCGAGCAGTGCGTCGGGGTCGGCGAGCAGCGGGGTCGCGTCCATCACGCCACCGACCGCATGCGCCAGGTTGACGAGTCGCGCGGTGGCGTAGGTGTCGTGGGGGCTCGTCACTATCGCCGCTCCGCGCGTGCGGGCGAGATCGACCACCGTCTTCTCAGGGGCCGAGCCGCCGGTGACGATGATGCATGCGGCTCCGGCCTCGATCGCCAGCGGTTGGGTGCGTACCCTGTCGCCAACGATGAGCGTGTCGCCGACGCGGATGTACGACACCATGGTGCCCGGCTCCATCGCGCCGATGAGCACGTGTCCTTTGAGCAGCGTCCCTGACTCGCCGCACAGGACCGTGCCGCCCAGCGCCTCGGCGAGCTCGCCCACGGTGACCGGCAGCTTCTCGAACCCGAGCATCTCGGTCTCGCCGATATAGAGCTCGGCAAGCGTGCTCTGGTTCAGCAGCCCGCGCACCACACCCTCGTCGTCCACCACGGGAAGCGCCCGCACTCCGCGTTCGCGCATCAGGGCGCCCGCCGTGCGAAGATTCTCATCCACTCCGATGGAAACCACGTCGGCGCTCATCGCGTCCCGGACGCGGGTGCGCACATGCGGGATCTCCTCGGGCAGGTCGACCCCGAAGCGTTCGAACACCCACTGGGTCTCAGGTGGCACAGGGCCGAGGCGTGCCGCCAGGTACACCTCATCAGGATCAGTCACGTTCTTGAGGTGTGCGTACGCCACCGCAGAGCAGATCGAATCGTTGTCGGGATTGCGATGCCCGAAGACGAAGACAGGTCCCATCGTCATCCTCTCGCCCGTGGTGCCGCTCAGCCCTCGACCTTCCGTATCGGAGCGTACCCTAGAAGCAGGTTCTTCGTCCCGCCTTCCGGGAACGTCACACTCACCTTGTCACCCGTGACGGACTGGACCACGCCCCGGCCAAAGACCTTATGGTCCACCGTGTCACCAACAGCGAGCACCAGCTTCTCCTCCGGCTCACGGGCCGCCCGCACACCGGAACCGAACACGCGCCCCCCCGTTGGCGCCTGATCGCGACGTGAGCCGCCACCCCACCTGACGGATCCTCCGCGGTCGCCCCGGCCACGCCCGGGCGCCGAGGCCCCGAAGCCCGACGAGCCCACGCCTTCCACCGCGAGGTGCTCGTCCGGGATCTCGTCGATGAACCTGCTCGGCTGGTTGTACTGGGTCTGGCCGAACAGCATCCTCGAACCCGCGTGCAGCAGGTACAACCGCTCGCGCGCCCGGGTGATGCCCACGTAACACAGCCGGCGCTCCTCCTCCAGGCCCGTGGGCTCGAAGATCGCGCTCGCGTGCGGGAAGATCATGTCCTCCATCCCCGGGAGGAACACCACGGGGAACTCCAGACCCTTGGCGGCATGGAGCGTCATGAGCGTCACAGCACGATCGTCCTCGGCGATCTCGTCGAGGTCGGTGCGGAGAGCCACCCACTCGAGCAGCGCCTCGAGCGTTCGCTGCTCCGGCTCCTCGTGCTGCGCGTCGTACTCATCCACCACGCCGAAGAACTCGCGGATGTTCTCGGCACGGCCCTCGGCCTCGCTGGTGCGCTCCGCGGCCAAAGCCGCGAGCAGCCCCGAAGCGGTCACGATGCGCTCCACTCGCTCCCGCAACGTCTCGCCTTCGGCCGTTCGAGCCGCCTCCAGGTCGGCCGCCAGCCCCGCGACCTTCCGGGCCGGGGCCGTGGCGACCCAGCCGCTGTCGCCTGCGCGGGCTATGGCCTTGGCGAGAGTGATGCCCTCCTCGATCGCCTTCGCACGGAGCGCCTCGATCGTCGTCTTCCCGATGCCGGCGCGCTTCTCCATCACGCGGACCAGCGACTGCGTGTCGGCGGGGTTCACGGTGGCGCGCAGCCACGCCATGACGTCCCTGATCTCCGCGCGGTCGAAGAACCTCGTCCCGCCCACCAGGCGGTACGGGACACCCGCGCGCAGGAACATGTCCTCGATCACGCGTGACTGTGCGTTGGTGCGGTAGAAGACCGCGAAATCGGCGTACGAGCGGTGCTCCTCCCGCAGGAGCCGCTCCACCTCCTCCGTGATGAACCGGGCCTCGTCCCGCTCGTCAGTGGCCGCGTACCGGGTGATGGCCTCCCCGCCGGCGTTCGCGGTCCAGAGCGTCTTCGGCTTGCGGCCCTGGTTGTTCGCCACCACCGCGTTGGCGGCAGCGAGGATGGTGGCTGTGGAGCGGTAGTTCTGCTCGAGCCTGATCACCGTGGCGTCGGGATAGTCGCGCTCGAACTCGAGGATGTTGCGGATGTCGGCCCCGCGCCAGGAGTAGATCGACTGGTCGTCGTCACCCACCACCATGAGGTTCCGATCGCGGGCAGCAAGCCGGTTCACGATCTCGTACTGGGCCTTGTTGGTGTCCTGGTACTCGTCCACCATGACGTAGCGGAACCTGTCCTGGTAGAACTCGAGGACGTCAGGGTGTTCTCGCAGCAGCCGCTCGGCATTCACGAGCAAGTCGTCGAAGTCCATCGCGTTCGCCTCGGCAAGGCGCCGTTGATACAGCTCGTACGCCCGAGCCGCCACCTTCTCCGGGGGCACGACCGCCCGCTCACGATACGTGGCAGGACCCACAAGCTCGTTCTTCGCGGTTGAGATGCGGCCCGCCACCGCCCGTGGCGGATGCATCTTCGTATCGACATCCAGTTCGGTGAGCACGCTCGCAAGGAGGCGTCGGCTGTCGTCATCGTCATAGATCGTGAACGACCGCGAATAGCCGAGGCGGGCACCGTCGGCACGCAGCAGCCGCACACAGAAGGCGTGGAACGTCATCACCCACATCGGACGTGCCGACGGCCCCACGAGGTCGATCAAACGCTCCCGCATCTCGCCGGCCGCCTTGTTGGTGAAGGTGATCGCCAGGATGGACGCCGGAGACACCCCATGGTTCTCGATCAGATTGGCGATGCGGTAGGTGAGCACACGGGTCTTACCGCTCCCTGCTCCAGCGAGCACGAGCAGAGGCCCTTCTGTGGTGGTGACGGCGTCGCGCTGCGCCGGATTGAGGTCCGAGAGAGAAAGTGTCATGGGGTGAACAGTGTACCCCGCGACGGCGGCCGATTGAAGCGCCGGTGCGCTACTGGACGAACTTGATCATGGAGAAGGTGGACTCCCCCGCCGTCCTAAGGCACGAGTGGTGGATGACGCGGGACTTGCCCATGCTGAGCTGGGTGTCACCGCAGCGCTCGCATACGACCTCGCCGCACTCCGTGCAGTAGCCGATGCGCGCGACACCCTCAGCCCCGCAGTGGACGCAGATCTTGCTGAACGGTGTCGACGATGCCATCGTGCCGCCTCCTTGTGCCGATGCCATACGCATGCACGAGCCGGGTTCCAGGCATACAGCTAACAAACATTGTGCCAGCACCGGCGACTCACAACAAGGTTGCGCAAGGATGGCGCCTCAGATCGTGACCCGGATAACCGACTGAACGCCCCCGGCCCGTGAGCCTACGCCAGCGAGCGCCCGACCGCTCCGGCTATCGGACGAAGCTCGTCCATCAGTGAACGGATCCCCTCGAGATCGAGCGACTGAGGGCCGTCGCAGAGCGCCTCGCGCGGGTTCGGGTGCACCTCGATCATGATGCCGTCGGCGCCCACCGCGACCGCCGCCCGCGAGATCGCGGGCACGAGGTCGGCCCGCCCTGCCGGGTGGGACACATCCACGATGATCGGCAGCAACGACAGGCTCTTCACGACCGGCACCGCCGTGATGTCGAGCGTGAAGCGGTACGCGGTCTCAAAGGTTCGGATCCCCCGCTCGCACAGGATCACGTTCTCATTCCCGTGCAACGTTATGTAGTTGCTCGCCTGGAGCCACTCCTCGATGGTGGCGGCCATACCCCGCTTGAACACCACGGGCTTGCGCGAGTCGGCCGTGACCTCTCCGATCTTCCTGAGCAAGCTGAAGTTCGCCATGTTCCGCGTGCCCACCTGCAGGATGTCGGCATACTCGTTCACCACTGCCGCATTGGCCGAGTCGGTGACCTCGGTCACCACCAGCAGTCCGTACTCGTCGGCCGCCTCGCGCAGAAGCTCCAGGCCCTTGAGCTCGAGCCCCTGGAACGAGAAGGGCGACGTGCGCGGTTTGAAGGCTCCTCCGCGCATCACCCGGATGCCGAGTTCCTTCAGGGCCGCGGCCACCTCGCGCATCTGTTCGCGGCTCTCCACCGAGCATGGGCCGGCGATGACGGTGACTCCACCGTCGCGCACGACAGCGTCGGTAGTCACGTTCCGTTCGCCGCTCATCCGCGCATCTCCTTCATGACGTGCAGGATCGTCTCGTAGATCTCGCGCAGGTTCTCCGCGTACAGGGGTCCCTGGTTGCAGGCGGCCAGATGGGCGAAGATCTCCTCCTCACGCTTGGGATCGTACAGACCCCAGTGCACCTGCGGCTTCAGCGCCCTGATCGCAAGCGACTCCGCAGCGCGCTCGTTCAGCAACCGCACGATCTCGCAGTCGACCTCGTCGATTCGAACTCGATGCGCGGCGATCTCTTCCTGGGCCCGGGATTCGTCGGTCACGGTCGCTCTCCTTACCTCGACGGTCCGTGCAGTGCAACGCCCTTATGGCGCACGCGGCGCCGGTCATCCGGCGCCGCGTCACATGACTCTGATCCCTACTCCCACTCGATCGTTCCGGGAGGCTTGCTCGTGATGTCGTACGCTACCCGGTTGATACCCTCGACCTCGTTGATGATGCGGTTGCTCATCCGCGCCAGCAGGTCGTGCGGCAACCTCGCCCAGTCGGCGGTCATGGCATCAGCCGAGGCGACCGCTCGCACGATGATCGGATGACCGTACGTCCGCTCGTCGCCCATCACGCCTACACTGCGGATGTCGGGCAGCACCGCGAAGTACTGCCACACGCTCCGATCCACATCCCACGCACCGATCTCCTCACGCACGATGGCGTCCGCAGCACGCAGGGTGTCAAGCTTCTCGCGCGTGATCGCACCGATGATACGCACCGCGAGTCCCGGCCCCGGGAACGGCTGACGATGCACGATCTCATCCGGCAGGCCGAGTTCCGAGCCCACGGCGCGGACCTCGTCCTTGAAGAGCGCCTTCAGCGGCTCGATGAGGTCGAAGTGCACGCCTTCCGGGAAGGGGATGAGATTGTGGTGGCTCTTGATCTTCGCAGCGGTCTTGTTGCCGCTCTCTATGACGTCGGGATAGAGCGTTCCCTGCGCAAGCCACGCGACACCCTCGAGCTTCGTGGCTTCCTCGAAGAAGACCTTCCAGAACTCCTCGCCGATGATGCGCCGCTTCTGCTCGGGATCGGTCACACCTTCAAGGAGCGACAGGTAGCGCTCTTCGGCCTCCACATGCACGAGATCGATCTGGAACTGGTCACGGAACGTGCGCACCACCTGGTCTGCCTCGTCCAGACGCAGCAAACCGTGGTCTACGAACACACAGGTGAGCTGGTCGCCGATGGCTCGATGCAGCAGGGCTGCCACCACGCTCGAGTCGACACCACCGGACAGTGCGCAGATGACGCGGCCATCCCCCACTTGCTCCCGCACACGCCCGACCGTCTCATCGATGATGTTCAGCATCGTCCATACCGGCGGTATCCCGGCGATGTCGTGCAGGAAGGTCTTGATGATCTGCTGGCCGAAGGCGGTGTGGGCGACCTCGGGATGGAACTGCGTGGCGTAGAGCTTCCTCTCGGGGTCCTCCATCGCGGCGACGGGCGTGACCGTCGTGCGGGCCGTCACGAGGAAGCCGTCCGGCGGCGAACCGACGCTGTCGCGGTGACTCATCCAGCACTGCGAGCTCTCCGGCACGCCATCGAGCAACCGGCACTCCGGCTCCATGACGACAAGTTCCGCGAACCCGTACTCGCCGATGTCGGTATGCGGTACCTGGCCACCGAGGTCGAGCGCCATGAGCTGCATGCCGTAGCAGAACCCGAGGATCGGTATCCCCGCCTCGTAGATGCGCGCATCCATCTTGGGCGCGTCAGGCGCATAGACGCTCGCCGGGCCACCGGAGAGGATCAGCGCCGCCGGCTGGCGGCGCTGGATCTCCTCGAGGCTGATATCGTGCGGAACGATCTCCGAGTAGACACGCGCCTCGCGCACGCGCCGGGCGATGAGCTGCGCATACTGCGCACCGAAATCAAGAACGAGGACCGTGGGCTGCTGGTCGTGGTAGTCGGTCACGCCATCACCTAGCGACCCATGCCGACGCCCTGCGACTGCTGGAGGAACTTGCCCTCCGTCTGCAGCGCCGGGGCCACCATGACCTCGGCCTTCTGGAACGCCTTGAGGTTCTCGTATCCGCAGGTCGCCATGGAGGTGCGAAGCCCGCCGCAGAGGTTGAGCGTGCCGTCGTTCTCATGCGCCGGACCGGTGAGGATCTCCTCAAGCGTACCCTTCTGGCCCGCGAAGACACGCGTGCCGCGGGGCAGGTCGGGGTGGAAGGTCGCCATGCCCCAGTGGTAGCCGCGGCCCGGCGCCTCAGCGGCGGCGGCCAGCGGCGAGCCGATCATCACGCTGTCAGCGCCGCACGCGATGGCCTTGGCAAGGTCGCCACCCGTACGCATCCCGCCGTCAGCGATGACGTGGCAGTACACGCCGGTCTCATCAAGATGCCGCATGCGGGCCGCCGCGGCGTCAGCGACTGCCGTGCACTGCGGCACGCCGATACCCAGCACGCGGCGGGAGGTGCACGCGTGACCCGGACCCACGCCCACCAGAACGCCTACCGCACCGGTGCGCATGAGATGCAGCGCACCCTGGTAGCTGCAGCAGCCGCCGACGATCACCGGGATGTCGAGCGACGCGATGAAGGCGTTCAGGTCGAGCGGCTTGTCGTAGCTCGAGACATGCTCCGCCGAGACCACCGTGCCCTGGATGATGAGGATATCGAGTCCGCCTTCGAGCGCCGGACCGATGAACCTCTCCACGTTCTGCGGCGTGAGCGAAGCGGCGGCGAGCACGCCTCCCGCCTTGATCTCGGCGACACGCTGCTTCACGAGCTCGGGCTTCACGTCCTCGGCGGCATAGATCTCCTGCATCCGGCGGGTGGCTTCCTCACGCGAGAACGAGGCGATCGCGTCGAGATGGGGGGCCGGGTCGGCGTACCGGGTCTGGATGCCCTCGAGGTTCAGCACCGCAAGACCGCCCAGCTTGCCGAGCGTGATGGCGAACGCGGGATCCACGACACCGTCCATGGCCGACGCGAGCACGGGAAGCTCGAAGGTGTAGTCGCGACCCTTGAACGTGAACTCCCAGCCGATATTCACATCCCGGGGGTCACGGGTCCGGCGGCTTGGGACGATCGCGATGTCGTCGAATCCGTACGCCTGCCGTGCCGTCTTGCCACGCCCGATCTCGATCTCCATGCTGTGCGCCGCCTCTCTTGTCCGGTATTCCCGGAACCGCCGTCCGTCTATGTGCAAAGACCAGGGTCAAGCCCCGTGTTCGAAACGGGCGACACCTGGTCTGAAGGAGACTGTGATCCTATCGGTGTGTCAGATAGCTGTGATGCCGACCGCCCCGGTAGACGTATTGTAGGGGTTCGACCGATGTTGTTGAACACTCTGCGCTATAATACCGGCAATTCGTGGTTCCGCGGCGGCATCATCCGCCGGCATACGACCCGAAAGGCCGACCGTAGCAATGTACCGTAGACACCGGCCCGTGATCGGCGCCAGCATGCTGCTGGCCATGATCGCCTTCGCCAGCACCCTCGCCCTGGCTTCCCCCGCATACGCCGCGCGTGTCTTCATCGACCCCGGTCACGGTGGCATCTACCCTGGCGCCGTCTATGCGGGCGTCGCCGAGAAGACCGTCAACCTGCAGATCGCGCTCAGGCTGCGCTCGGAGCTCGTCGCGCGCGGTCACACGGTCACGATGTCGCGTACAAGCGACGTGACCGTGGGGCCCACCGACCGGGCGATCTGGCGGTACGACTCCGAGACGGACACCTGGGACTGGTTCGCCGACGGCACCACCCGGTACAGCGATGGCGTTCCGCGCGACGACCTGCAAGCCCGCTGCGACCGCGCGAACGCCGCCGGCGCCGACATCTTCATCTCGATACACAACAACGCGAGCATCACGAGCGCGGCGCAGGGCTACGAGACCTACTCGGCCGCTGAAGACCGGCTGGGAGCGACCCTCGCAACGTTCGTGCACCGTGAGGTCATCGACGCCATCCCGCTCAGGGACCGCGGCGCCAAGACCACCGGCTTCTACGTGATCCGGTGGTCGCACATGCCGGCGATCCTTGCCGAGTGCGGCTTCCTCTCCAACGCCTCGGACCGCGCATACATCACGTCGGCGAGTGGACAGGCGACGATCGCACGCGCCATCGCCGACGGCGTGGACGGGTACTTCGCCAGCGATCCGTACCGGTCGATCTGGCCGCGCGTCGCGGGGGATCGGCGCTACGGCACCGCTGCGGGACTCTCGCTCGACGGCTGGCCCGACGGCGCCGGCACCGTGCTGCTTGCGACCGGTGAGAACTGGCCTGACGCGCTGGCCAGCGCCCCGCTGTCCCACGCCCTCGACGCCCCGCTCCTGCTCACCGGCCGCGATTCGCTGCCAGACGAGACAGCCGCGGAGCTTGCCCGGCTCATGCCGGAGCGTCTGATCGTGCTCGGCGGGACCGATGCGGTGTCGCAGGAGATCGCGGCGGCGGCGGCGCGAGCGGCCAGCATCGAGGAGTCGGCCACCGAGCGGATCCAGGGCGCCAACCGATACGAGACCGCCGCTCTCATCGCGGACAGGGTGGGCGTGCCTGAGAGCGGGCAGGTCTGCGTGGTCACGGGCTCGGGTCCCGCAGACGCCGTGAGCATCTCCTCGTACGCAGGCGCGAACGAGATACCCGTCCTGCTCGTACGACCCGACGACATGAGCGCCCCTACAGCGGCGTTTGCCGCCGCACACGCGGACACATGGCGGTCGACGCTGGTCATCGGCGGCACGAGCGTGATCACGCCGGCGCTGGAGAGCACGCTCCCCACCGCCACCAGGTTGGCGGGCCCGGACCGCTACGCCACCAACACCGCCATCGTGCAGACGCTCTTCACCGACCCGACCGTCCACTACGTGGCCAACGGCGAGGCATACCCGGACTGTCTGACCGCAGGGGTGCGAGGAGCGAAATCGGTCTCGCCGATACTGCTGGTCCAGCCGCGCACGCTCAGCAACCACACGCGCCTGTACATCGAGAACCACGAGACGCGCATCAAGTCGTTCACGATGGTGGGAGGATCGACGGTGCTCCCCTACCTCCACGACTGGATGCTGGACAAAGCGCTCCGCTGACGCCCTGTCTCACACGTTGAAGCGGAAGTGCACCACGTCACCGTCGGCCAGCACGTAGTCCTTGCCCTCGATCCGCAGCTTTCCGGCTGCCTTGGCAGCGGTCTCGCTTCCAAGCGCGTCGTAGTCGACGTAGGCGATGACCTCGGCCTTGATGAAACCCTTCTCGAAGTCGGTGTGTATGACTCCGGCGGCTTCCGGCGCCTTGGCGCCCACCCTCACCGTCCAGGCGCGTGCCTCCTGCTCCCCCGCGGTGAAGAACGACTGGAGGCCGAGCAGCCGGTACGCTTCACGCACGAGCGCGTTCAGCCCCGGCTCCGCCAGGCCCTCCATCTCCAGGTACTCTGCGAGCTCTTCGGGCTCAAGCTCCGCCATCTCCGACTCGATCTTCGCGCAGATCGGCACGGGCGCGATCCCGTCGATCTCCGTGAGCGGCGCGCCGATCTCGCTCTCATCGACGTTCGCCACGTACAGCATCGGCTTCATCGTGAGCAGGTGCAGATCCCGGATGAGAGTCCGCTCTTCGTCGGACATCTCCATGGTACGGGCACGATGGCCCTGCCCCATCCACTCCTCAAGGCGTCGAGCCACGGCTAGCTTGGGGCCGAGCGCTGCATCGCGCTTCGCTTCCTTCTCGAGCCGCGGCACCGCACGCTCCATGGTGGCAAGGTCCGCGAGGATAAGCTCGGTCTTGATCGTCTCCACGTCAGATGCCGGATCGACACGGCCGTCCACGTGGATCACGCCGGGGTCGGAGAAGTAGCGCACGACCTCCGCGATGGCGTCGCACTCTCGGATGTTGGCCAGGAACTGGTTGCCAAGGCCCTCGCCTTCGCTCGCACCTTTCACGAGCCCGGCGATGTCGACGAACTCGACCGTCGCCGGCACGACCCGCTGTGGCTTTACCAGCTCGGCGAGACGGTCCAGCCGGGAATCCGGCACGGGTACCAGGCCCACGTTGGGCTCGATCGTGGCGAACGGGTAGTTGGCCGCGTCGACCTGCCGCCGCGTCAAGGCCGTGAAGAGCGTGGACTTGCCGACGTTGGGCAACCCCACTATCCCGATGGAGAGCGACACGCCTACCCCTTTCGCACCGTGCTTCCTTACGCAGCCGGACCTGCCCGGCGCTGCGCTACTATAGCATCATGGCACCCACTCCACGCATCGATGCTCCACACGCTTCCGCAGGAGCGGGATACCGATGAACGCCGGGATCGCCGACGCGTTCACGCTGGGAGGAGCCGCGTTCCTCGTGGGGCTCTCGGGCGCGATGGCGCCGGGACCGTTCCTCACGGTCACGATATCCCGCACGCTCACCCGTGGCCCCGCGTCGGCGGCCCTGATGCTCGTGGGGCACGCCCTGCTCGAGGGCGCGCTGCTCGTGGGCTTCGCCTTCGGACTCCAGCGCCTGCTCGCCGCACCCGTGGTGAACAGCGTTCTCGGCATCGTCGGAGGCGCGATCCTGCTATGGCTGGCCTTCGGGCTCGCACGTGACACGCTCTCCGGCGCCACGGTACCCGTCCCCGGCGCCGTGACCCCGGAGCCGAAGCTCGGGCCGGTCATCCAGGGCGTCACCGTGAGCCTTTCGAATCCGTACTGGACGCTTTGGTGGGCGACAGTGGGCGTGAAGCTCGCATCGGACGGTCTTGCGATCGGAGCCGTCGGCGTGGCCGCGTTCTTCATCGGCCATCAGATGGCGGACATAGCGTGGTACGGCCTCGTGATCGCCGCTACCGCGCGTGGACGGCGCATCCTGCCCGACCATGCGTACCGGGTGTTGCTTGGCGCGTGCGCGGTGTTCCTGGTGTATCTCGGACTCCGGTTCGCGATCGCCGGGGTCTCCAGCCTCAGCGCCTAGCCGAGCGACCCGTACGGATCGAGAGGATCGAACGCCTCCACGGTCCAGTCGATGCCGAACGCCTTGAGCTTCGCGTAGTACTCCTCTTCCGTGTACTCCTTGTTGAGGATGTGGAAGCGCGCGCCGTTCAGGCCCACGCAGTAGGCGCAGTCACGACAGTCGACGCACTGCACGCACTCGATCACGCTGTCGCAATTGTGGCAGCCGATGCAGCCTCGGGCGTTGTAGATGTAGTTGCAGTTGCGGCATGCCTCCACGTTGAAGCAGCCGTAGTTGTTCGCGCTGTCGCGGTCGTGGGTGTGCTCGTTCTTGAGGCGGTTCCACTCCGCGAGGAAGTGTACGTTCTGGGTCATCGCGGACTCCCTTCGTGAGCGTGCCGCCATTGTAACCGAGCGGGGCCCCGGACCGTATGGCCCGGGGCCCCGCTTCCACGCGACACGAACGGCTTACGGGCTACATCATGCCCATTCCGCCACCCATGCCCGCCATGGCCGCCGCTGCCGCAGCGTCGTCCTTGGCCGGGATGTCGCTCACGGTGGTCTCGGTGATCAGGATAAGGGCCGCGATCGACGCCGCGTTCTGCAGCGCGCTGCGCGTGACCTTGACCGGGTCGATGACGCCCATCTTGAGCAGGTCGCCGTACTCGCCGGTAGCGGCGTTCAGGCCCTGGCCGGCGTCGAGCGCCTTGACCTTCTCGACCACGACGGAGCCCTCATAACCAGCGTTGGCCGCGATCTGCTTCAGCGGCTCGTCCAGCGCCTTCTTGATGATGTTGACGCCGATCTGCTCGTCGCCCGCAAGCTCGAGGGCCTCGAGCGCCGGGGTCGCGTCGGTCAGCGCCACGCCACCGCCCGCCACGATGCCCTCTTCAACGGCCGCGCGGGTCGCCTGGAGCGCATCCTCGATTCGGTGCTTCTTCTCCTTGAGCTCCACCTCGGTCGCCGCGCCCACCTTGATGATGGCCACGCCGCCGGAGAGCTTGGCCAAGCGCTCCTGGAGCTTCTCGCGGTCGAAGTCGGAGTCGGAGTTCTCGATCTCGGCCTTGATCTGGTTGATGCGGGCCTTGATCTGATCCTCGGAACCCTTGCCGCCGATGATCGTGGTGTCGTCCTTGGTGACCTTGACCTTCTCGGCGCGGCCGAGCATGTCGAGCGTCACGTTCTCGAGCTTGTGGCCAAGCTCCTCGCTGACGACCTGACCGCCGGTGACGATGGCGATGTCCTCGAGCATCCGCTTGCGGCGGTCACCGAAGCCCGGCGCCTTGACGGCCACCGAGGTGAACGTGCCGCGCAGCTTGTTGACGATGAGCGTGGCGAGCGCCTCGCCCTCCACGTCCTCGGAGATGATGAGGAGCTGCTTGCCTGCCTGCATGACCTTCTCGAGCACGGGCAGGAGGTCCTGGATGTTGCCGATCTTGCTGTTGGCGATGAGGATGAGCGGGTCGTCGATCACGGCCTCCATGCGATCGGAGTCGGTGATCATGTACGGCGAGACGTAGCCCTTGTCGAACTGCATGCCCTCGACGGTGTCGATGTCGATGCCGAAGGTCTGCGACTCCTCGACGGTGATGACGCCGTCCTTGCCCACGACCTCCATCGCCTCGGCGATCTTGTCGCCGATCTTCTCGTCGGCCGCCGAGATGGAGCCGACGTGCGCGATCTCGTCGCGGTCCTCGATCTCCTTGGCGTGGCCCTTGATGGTCTCAACGACCGTGTCCACCGCCTTCTCGATGCCGCGCTTCACGGCAAGCGGGTTCGCGCCTGCCGCCACGTTGCGCAGGCCCTCGCGGACGATGACCTGGGCGAGCAGCGTCGCGGTGGTGGTGCCGTCACCGGCGACGTCGTTGGTCTTGGTGGCGACTTCCTTCACGAGCTGCGCGCCCATGTTCTCGATCGGATCGTCGAGTTCGATCTCCTTGGCGATGGTCACACCATCATTGGTGATCGTGGGGGCGCCGAACTTCTTCTCGAGCACGACATAGCGGCCGCGCGGGCCAAGCGTCACCTTGACCGCGTTCGCCAGCTTGTTGACGCCGGACTCGAGGCCGCGCCGGGCCTCTTCGTCGAATCGGATATCTTTAGCCATGTGGCTGATCCCCTCCTTCTGTCAGGGTCGGTGGAACAGGACGGATGCTAGCCGTTCGCTACGGCCAGGATGTCGTTCTGGGACATGATGAAGAACTCCTCGCCCTCGATCTTGATCGAGGTCTTGCCCCACTCCTTGTAGATGACGACGTCGCCGACCTTCACGTCCATCGGCACACGCTTCTCACCCTCGTCGTCCCAGCGGCCGTCGCCCACCGCGACGATCTCGCCCTTCTGAGGCTTCTCTTTGGCTGAGTCCGGGATCACGAGACCGCTCTTGGTCTGCTCCTCGGCCTTGGCCGGCTTGACGACGACGTTGTCGAACAGCGGCTTCAGGTTCATGCTCTACCCTCCTGTTTCTTCGATCGGAACGAACACACTGGATACCGCACCACGTGCGGAGATCACCCTGCGTCCCCTTGCGGTCGTTTGGCACTCGCGCCCTCCGAGTGCCAAGCAACGTGATTCTAGGCCGAGAGGACGTGCGAATGCAATACCCGTCACACAAAATCTGATGGTGTCGCACTCAGATTCCGGCGCACACGAAGAGGGCCGGTGAATCCCGGCCCTCTCGGCGATGCTGTGTCTTGCTGTCGGGAAGGATCAGTTCGGCACGGAAGCCCGCAAGGCGTTGAACTGGTTCAGCACGGTATCGCTCACCGCGCTCGTGCCGCCCACCACGTAGCAGAGCGAATCAGGCTGCCCGTGGTCCTCCACGAACGCCTTGACTTCCCCGGAGAGCGACGTGGGGCTCGTGAGCATGATGGGGCCATACACACCGTTGCCCGCGCCGTACTGATACACCATGGGGGCTGCGACCAGGGCGTCCGGCCAGTTGAGGCCGCTCACCAGGATCATACGGTCGGCGTTCAGGCCGATGTCGACGCCGTGCTCCGCGACCGCCCACGCCGTCGCGTAACGTGAACCGCCCGACAGGCGGTCGACGTTCGCTGCGCCGAGCATGTCCACGAGATCATCCTCGACATCGGATGAGACCACGGCCTCCCCGCCGATGACGTAAGCCGTGGTTATGCCGAGATCATCGATCGCCTGTGCCGCCTCGGGTGACAGCGACCCCTGTGCCGTCAACAGCACCGGGGAGCCCATGTACACGGAGGGTGCGCCTACTGCCACACCATCCGCCCATGCGGTGCCCCCGACGATGTAGGCGGTGTCGGTGATCCCCGCGACGGAATCGACAGCCTCTGCGACCATGGCCGCAGTCTCGTAACGGTTGGCGCCGCTCAGCCGTACGATCTCGAGATTCTCTTCCTTCAGGCTCGCCGCCACCTCGGGGATGGCCCGGAGCTGCGTCTCCACGGCGGACGGCACCGCAACCGTGCCACCAAGGATGTAGATGGTCAGCGGGCTGTTGTCGTAGTAGACCGCGGGTCGCAGGATCCTTGAGATCTCCGCCCGCGTCTCGGCGCTCAGGCCGGTCGGACCCGAGAGCAGCAATGGTCCGTCGACCGACGACGCGAGCAAGCCGCCGGCAAGCGCATCCGCAGGACTCGAACCGCTCGTGATGACCACGCCGGACGTGTAGAACCCGTAGTCGTAGTACGTGTGATACATCTGGTACATCAGCTTCGAGATCTCAACACCTGTCCGGTACCTGTCCGCACCGGCGATGCGGCGCGCGAAGCCCTTGTCCCAGTGCAGCGTGTACATCCCGGTCTCGCCGTCACCGTAGCCGGTGACTTCGAGGAAGTACGTGCCTGGCGAGGAAGCTTCCCACTGGATGAACTCCGAGTACGCCGACCAGTAGCTGTGGTCATCCGAACTCTCCACCTCGGTAAGCGAGCCATCGGCTTCGAGCTTGTAGAGGTACATGTACAGATCGAAGTAGGTATTGCCTTCGGTGATCTGTGTCTCGAACACGAACGGCGTGCCGGTGGCCGAGACGCTGAACTTCATCCAGTCGGTATCGGTCCAGGAGTCCAGCGTGTGATAGCTGGTCTTCGGCAGTGTCCGGGCTGTCGTGGATGTGTCATCCGATTCCCATGAGTCTGCCGGCACCGACACCGTGGCCTGCGTGGAGATGCCGGAATCTCCCGGCTTGGCGAACGCGACGCTCGACACCATCATGAGCAGTGCGCACCACACTGCCAACACAGTGACACCAGTACTCCCCCGTCTCACGAGCATACTCACGTGCCCCCTCTCGGTACACGCCGACGCATCCGCGCGGCGGCACCCTCAGACGATATCGGATTGATGATACCCCTTGGAGGCGGTCATCGTATGCGGCATGGATTCATAATGCGTAAGGATACGCAGCGCGGCACCGTGCCTCTGCCGGATGGTATCGGTCAGACGGCGTGGCCGAGGCGTAGGTTGGGCACAGCATCCGCCCCCAGACCCAGGAAGCGGCCGGCCGAGATCGCATCGTGCGCGGCTGCCGCGATCATCGCCGCATTGTCGGTGCACAGGTCCATGGGTGGCACACTCAACCTGACACCCATATCATCAAGCGCACCCCGAAGACGCTCGCGCAGGAACGGGTTTGCTGCGACACCGCCGGCGAGCACCACGGCGCGGGCCCCGTGCTCGTTCACCGCACGCACCGTCTTGGCCACCTGCACATCGGTCACCGCGGCCTGGAACGATGCGGCGATATCCGGAAGGCGCAGTGCCCTGCCTGCCGACCGCTCCCCCTCCACGTACTGGATCACCGCGGTCTTGAGGCCCGACAACGAAACGTTGAGGTCGTCGGTCCGGAGCATCGGGCGCGGGAACGGGATCGCCTGTTGGTCACCATCAACGGCGAGACGCGACAACACCGGTCCGCCCGGGTAGCCCAGCCCGAGCAACTTGGCGACCTTATCGAACGCCTCGCCTACGGCGTCATCCAGGGTCCTGCCGATCGTCTCGTACCTGCCCCACTCGGTGATGTGCACGAGCATGGTGTGCCCACCCGACACGAGCAGCGCCACGATAGGGGGCTCGAGGCCCGGGTCGAGCAGACGGGCCGCGTAGATGTGTCCTTCCAGATGGTTCACCCCCACCAGAGGCAGACCGGCTGTGTACGCCAGACCCTTCGCATACGCCACGCCGACGACGAGCGCCCCCACAAGGCCGGGTCCGATGGTCACCGCCATCGCGTGGCAGTCGGACAGCCTCACACCGGCCGCCTCCAGCGCCTCGTCCACGACCCCCGCTATCGCCTCCGTGTGCTTGCGAGACGCGATCTCCGGCACCACGCCACCGAACCTCGCGTGGAAATCCACCTGGCTCGCTACGACGTTGGACAGCTGCTCCGTGCCGCCTCGCATGACCGAAGCCGCCGTTTCATCGCACGAACTCTCTATGGCCAGCACGAGATCGTCACCGGCCACGGCCGCTCGCATCGCGTCCAAGTGCGGGCCCAGTGGTCGCGACCACATCAACAGAGCGTCATCGCCCGTGCGCGGGTAATACCCTCGGCGTCGCCCTCTGATGTCGAAACCGCACGACTCGTACAGGCTGACGGCAGCCGCGTTGGACGCCGCCACCTCGAGCGTCATCCGACGCGCACCCAGCGCCACCGATCCTTCCGCGAGGGCCCAGAGCAGTCGACGCCCGAGACCGGAACCGCGCACCCCCGGCTCTACGGCGAGGTCCATGAGGTGTGCGTCACCATGCGTGACCATCACACCACCGTAACCCTGGATCCGACCATCAGGTGACGTCGCCACGAGCCACGAGCGATCGGGCCGGCCCAGTTCGTCCCCGAAAAGCGCCTCGTTCCACGGGTCGTCGAAGCTGGTACGCTCGATCCCCGCGATCGCGGGGATATCGGACCCTGTCATCGGGCGTACGCTCATCGTGGTCCACCCTCCAGCGGACCTGCCACACCGTTCGCGGGAGTCGAGGAGCGCTCACGTCTGCGCTCCGCCTCCTCGGCATCCGACAGACGGGTGTAGATCGGCAGCAATCTCCCGGGGTGCGCCTTCTCATACGCCTCTGCGGTCGACATGCCGGCTACAGAGGAGAGCGTGCTGTCACCCGTAGCGGCCCACGCCGCGGCCACGAGGCCCGCCCCGTCAGGCGTCCACCATCGCGACTCTGCAACGACCGCACATTCGCCCAAGACCTCCTCGAACACCATACGATGCTTCGCGAGCCCGGCGCCGACCAGTACGACCTTCTCACGTAGCGATGACCACGCGGCGGCACAGGCCTGCGGAGACGTCACCCCGTAGTCGCCGTGTCGCGTGAGCCCCTCCGGCGTCACCCGGAATAGAGCCGGGTAGACCTCGCCCCGCATGGCATCACCTATCACGCCGATGAGACCCCCGGGGTCGACCTGTCCTGCGAGCCACACCCTCCACGCGATCGCATCGAGTGTGCTGAACCCGACCAGCGGGAGCCGCCCGCCATGCGCCGCCCCTTTCGCGGTCGCGACGCCGATGCGGACACCGGTGAAGGACCCCGGGCCGCGCCCGCACGCGACCGCGGCGAGGTCCGCCGGCTCGATGCCCCTCTCGCTCAGAAGGGTATCCATAGCCGCGAGCAGTACCGTGTTCGCTGCCCGTGGTGCTGGCCGGTCCACCTCCGCAAGCAACCTGCCGGGGTCGTCAAGGTCCCCGACGCCAAGGGCCAGGTGGTCGGTCGCCGTGTCGAACGCGATGAAGGGCCTCATGCACGCCCCCTGCTGCCCAGCACGTCAAGCCACTGGCGTGCGAGTTCACGGCCCCTGGCCCCCGAGGACTCGATGGCCATCCTGCGCTCGTCGTCCGTACCCCGCGCTATCGATACGAGAACGTGGTCGTGCGGGAGCACTCCCGGGAACCGGTCGCCCCATTCGATGAAGGACACGCCGTCGGCCTCGATCGTCTCGAAGAACCCGATATCCTCCAGTTCACGCGCTCCCTCCAGCCGATACAGGTCGAAGTGATACAACGGCAGGGCGCCCGGATGCACGAGCAACAGGTTGAACGTGGGGCTGGTGACAGGATCGGTCACGCCAAGCCCGCGAGCGACGCCCTGCACGAGATGCGTCTTACCGGCGCCAAGATCCCCCGCGAGCGCCACCACGTCGCCCGCACGCAAGAGTGGCGCTAGCAGCGCTCCCGCTCGCTCCGTCTCCACAACGCTATGGGTGATGAACGCCGAGATCATACGCGCTTCCTCAGAACAGCGGCGGCTGGTCCGGATGCGGCGCACCGTCGTCCGCTGCGCCACGCTCAAGAACGACCTTCAGCCGACGGAAGTCCTCGAACAAGACCTGCGCCTTCGACCTGTCGTACAACGCCGCAGCCGGATGGAAGATCGGCACGATCCCCCGCCCGTCCTTCTCGAACAGACGCCCCCTCAGTGCGCTGATGGGGCGAGCCGTGTCCAGCACGAACCTCGTGGCGTGGTTGCCGAGCGTCGCCACCACAAGGGGGTCGATCAACCTCACCTGTTCGGTGAGGAACGGCGTGCACGTGACCACCTCCTCCGGGAGGGGGTCACGGTTCCCCGGCGGACGGCACTTGAGGATGTTCGCGATATACACGTCCTGCCGCTGCAGCCCGATGCTGCCAAGCAGTTCGTCGAGCAGACGCCCCGCAGCGCCCACGAACGGCTCGCCCTTGAGGTCCTCGTTGCGCCCCGGGGCTTCTCCGATGAACATCAGCCGTGCATGCGGATCGCCCGTGCCGAAGACGAGAGTGGTGCGCGTGTCCCCCAGCGGGCACCGGTGACAATCCCCGATCCTCGCGCGCAAAGCAACGAGGCCGGACAGGTCGGCGACATCACCCTCGTGCACATCAGGGTCGTACATCACCTGCACATCCTCAGAGCCAGGTGGTTATCTCATCGATGGGACGCCTGGTCGGTCTCCCGCCCGATTCTGCGGGATGGCCGATCGGCAGCACGGCGATGGGGGTGACGGGCGGGACAGCACCTATCGCTTCCGCTACCGCGCGATCGTCGAACGCGCCGATCCAGCACGACGCCAGACCCCTGTCCACGGCGGTCAACAGGATCATCTCCACCGCTGCCGCGGTGTCCTGCAGGCAATACAGATACTCCCCGCGGTCGCCGTAGCGGGCCGCGCTCGGGCGGGGGTCCACCGCCACCACGAGAACCAGCGGCGCGGCTGCCGCCCAGCGCTGGGAGAGCGCACCCGCCAGGCGCTCCCGCGCCTCCGCGGACCGCACTACGAAGAAGCGCCACGGCTGGATGTTGCCGGCAGACGGAGCGGTCACAGCAGCCTCAAGCAGGGCCGTGACGTCGGCGTCGCTCACGGCAAGCTTCGTGTTGAAGCGCCGAACGCTCCTCCTCCTGGCAACGACATCGCTGAACTCCATGCGCTTCCTTCTCATCACGATCTGCCATCATCCGAACCCGACCATTGTATCCGAGCATGGTCATCGACGATATGCGGACTCCAGCAGGAGGAGCGACCTGTGGCGGCGAACATACCTATCAGGAGGTGGCGCCGATGAACAGCAACAGACCCGATCTCACCGATGAAGACATCGGCATGAGGGCGTTCCAGCTGCGCAAGGCGAAGGCCGTCGAGCGCGCGATGGAGCGGATACGGCAGGGCCTCAAGGCCGACTGGGCCATGTTCACGCAACGTGACCTCAACGACCTCAACTGGATCCTCGGCGAGTTGTGGGCATACGAGAAGCGGGCCGACTGGGAGGACCTGCACTTCAGCAAACTCACAGCCGAGGATGTGCAGAGCCTGATCGCCGACGGACGCACGCTGCACAACGAGTCACACAACACCGTGGAGGCACTTGAGCGGATCGGGGAACTGGTCCGTTCACGCAGCGTCTGACGCGTGTCATACCCTCACAGCCTACCCGCGTTCGGAGGAGATCCTCCGGGCGCGGGTTCGCGTTCCAGACGGGTTCGCGCTCCTGAGCTCGACCGCGGCACGGACCCGGCACCCTATGCACGGGCCGACCGTGAACGTCGTTGAGTGGAGGCCGTGGCGATCCCGGGGAATGCGGTGAGGCGACACGTCGAACCCCCCGGTGGACGAGTCGCCTCACAGTATGGATCAGGCAGATGCAGCGACCCTACGACGCGTGGGCGGCTTTCTTCTGCTCGATCTTCTTCTTGACCTTCTTGAGCCGGAACAGCTCCTCGCGAGACCGCTCGTCGAGCGCCTGACGGATGTACGCGACCTGCTCCTTGAGCTGCGGCACCGTGATCTGCTCCAGCGCGTTCACGCGCCGGTTGGTCTTCTGGATCTCCTCGCCCAGCCGCTTGAGCCGTGTCTCGATATCCGCGTACTCGATGATCACGTCGAGGATCCGTTCGAACTTGTCCGCGGTCTCATCGATTCGGGATGACACGCCCGTGATCGCGTACCCACGTGTGAACGACGTACGCAACGGACTCTCGCCCTTCGTCACCACCGGCACCGCGATACCCATGATCTTCGTACCGGTCATGTCGATGGTCACCTCGCCGCGGGTGGCGAACGCCGCGGAACGAACAGCCACGGTCCCGTCCACGGCCTTTGCGATCGCGAGGCTGTACTGCGCCTCGTTGGTCGTGCGCTGCAGATCGTTCGACAACCGCAACGTCTCATCCATCACGGACATGAACTCGATGAGCAGGGCGTCACGCTTCTGCTTGAGCAGGTCCATGCCCTGCTGGGCCAGCGTGATCTGCTGCTTGCGTTCCAGCAACTCGGATCTGGTAGGTCGTACTTCTTCCACGTGTCACCTCCCCGCCTCGCTCGACGGACGGCCTACAGGTCGCCCATCTCGGCCGCCTTGTTGGCGGCAGCGGTGGGATGGTACTTGTCGATGAAGTCTCGTACACGCTTGAGCTCGGCGATCGGCAGTTCGCTCATGAGTTCCCAGCCCAGGGAGAGCGTCTCTTCGATCGTACGTCCCTCATCACCCTGGCCGATGACCTGCGCCTCGAAGGCGTCCGCGAAGTGCAGATACCGGCGATCGGTGTCGGAAAGCGCCTCCTCGCCGACGATCGCGACGAGTCTGCGGAGGTCACGACCCTGCGCATATGCCGCATAGAGTTGGTTCGCCACCGCACGGTGATCGTCCCTTGTCTTGCCTTCGCCGATACCAAGGTTCATCAGGCGGGACAGACACGGCAGCACGTCGATCGGCGGGAACACGCCACGACGGTGCAGGTGCCTGGAAAGCACGATCTGCCCCTCGGTGATGTAGCCCGTTAGATCGGGGATCGGGTGCGTGATGTCATCGTCAGGCATCGAGAGGATCGGCAACTGGGTCACGGAGCCCTTCTGGCCCTTGATGCGACCCGCGCGCTCGTAAATCGTCGAGAGGTCCGTGTACATGTAGCCAGGGTAGCCACGGCGACCCGGCACCTCCTCGCGAGCAGTCGAGACCTCGCGCAACGCCTCACAGTAGTTCGTCATGTCCGTAAGGATCACGAGCACCTGGAGGTCCTTCTCGAACGCGAGGTACTCGGCGACGGTGAGCGCGCACTTCGGCGTAAGTAGACGTTCGACCGTTGGATCGTCGGCCAGGTTCAGGAAGAAGACCACGCGCTCCAGAGCGCCGGTCGACTCGAACTGGTTCATGAAGTAGGCCGCCTCGCGATGGGTGATACCCATCGCGCCGAAGACGATGGCGAACTCCTCGCCCGACTTCACTCGTGCCTGCCTGATGATCTGTGCCGCAAGCTCGTTCGCCGGAAGACCAGAGCCCGAGAAAATCGGCAGCTTCTGACCGCGCACGAGGGTGGTCAGCCCGTCGATAGCGGAGATGCCGGTCTCGATGAAGTCCGCCGGCTGAGCGCGGCGGAACGGGTTGATCGGCGAACCGTTGATGTCGAGGCGCTGCTCCGGGATGATCGGGGCGCCACCATCGATGGGCTTGCCGGTACCGTTGAGGATACGCCCCATCAGTTCGGGCGCCACATCGATCATGGCGACCTCTTCGAGGAAGCGGACACGCGTGCGATCGATGTCGATACCCTGCGTACCCTCGAACACCTGGATGACGGCGGTACTGCCCGAGACCTCGAGAACCTGTCCGCTGCGCTCGCTACCATCGGACATCAGAACCGCGACCATCTCGTTGTACGCGACGCCGTGGACGTTCTCCACGAAGATCAGAGGACCGGTGACATAGGTCAGCGTCCGGTACTCGGTGGAGAGCAGTGAGCGGTCGGTTGTTGCCTCCACGGTCATCTACAGCACCTCGATTCCGGCGATCTGTTCATTGATCTCCTGCACCAGCACCGGCATGCGCTCGAGCGCATCCTCGTGCGGTGTCGTCTTCATACGCGAGACCTCATCACGCAGCGGTAGCTGCATGACCTGACGGAGCGACACGCCGCGCGACATCGCCTGCGTGGCCGCGTCGTTGAAGGCGAGGATCGTCTTGAGGATCCAGTACGCCTTCTTGGGCGGGCAGTAGGCGTCGATCTCGTCGAAAGCGAACTGCTGCAGGAAGTCCTCACGCAGCATGCGTGCCACCTCGAGGATGATCTTCTCGGTCTCGGGGAGCGCATCAGGGCCCACCAGCTGGACGATCTCCTGCAGTTCCGTCTCCTTCTGGAGGATCGACATGGCACGCTCTCGCACGACGCGCCAGTCGTCCGCGACCTCGTCCTCGAACCAGTCACGAACCTGGCCGAGATAGAGGGTGTACGACTTCGTCCACGAGATCGCCGGGAAGTGACGGCGGTGTGCGAGCGATGTATCGAGGGCCCAGAAGGCACCGGTGACACGAAGCGAGTTCTGCGTCATCGGCTCCGACATGTCACCACCTGCAGGCGAGACGGCGCCCACCATGGTGACCGATCCGACCCGTTCGCCGTCTCCAAGCGCCTCCACGCGTCCGGAGCGCTCGTAGAAACTCGCGAGTCGAGTAGCGAGGTAGGCTGGGTAGCCCTCCTCGCCGGGCATCTCTTCCAGACGGCCGGAGACCTCGCGGAGCGCTTCGCCCCATCGGGAGGTGGAGTCGGCCATCATCGCGACGCTGTACCCCATGTCGCGGTAGTACTCCGCCAGCGTGACGCCCGTGTAGATCGATGCCTCACGAGCGGCCACCGGCATGTTCGATGTGTTTGCCACGAGAACGGTACGGTCCATCAGTTTGTGCCCCGTACGCGGGTCGTCAAGTTCCGGGAACTCAGCGAGGACCTCGGTCATCTCGTTGCCGCGCTCACCGCAACCGACGTAGATGATGATGTCCACGTCCGCCCACTTGGCGAGCGACTGCTGCGTGACCGTCTTGCCCGTCCCGAAGCCACCCGGGATGATCGCGTTGCCCCCGAGCGCCACCGGGAAGAACGTGTCGAGGATGCGCATCCCCGTCATGAACGGGGTGGTCGGGTCGAGCTTGCGCTTGTACGGACGTCCGTACCTGACCGGCCACCACTGGCTCATCGTGATCTCGGCGCCGTCCTCGAGCCGTGCCACGACCTCGTCGATCGTATACGAACCGGGCTCGACGATCGTGGCGATCGTCCCCTTCACGTCCGGCGGGACCATGACCCGGTGGATCACGGTACCACCCTCGGGCGTGGTGCCGATGACGTCGCCGCCAGTCACAGCCTGGCCGACCTTCGCCACAGGGGTGAAGTCCCACTTCTTCGACCGGTCGAGAGCGCTTGCGACGGTACCGCGAGCGATGAAGTCGCTCCCGGTCTCCTCAGCGATGACCGGCAACGGCCGCTGGATGCCGTCGTAGATCGACGACAGGAGCCCCGGACCGAGCTCCAGCTTGAGCGGCGCGCCTGTTGACTCGACCGGCTCACCGATCAGCAGGCCTGAAGTATCCTCGTAGACCTGGATCGTAGCGAGCTCGCCCTCGAGCCTGATGACCTCGCCCATGAGGCCGGCATCGCCGACCCGGACGACGTCGTACATCTTGGTACCCGTCATGCCGTCTGCGACGACGACAGGACCGGTGATCTTTGAAAGTGTTCCGACAATCATCAGCCTCGCCTCAGAGTGATATCGAATCCGACGGCCCGTCTGATCAGGCGAGAGAGATACGCCCGATGGTCCTCTTCCGTGGTCAACTTCTCGCGTATCGGCAATGAGATCACGATCGGCCGATACGACTGGTTGATCTTCTGTTGCGTGCGTTCGTCGATCTCGGTCATGAAGGACTCGTTCACCGCGACGATACCGCTCTCGTCATCGTCGATGAGCGCGGACAGCTTGCGGCGTGCGTCCTCTTCAGACTCGGCGACGTGCACTGTCACACCTGCCAGGCCGAACCCGTCAGCAGTGTCGGGATCGGTGAGAACGATGAGCTTATACAATGATGAGCTCCTCCCTCATCCGCTCCTCCGGCATACCGACAGACACGCCCTTGACCACGATGCGCAGGTTCGTCACCTCGTTCGCCTTGGTCCACAGATAGCTGATCGTGAGTCCGATGCCGAGGGTGTCGGTCTTGCTGGTCTCGAACGCGAGGCGGAAGAGGTAGTCTTCCAGCGCACGCTCGAACACCGACACCGAACCCTTCTCCATGTAGGCCAGAGCAGCCTGGTCCAGCGGCTTGCCATACGGCGTCTTCCTGATCCGATCGAACACCTCATCGACGTCAGACATCGCCGAGAGCTCGGTGAACAGCGGCTCGGTCACTACCTTGCCGCCCGGAACGAAGAAGCGAGAGGCCTCCTCTTCCGGCAGATCCGCGTTCAACAGCCTGATGCTCGTGAGCAGGTTCATCGTGTCGACCTGCGCCGCGAGGAATCCGCGGGCGATCTTCTTGTTCTCCCTGCATCCCTTCAGCCGCTTGGATGCCCATCCGTAGTAGTAGCGGTCGAGAGCGAGCTCCAACAGCGAGAGATCCTCGCTCTCCGTGTAATCCGGGAGCACCTCGCGAAGCGGGACTGCGAACGGCAGACCCCATGTGCCGAGGGTATCCACCACGCTGCGGATGCCCGACTGCCGCGCCAGCTCATCGGTGTCGATCTTCGAGAGCTGGCCCACCGTGATCAGACTGTCCGTGATCTCCTCCTCGGACAACCCCATGTGCTTTCCGCGAAGGATGGTCTTGATGTTGAACAGATCCCATCGGCCAAGCAGTGTGGTGATGAGCTGCGTGCCCTCCTTGTTGGAATAGCCGAGCACCTTGTTGAAGGTCCTCACCATGTTGTCCTTCAGCGCCTCGTCCACGTTCGCCGCAGTGTGCCCGTGCAGGATCCGGGTCTCGAGATCCGGCCCATACTCGGTCTGCATCAACGCGGAGATGACGTCTCCGATGTCCTTGGAGGCCATCAACTCGTCGAAGAACGCGCGCTTCAGCAGTCGCGAACGCATCCCGCGGATGCGGGCGTTCGTATACCCGTAGTCTCTTCCGGACGGACGGTAGCCCCTTTGTACCGGGGGCGCTGCTGGTTTGCGGGTCTTCATGAAGTCAGGACCTCGGCGATATGGGTGCCGGCGACGTTACGCGCCTTGTGCAGGCGGCTTTCGAACGTGTTGTCGTGGACGACACGCCCTCCGTGGGTCGAGACGATCACACCACCGATAGTCTCAAGGGTCGGAGCGACGGTGAACGTGATCCCCAGATCGCTTGCGATCTTCTTGGCGAGATCCGCGTCCTCCGGTCCGACCTGCACTTCGCACTCGCCGTCGACTCTCGTCGACGCCTCCTTCAGGAGTTCGGCGAAGATGCGTTCGTACTCCGGCGTTCCACGCATGGCGGCGAGCCGGTCCGCTGCCTCGTCGAAAACGGCGTCCACTGCGTTGTCACGCACTTCGGCCATATCACGTCTGACCTGCAAGCGGGCAGCGTTCACTGCCTTGGTCGCCTTGTTCTGTACTGCGACCTCTGCGGCCTCGATCTTGGCGCTCGTGATCCGCTCTGCCTCGTCCTTGGCCTCATGCTCGATAGCGTCAGCCTGGACGGTGGCAGCATGCAGGATGCGATTCACCTCACCGTCGGCCTGCTCCTCAAGTGCTCTGAAGATGTCTTCGATCGCCATGCGTCAGTCCCTCCGTGGATATCGCCTTCAGCGCACCGCAGTGCTACATCGTGCCGATCATGAACGCGATGACGAAGCCGAGGAGCACGATGACCTCAGGAAGGGCCATCATGATGATCATGTTCATACCGACCTCGGGACGCTCGGCGAGCGTACCTGCAGCGGCGGAACCGATCTTGGACTGAGCGTAAGCGGCGCTCATCGCGGCGATGCTCATCGACGCGCCGGCCGCAGCGTACTTGGCGACCTGCCCTGCGTCGCCGAGCTCAGCGCCGCCGCTTTCCTGGGCCAGCGCCATGGCCGGGACGATCATGGCAGTCAGGAATGTACTCCCGAATACCACCTTTGCGAGCCTGTTCTTGATCATGCGCTCTTTTCACCTCCGGTTTTGTGGAACGGCTGATACTCTGCATTGCTCTTCTCGTAGTACTTCTGGCCGAACTCGTAGAAATTGAGACGCATCGCGTGAATCGTTGGCGTGAACAACGCCAGGATCAGGTGCAGCGCGTGGAAGAACAGCGCCACCACTATGCCAACGCCAGGAGGCATCGCGTCAGCCATCGAATTGATGGCCGTTGCGAAGATGGCGTCTGACAGGCCGACCGCCATGATACGCAGGTAACTGGCGGTGTGGCTCATCAGTTCGAGCGTCTCGACGAACCCCATCATCCCTCCATAGCGCATCGCGACCAGGAATCCGCCACCCATCAGGATGCCGGCGATCGCCATACCCACGCCCTTCAAGCCAGCCAGCGCGGGTATCATCGCCACGACCAGGATGACGACACCGACCATCAGCCCAGTAAGTCCTCCCTTCATCCATGCATGCTTCATGTGCTTCGAGCGGGAAGCGTTGATCGTTCCCATGACCAGACCGATGATCATCTGGATGACGCCGAGTCCGAGCGCGAGGACCATCAACGTCATCACGTCGTGCTCGCGGTTGTATGGCACTCCGAACCCTACAAGCTTGAACCACGGGTCCGGCAGTCCCAGCCATCCCTGCTGCCACGGGATCGCTCCGAAGAACTCCCCGTAGAAGATGCCGAACAGGATGGTGGATGTGGCGGCGGGACCGAGAAGACCCGTGCCGATCTGGATCATCTCCTTGTCCTTGTACTTGAAGCGGAGCCACAGCACGATCGCAAGCATGACCGCGCCGTACCCGACGTCACCGACGATCATCCCGAAGATGAGCGGGTAGCTGATCGCCCAGACGAGCGAAGCGTCGATGGTGCCGTACTGGGGCGATCCGCCCATCAGGTACTTCATGGCCCACTCGGAAGGCTGGATCCACTTGGGATTCTTCATCGCGACCGGGACGTCGCAGTACTCGCACTCGTCGATCTCGAGCTGGTTCACGATGACGTCAGGGCCGAACTTGTCGTAGATGTACTTGCTGAACTCCTTGATCTGCTCGACCGGCAGCCACCCGGTGATCACGAAGGCATATTCCGTGGCGCCGAACTTGGGGATGGCCGCCCCTTCGTCGATCTTGTCGACAAGCACGTCACGGACTGTCGTCAGCTTCGTATACCACTGGCTCGACATGGATCCGAGCTCCGCCCGCACCTTCTCCATCTGTGCAGGCAACTCTTTCCTGCGCTCGCGGAGCTGGTCGTAAGCGACGTCGAACGGCATGTCCTGGAACTCCGACGGCAGCCGCACCTGGTTCACGTTCTCCATGGCCAGGAACTTGTGTACCGCCTCCGAGTACTTCCTCCCGAAGACGATGATGACCGCTGTGGTGTCCTCATCCACATCGGTGGAAACGATCTCGCACTGGTTGTTCGTGATCGCATCGAGCTCCTTCTTGAGCCCGTCCAGGGCGCCCTTGTAGCGGCGCTCCACCAGCAGCGCCACGGAATCGTAGGCGCCCGTGGTGACGATCTGCTTGGCGAGTGGCTGGATCTTCTCAAGGATCGGCTCGTACCTGGCCAGGAGGCCCATCTCCGCCTCCATGGCGAACTGCGCCTGAGCGAGGCTCGAGGTACGGTCCTCGACCTGGTCTATCACGCTGGTGACCTCAGCCGCCAGCTCCTTGGAATCCATCTGCCACAACTCAAGGTAGTGCTTCTGCCTGCCGACCTCATCCACTTCACCGGGGGGCAGGTGAAGCGCCTTGATGATCGAGCGCAGACGAATCAGCAACTCCTCCATGCGCTCCTGCTCGACGACCTGGTTCTCCACGACCTCCATGTGCTCCAGTGGGAGCTCGCCGGCATCAATCTTCTTCGTCAGGTCCTCGATATGCAGCGTGCCGGCCTCATGGAGCGCCGTCAGAACATCCAGGAAGATGTTCTTAGGGCCGATCAGCTCCATTCGTGCCATTGGGACCAACATACGCGCCCTCCCCCCCGATTCATCGGGATTCTCGAGCTGCCCGCGAGCGTCAGAACGATGTGACCAACTTCACAAGATAGTCGGCTGCATCGCCCTGGCGTGTCGCCAATTCCTTCTTGAGACCCTCTACTTCTGCAGTACCGTCCGCCTCCACCTTCTTGATGGAGCCCTCGACGCCTGCAAGCACCTTGTCCGCGTGCTCCTTGGCGAGACGGTCCGCGTCCTCCTGGGCGGTACGCACGATCTCCAACGCCCGCTGTCGCGCGTCACTGACCATCTTGTCCGCCTGGTTGCGGGCAGCGAACACGCGCCCGGAGATCTCCATCTCCTTCTCGCGGATCTGGAAGAGCGGGGATGAGGCGTCCTTGCTTGTGACGTCCTGATTGAACCTGATCTCCTCAAGAACCTTCTCGTCCATCGACCTCTCCTTGCGATGCAGCGATCGGGGCACACCTTCGCGATGGGCTGCGCCAGCCACACGCGCGCCCACGCGGCTCCATGACGGCACGCCGGTGGGATGGTGCATCCGCATCTGTCTGTGAGCGTGATTCGCCAACGCGGCGAAGAACTCCTGCAAGCAAGAATGAAGAATCTCGGAGAAGGATCGCGCCGTGGCGCCGCGCGGGCATCGGCGGGGTCGACCTCAGGCGCGGAGGGACCGTCGCTCCATCCGAAGCGAGAAAGCGCATGCCATCTCGTAGTTGATCGTGCCGGCACGCTGAGCCAACTCGTCCATCGCGATGTGCTCGGACCCCTGACGACCGACGACCACCGCCTCGTCCCCCGCCCTCACATCCATGCCACCGGGTATCTCCACCATCATCTGGTCCATGCACACCCGCCCCACCTGCCGGCAACGGACGCCACGTATCAGGACGTCCATCTGGTTGGAGAGCACGCGGTGGATGCCGTCGGCATACCCGACCGGAAGCGTCGCGATGGTGGTCGGTCCGCTCGCATGCCAGGTCAGCCCGTAGCTCACACCGTCACCCAGTCCTATCCGCTTCACGTAGGAGACTCTCGTCTTCACGCTCATCGCGGGCCTGAGGTCGACACGGCCCACGGTGGCCGCGGACGCGTCGAGTCCGTAGATAGCGATGCCGCACCGCACCATGTCGTGATGGGAGTCGGCATGCAGGATGGTGGCCGCGCTGTTGGCGGCATGTACGATCGAAGGCCTGACACCGGTGGCCCGGATGTCCTCGAGCGCGTCGCGGAAGCGGTCCACCTGACGCGCGAAATCCCAGTCCCCGGGCACATCAGCAGTAGCGAAATGCGTGAAGACGCCCTCGAGCCTGATTCCCGGGAGGCCCTTCAACCAGGCCGCGAACTCCCCCACGTCCTCGGGCTTCACGCCGATGCGGTTCATCCCGGTGTCGACCTTCAGGTGGCAGATGGCCGGTGTGCCGATTGATGCAGCCTGCCGCGAGAGCGCGAGCGCCATCTCGCGGGTGGTGAGCGTGACCGTCACACCATCGCGCACGAGCATTCCGGCCGCCTCGACGGGCGGCTCGGCGAGGACCTGGAGCGGCACGCTGATGCCCGATGCGCGCAACTCGAGAGCCTCATCGACTGTAGCGACACCGAGATGGTCAGCACCCGCGCGGAGCGCCGCGCGTGAGACCGTGAGTGCACCGTGCCCGTACCCGTCCGCCTTGACCACAGCCATGAAGCGAGTGTGGGGGGGCGTGAGGGCCTTGAGCGCCCTCACGTTGTGCGCGATGGCGTTCTCGTCGACCTCCACCCATGCGGGACGCTCGTAGGGCATCCGCTAGCCCTCGACGATGAGCGAACGCACGATGTCCGACTTGCTGATGATGCCTACAAGCCGGTCACCGTCGAGGACCGGGACGCGGCTGACGTCGCGATCCACCATCAGGGTGGCGACATCGCTCACCAGGGCATCGGCCTGGACCGTCACCGGGTCAGCGCTCATCACGTCCTCCACCGTGGCTCCGACCGCCTTCTTGAGCTCCGACTCGAAGCGCGCCGTCGCGGGCGGGTACATGATGAAACCGTCGAGCAGGTGCAGGTACGTAGGGAACTCGACCTTGACGTCACGCATGATCAGATCACCCTCTGTGACGAGGCCGATCAACGCGTCTCCATCGAGAACGGGCAGCGCCCCGACCCGGCTCTCCACCATCATGCGAGCCGCATCGGTCACGGAGAGATCACGCTCGACCGTGATGGGGTCCTTCGTCATGATGTCGCGTGCGGTAAGAGCAGCCATGGTACCTCCGGTCGTCGACGTCTGGGAGAGCCTGCGCCCTCAGGATGATTCTACCCGCCGGACAGCTCACGGACAGCCAGGTGTATGTAGCCGGGAAGGTCGACTGCGGTAAGACACGTGTCCGTGAGATCCTCCGCACCACGCTCACCGGCCCGCCCGTGGAGATACGCGCCGAGCACGGCGGCATCGAACGTATCGACCCCCTGCGCCAATGCGGTGCCGATCATGCCCGCGAGCACGTCGCCCGTGCCGGCCCTGGCCAGCCCCGGCCCGCCGGAACCCACGATCGCCGAACGTCCGCCTCCGACGACCAGCGTGCCGGGCCCCTTCAGCAGACAGACCAACCTGTCTCCCGAGAGAGCGGAGGCGGCCTTCAGCCGATCATGGCTCACAGCTGACACGTCACTCCCGAGAAGCCGTCCCGCCTCCCCCGGATGCGGCGTGATCACGGTCGGCGCGTTCCTGCGACGCAAGGCGTCGACTTCCCCCGTCAGGACGTTCAGAGCGTCGGCATCCAGGAGCAAGGGCGTGGCAGCCTCGGCTATCAGCGCGCGCACCGCCGCCGCAGGCCCCGTGCCCGTCGTCAGCCCCGGTCCTACGACCACGGCGTCGGCGCCGGAGACGGCCTCGAGCACCTCGACCGCGCTCGCGATCGCGCCGTCGTCGTCGGCAGCGACCAGTCGGACGATCGCGTTCGGCCACGCCTGACGTACCACCCCGGCAGCGGGTGCAGGGGTGACGACATGCACGTAGCCGGCCCCCATCCTGAGCGCTCCCGCCGCGGCGAGCGCCGCGGCTCCGGGGTATGCGGCCGAGCCGGCCACGACCGCGACGGTGCCCCGCGAACCCTTGTGGTCCTCGGGCGCCGGCCAGCGCATCAGGCCGCGCAGATCGCACCTGCCGGGGACCTCGAGAGCGCCGACTCCATCTACGGGAACACCGATGTCCACCACCACGACCCGCCCGGACAGAGACCGGCCCGGCTCCATGAGCAGCCCCGGCTTCAGTGCCGAGAAGGTCACGGTCATCGCGGCCCTTACGACAGGACCCGCAGCCATACCGGTGTCGGCGTCAAGTCCCGACGGTATGTCGGCCGAGACCACCGGAACGCCGCATGTGGCGATGGCGCCGATGAGGGAGCGGTACGGCTCGCGCACGGCGCCGTGGAGGCCGATTCCGAAGATCGCGTCGATCACGACCGATGAGCCCTCGACAGCTCGCTCGAGCGTGCGCGCATCGGAGACATGCTGCCATGCGACGCTTCCCGATGCCGCCGCTGCCGCCTCACGGGCCTCGCCGGCGAGCCCATCAGGCTCCCGGAGCGCGAGCACCTGCACGGCGCGACCCGCCTCGGCGAGCGCACGGGCCGCGACCCACCCGTCACCACCGTTGTTGCCTGCGCCGCACACGATGGTCACGCTGCCCGATGGATGGGCGCGCTGGACCTCGGCGGCGAGAGCGGCGCCCGCACGTTCCATCAGACCGCTGAGCGTCGTGTCCGCCGCAGCCTCCGCTGCGCGCATCCGCTCCGATGTGAGCGCGTACCGCATGTGCCCCCCTCCCTGCCAGAAGGCGCATGGCCTCACGGGAGATCCGATGGACCTGCTCGCCGTGCCCTCAGGGCTGTTCGTTCCCCACCTCATCGAGGAAAGACCGCGCGTCCTTGAACGACGCCGCGAGCCGCTCCTGCGGGGTCTCCAACTCCGCCTCGACCTTCGGCCGCATGTCCTCGGTGATCGCCACGGCCGACGCCACCGCGTTCTCATGGGTGAACGACAGCGAGAGGTGCACCTCCACGACTCCCGCGGCCTCCGCCACCTCGGCGGCGCGCCCGCTCAGATGCGGAGACGGTCGTCCCCGCTCATCGCGCACGACCTCGACGTCCCGGAAGCGCATGCCCGAGAAACCCGTACCCAGCGCCTTGAGAACCGCCTCTTTCGCGGCGAACCGCATGGCGTAGTGGATCTCCGGCTTGTTGCGACCCTCGCAGTAGGCACGCTCCTCATCCGAGAAGAGCCGCTCCTTCATGCGGGGGCGCCTTTCGAGCGCATCGCGCATACGCGCGATCTCGACTATGTCCACGCCGAGCCCTGTGATCGCCCGGTGTTCTGCACTCATGCGTCTTCTGCTTCCTGTGTCACGGGTGGACCGCACAACCTTACACGTCGCGACCTGCTCACGGAAGAGGCTCCGCCCCGTGGCAGCGCTGGAGCGCGGGTCGTCCTTGACAGTGGGGTTGTGCTGCGGGAGTCTTGCCCGGACCCCCGGGAACACGGCTAAGATGGACTCGCGCACATCGAACACGCGGCCCGCCAAGGAGGCCCCAATGGATCCGCAGCCACGCGCTCACGAGAACGTCGTCCGGCTGATCGAGAAAGGGGTCGACGTCCGCGCCCCCCTGAGCGTCGATGTGGGTGACGAGGTCGATGTCACCCGGATCTCGGGCGACGGCGTCACCATCTACCCCGGATGCCGCATCTACGGCGAACGCACGGTGATATCGGAGGGCTGCACGCTCGGGGCCGAGGGGCCGGTCACACTCGACGACTGCAGGCTCGGCCCGCGTGTCGCCCTCAAGGGCGGCTACTTCAAGCGGTCGGTGTTCCTCGAGAAGGCCAACATGGGTCTTGGCGCCCAGGTCCGCGAGGGCTGTCTTCTCGAGGAGGAGGCGAACGGCGCGCACTGTGTAGGCCTGAAGCAGACCATCCTCTTCCCGTTCGTCACGCTCGGCAGCCTTATCAACTTCTGCGACTGCTTCATGGCCGGCGGCACGAGCAGGAAGGACCACAGCGAGGTCGGGAGCTCATACGTCCACTTCAACTACACGCCTGACGGCGACAAGACGACCGCATCTCTCTTCGGCGACGTCCCACGCGGCGTCATGCTCGACCGGCCACCCATCTTCCTCGGGGGACAGGGCGGCGCAGTAGGACCCGTCAGGGTGGGCTACGGAACGGTGGTCGCGGCCGGGTCCGTCCTCCGGGCGGACGTCGGCGACGACCGCCTCGTGTTCGCATCGCCACCCGAGAGCCACGAGCGGCAGCATCAACCCCTTTCGTACCGCAACCTGTCGCGAGTGGTGGCGAACAACCTGGCGTACCTGGCCAACCTCGTTGCGCTCGAGCACTGGTACCGCGAAGTGCGTGCGCCGTTCTTCGAGCGGCAGGCCCTGGGCGACCTCGTGTATGAAGGCGCGCTCGACATGCTCGCGCTCGCGAAGACCGAGCGCACCAAGCGTCTGTCGGCCATGGCGGCCAAGGTACCCCGCTCCACCGAGGCTGCCGAGCAGTTCGCGGCTGGAGTGGACCGCATCGCGACGGACTTTATGGAAGCGCGCGGTATCGCCGACGCATCGGCATTCCTGCGGCACATCGAGGGATCCTGGAAGGCGGGTAACTACCTGGAAACGATGCAGGGCCTCAGCCCGGAAGCGAAAGCGGCAGGAGTACAGTGGCTCGAGGAGATCGTCGCACGCCTCACACAAGAGGCTGCTGACATCCTGCCGGCGATGGATCTTCCGTCCGCATGAGACGAGACACCTGAGAAGAGGAGCCTGTGATGGGTAAGCTGTTCGGGACCGACGGCATCCGCGGGGAAGCCAACAAGTACCCCCTCGACGCCATGACCGCCTTCTCGCTCGGCCAGGCGGTCACGAAGGTGTTGAGCGAGGAGCACCACACCACGCGGGTGGTCATCGGCAAGGACACCCGCCTGTCCGGCTACATGCTGGAGAGCGCGCTCGAGGCCGGCGTGACATCGATGGGAGGCGTCCCCTACCTCGTGGGCGTTCTGCCCACCCCCGGCATCGCCTTCATCACCGAGAGCATGCGCGCCGATGCGGGCATCGTCATCTCCGCGTCGCACAACCCGTACCAGGACAACGGGCTGAAGGTCTTCTCGGGTCGCGGCTTCAAGCTGTCCGACGCCCAGGAAGACGCCATCGAAGAGCTCATGCTCGGGGGCGACCTTCCCTCCATGGTGCCGGCGCCGCACGACATGGGGCGCGCATACCGCCTCGATGACGCGACCGGCCGCTACATCGTCTTCCTGAAGAACACCTTCCCGCGCGAGCTGTCTATGGAGGGCATGAAGATCGTGCTCGATACGGCGAACGGGGCCGCGTATCGCGTGGCGCCGGACGCGTTCACCGAGCTCGGCGCGGACGTGACCGTGATCCACGATGAGCCCAACGGCCTGAACATCAACGATCGATGCGGCTCGCAGCACACAGAGGACCTTCGTGAAGCCGTGGTGGAGGCTGGTGCGGCGGTGGGACTCGCGTTCGACGGCGACGCCGACAGGCTGATCGCGGTCGACGAGCTCGGAAACGAGATCACCGGTGACCAGATCCTCATGATCTGCGCCAAGGCGCTCAAGGACGAAGGCCGCCTCAAGAACGATCTCGTCGTCTCAACCATCATGAGCAACCTCGGGCTTCGGATCGCCTGCAAGCGCTACGGCTTCAAACACCACGCGGCGAAAGTCGGCGACCGGTATGTGCTCGAGGACATGCAGCGACTCGGCGCCATCATCGGAGGCGAAGAGTCCGGGCACATGATCTTCCTCGAACACCACACCACAGGAGACGGCATCCTCACCGCCATGCAGCTGCTCGCCGCGATGGTCAAGACCGGACGACCTCTGTCCGAGCTCGCCAAGCTGATGGACGTGTTCCCGCAGAAGCTCATCAACGTCGACGTTAAGAGCAAGCCTCCGATCGAGACCGTTCCCGCGATCGTGGAGGCAATCAAGACCGCCGAGGCCGAACTCGGCGAAGAGGGCCGCGTCCTGGTGAGGTACTCGGGAACCCAGAACATGTGCCGTGTCATGGTAGAAGGACCCACGGACGACGTGACCGAGAGGCTGGCCGCTCAGGTGGCCGACGTCGTCAGAGATTCCATCGGATAGGGAGCCGCCATGCCCTTCAAGATCTTCGTCACGCGCGATTTCGACCACATGAGCAGGGTGGCGGCCGATGTCGTCATAGCCGATATCAAGGAGAAGCAGGCTGCCAAGGACGAGTATGTGCTCGGCCTGGCCACCGGCAACTCGCCCACCGGACTGTACAAGGAGCTCGCGCGCGCGTTCAACGAGGGGACGATAGATGCCCCCAGGGTCAGGAGCTTCAATCTCGACGAGTACGTCGGACTCCCCGGCGAGAACGCCCAGCAGCGGGCGCTCCATCCCGAGTCGTACAGCTACTTCATGATCCGGGAGCTCTTCGGTCTGCTCGACCCCACATTCACCGAGACGAACGTCCCATGGGGCACGCTCATCGACCAGGATGAGCTGGTGACCGCGCTCGAAGCCAAGCCGTCGCAGTACGAGCTCCAGGGCACCGACAAGGGCAAGGCGATCGTCATCAAGCCCGACGCCGACGGCTTCCTCGGGTGGATCCGACGGGAAGTGCTCGATGCGTATGAGGCGAAGATCGAGCGCTTCGGCGGGATCGACCTTCACGTGGTAGGCGTTGGAGGCCGGGGGCACGTGGCGTTCCACGAGAGCGGCATCCCCTTCGACGGCAACAGCATGCTGCTGGTCCGACTGGATGACAACACTGTTGAGAACGCGGTGACGGACGGTCACTTCGCGTCCGTCGATGAGAGTCCACGCTACGCGATATCCATGGGAGCCGAACTCGTGTACAAGGCCAGAACGGTCGTTCTTGTCGCGAACGGGAGCCGCAAGACCGCCCCGGTGGCCGAATCGATCCTCGGCGATGTCACCTGCGATGTCCCGATCAGCCGGAGTCAGAGCTGCGTTGCCGACGGCGGCACGCTCGTGTACGTTCTCGACGAGACGGCAGCCATGGAGCTGCTCGACCGCCGCGACGAGGTCGAGTCCAGGGGGTACGAGATCATCGACCTCCGCTGAAGCACCGGTCCGCGCCGTCGCCACCCACGAGGCGGCGACCGCCCGCGACCAGACTGATCGTACAACGGAAAAGGTAATCGAATGTGCGGAATCATCGGCTACGTAGGACCGAAGCCAGCATCACCGGTACTGCTCGAAGGTTTGAGGCGGCTGGAGTACCGGGGGTATGACAGCGCGGGTGTCGCCGTCCTTCAGGACGACGCCATCACGGTACGCAAGAAGAAGGGCAAGATCGACGAGGGCATCGCGCGCACCCTCGCCGACCAGCCCGCGCCCGGCACCATGGGTATCGCCCACACCAGATGGGCGACCCACGGTGAGCCCTCGGATGAGAACTCACATCCCCATCTCGACGCATCGGGCCGTATCGCCGTGGTGCATAACGGCGTCATCGAGAACTACGAGCACCTGAAGGAGCGACTCCTCGATGCGGGCCACGAGTTCCAGTCGGGAACCGACACAGAGGTTCTCGCGCACCTGATCGGCGTGCACTACGAGCGTCTCCGTGACGGCGACGCCACGCCGGACCTGCTCAACGAAGCGGTCTCGGCCGCGCTGCGCGAAGTGATCGGCACGTACGGCATCGCGGTGATATCGAGCGAGATACCCGGTGTGATCGTGGGAGCCCGTCGTGGCTCCCCGCTGATAATCGGTATCGGCGAAGACGAGAACTTCCTCACGAGCGACTCCAACGCCGTGGTGGCCCACACCAAGCAGGTGGTGTTCCTCAACGACTACGACGTGGCCACCGTCACGGCTGGATCGTTCGAGGTGCACAACCTCGGAACCGACACCGCCGACGTTCAGATCAGCAAACTCGAGTTCGATGCCGAGGACTCACAGCGTGGCGACTTCGAGCACTTCATGCTCAAGGAGATCCACGAGCAGCCCCGCACCGTGGAAAACGCGATCAGGGGCCGGATCGACAGCGAGGGCGCCACAGCCCGGTTCGGCGGCCTGAACATGACGCCCGCCGAGCTGCGCTCGGTGCAGCGGATCATCATCGCCGCGAGCGGCACCAGTTGGCACGCCGCACTCATCGGCGAGTACATCATCGAGGCCCTGGCGCACATCCCCGTGGAGGTGGAGTTCGCGCACGAGTTCTGCTATCGCATGGCGCCTGTACGGCGTGACACGCTCGTGCTCGTCATCTCGCAGTCGGGCGAGACCGCCGACACGCTGATGGCGTTGCGCGAGGCGAAACGCCGTGGACACAGGGCGCTCGCGATCGTGAACGTCGTGGGCAGCACGATCGCACGTGAGGCCGACGGCGGAATCTACATGCATGCGGGACCTGAGATCGGTGTCGCCTCCACCAAGGCCTTCATCGCCACGCTCGTGTGTCTCGAGCTTCTCGCCATCCACCTCGGGCGCATGCGCATGCTCTCCGCCGGCCAGGCCACGAAGACGTTCAAGGGGCTCGAGGCGCTGCCTGCACAGATCGAGCAGGTGCTCGCCCAGAGCGACGCGATCAGGGAGATCGCGCTCAAGTATGCCGAGGCGGACGATTTCTTCTTCCTCGGCCGGGGCTACAGCTACCCCACCGCTCTTGAAGGCGCTCTCAAGCTGAAGGAGATCTCGTACATCCACGCCGAAGGCTACTCGGCTGCTGAGATGAAGCACGGTCCGATCGCCCTGATCGATGAGAAGACCCCCACGGTCTTCCTGGTCCCGCAGGACTTCATGTACGACAAGACGATGGCCAACCTCGAGATGATCCGGGCGCGCAAGGGCCCGGTGATCGCCGTTGCGAGCGAGGGCGACGAACAGATCGCCAGGATCGCCGACGATGTGATCTTCATCCCGAAGGTGCGCGACGAACTGAACCCGCTGATCGCCAGCGTCCCGCTGCAGCTCTTCGCGTACCACCTTGCGGTGGCACGCGGGTGTGACGTCGACAAGCCCCGGAACCTCGCCAAGAGCGTCACGGTGCTCTAGACGTCATCGATCCGCCGCGCAAAGGAAAGCCCCCCGACCATCCGGTCGGGGGGCTTTCGCATCGTTCCTGATATCGCAGCTCTAGCGCTTCGAGAACTGCGGGCGCTTGCGGGCCTTCTTGAGGCCGTACTTCTTGCGCTCCACCATACGGGGATCGCGGCGCAGCAGGCCTGCACGCTTGAGTTCGGCGCGGTAATCGTCACCGGCCTCGAGCAGCGCACGGGAGATCGCGTGACGCATCGCGCCAGCCTGACCCGAGAGACCGCCGCCCTTGATGTTCGCGAACACGTCGAAGTGACCGATGGTCTCAGTGACCTTGAACGGCTGCTCGACGTAGCCCTTCATGACCTCGCGGCCGAAGTAGTCGGCGAACGCACGGCCGTTGACCGTCATCTGGCCTGAACCGGGGATGAGCCGCACACGGGCGACCGACGTCTTGCGTCGGCCGGTGCCCCAGTAGACTGCCTTGCTCTCAGCCATACGTTAGACCTCCAGGGTGATCTGACGGGGGTTCTGGGCCTGGTGCGGATGGTCCGGGCCGCCGTAGACCTTGAGCTTCTTGCCCATGGCCCTCCCCAGCGTGTTCTTGGGAAGCATGCCCTTGACCGCGCCCTCGATGACGCGCTCGGGCCTCTTCGCGAGCATCTCGGAGATTGGGGTCTCCTTGAGGCCACCCGGGTAACCGGAGTGGCGGTACTTCTTCTTGTCAGCGAGCTTGTTGCCGGTGAGCTTCACCTTCGATGCGTTGACCACGACGACGAAGTCGCCGGTATCGACGTTCGGGGTGTACTGCGGCTTGCGCTTCCCCTTGAGAATGGAAGCGACCTCGCTCGCCAGACGGCCGAGGGGGATATCAGTGGCATCGACGAGCAGCCACTCGCGCTCCACCTCGCCGGGCTTTGCGTAGTAGGTCTTCAACTGGTTCCTCCAAGACGTGCTGGACGTAGTCGTTTGTCGAGTTCACGGGGCTCTCGAAACGAACCCTTGCAGTTTATCCGCGCAGGTGTGGGGTGTCAACCAACGCGTCCGGGCGTATCTATGGCGGATCACAGCGCACGATACGTGCATCACCCCAGGTCAGAAGGGTATAGCGACCCGATGCATGCAGCCGGGCGCCCGTGCGCCGGCAAGCCCGGGCGGACCCTCGCGCCTAAAGCCAGCACTCGTCGGGATAGGTGACGTGCCAGAGGGTCAGTCCCTGCGGCGGAGCGGTAGGGCCTGCGACCCTGCGATCCCGCGCCTCGAGCGTCTCGGCCATCCACGCCACCGGCCGTCGACCCGTGCCCACCTCCACCAGGCTTCCCACTATCACCCGGACCATCGAGTGCAGGAACGCGTTGCCGGTGACCCGGATCATAACGACGTGCTCACCGAGCATGACCGCCGGCTCGACCTGCACGAGATCGAGATACCGGCACGTGCGACGGCCCCTCCCCGACTCGGTCACGCAGAACGACCGGAAGTCGTGCTCACCCACGAGACAGGCGGCGGCATCACGCATCGCGCCCAGGTCCAGTGTGTGCCTCACCCACCATGCATACCGGTCCAGGAACAGCGGCGGCACAGGCCCGGGCACAAGCAAGTACCGGTACTCGCGGGCCACCGCCGAGTGCCGGGCGCTGAACCCCCCCGCCGCACGGCGCACACCGGTGACCACGATCCCGGGCGGCGTGAGCGCGTTCAGTGAGCGAAGCAGCGACGAACCGTCCGGCTCCGCTCCATCGGCCTCGAAGCTGATGACCTGCCCGAGCGCATGCACGCCCGCATCGGTCCTGCCGGCCCCCACGGTCTCGACCTCGCGTCGCAACACCGTCGCGAGCGCGCGCTCGATCTCACCCTGCACCGTAGACAGCCCCGGCTGGCGGGCGAACCCCGCAAAGCCGCTGCCGTCGTAAGAGACTGTGATCGCCACTACCCCCGACATAGCGCCCCCTACACCAGGATGCCGACCGTCACGAAGCCGGCCCACGACAACAGTAGCACCGCCCAGTCGCGTGCCCGCATGACCGAGACGTGCAGCCGGGTCCGGCCGCGTCCGCCCCGATAGCAGCGAGCGTCCATGGCCACCGCGAGATCCTCCGCCCGGCGGAACAGATTGACGAACAGCGGCACGAGCACCGGCACGTAGGCGCGGACCCGCGCCACGAGTCCACCTTCATCGAATCGTGCTCCTCGCGCTGTCTGAGCGACGATGATCTTCTCGGCCTCTTGCGCGGTGGTGGGGATGAAGCGGAGCGCGATGGTCAGCATCATCGCCACCTCGCCGGCGGGGAAACCCACCCGTCCCAACGGACGCATCAACGTCTCCAGTGCGTCGGTCAGCTGAACGGGGGTCGTGGTGAGGGTCAGCAGCGACGTGCCGACCACGAGCAGGACGATACGCACCGCGAAGAAGACGCCCCTTAGCAGCCCGTCGGCATCCACACCCACCGGCCCGATGCGCACGAGGCTCACGGTGGCCGGCTCCCACCGCAAGGCGTGGGCCAGCAACGTGAACACCAGGATCAGGCCGAGCGCGCGGAGGCCCCTGAATGCGATTCGAGGAGGGACACGCGAGACGAGCAAGACGGCTCCCACTGCCGCCGCGAACACGCTCATCCCCGCAAGACCGTCCACCAGGAACAGACCCAGCGTGAAGGCGACGATGACGCCCATCTTGGCGCGTGGATCCAGGGAGTGGACCGGGGAGTCGACGGGGACGTACTGCCCGAAGGTCGTCGGCACCCTCATGACGACACACCCCGCGCCGTGAGCAGCGACTCGGCCGCCCGGGCCGGGTCGCACACCACGTGCTCAAGACGCATGCCGGCATCACGGACAAGCAACTGCGTACGGACGACCGGCGGAAGCTCCAGCCCGGCACCGGTGTACGGCTCCGGGTCAGCGTAGAGTTCCTGCGGGGTGCCCGAGAATGCGACGGCTCCCGAGTCGAGCGCCACGACGGCCGTGGCCTCGTCCAGGAACTCCATCGGATCGTGCGTCACCACCAGCACGCCGCTTCTCCTGCGTTCCGCGGCAAGAGCTTCGCGGATGGAGCGCCTGCCGTCGGCGTCCAGGCCCGATGTCGGCTCATCGAGCAGCAGGTACGGCGCAGCCATGGCCAGAGCACCGGCGATCGCGCCGCGCCGGGCCTCCCCTCCCGACAACGTGAAGGGCGACCTGCCACCGTAGACATCGGGATCGAGTCCGACCGTCCGCAGTGCGCGGTCCGCTTCTTCCGAGGCGGAATCCAGGCCGAGGTTCCGTGGGCCGAACATGACGTCGGCGTGCAGCGTCTCGGCGAAGAACTGGGTCTCGGGATCCTGGAAGACGATGGCCACCGATCCTCGCGCTTCGCGCGCCGACGGATCCACGCCGTCGACAGCCACGGTGCCCTGTGACGGCGCGAGCAGCCCTGCGAGTAACCGGAGCAGCGTGGACTTACCCGATCCCGTGGTGCCTGTCACCACCACCAGATTCCCGCGCTCGAGCGACAGGTCGACCGAACGCAGGGCCTCCACGCCGAAAGACCGTCCTCCGGCATACGTGTATGACACATCGCGGGCTACGAGCGCCATACGCTCTCCGCTATCGCCTCGGGCGTCGATGCCCCGTCGGGAACCGGAACGCCGCCCCTGCGCAGAGCATCCGCAAGCTCCGCCTCGGGCGGGACCTCGACCGCCAGCGTCCGCGCATGTCCCGGATCGGCCATCAGGGCCTTCGGCGTTCCCTGGTACGCGATGCGCCCATTCCTGAGGACCACGACCTCATCCGCATCCACGACGTCGGCGAGGTGATGCGTCACGTGCAGGATGCCCACTCCGCGTCGCCTGAGATCCCCGAGCGCGGCGAGCACGTCGCGACGCCCCACCGGATCGAGCATCGCGGTGGGCTCGTCGGCGATCAGGTACGACGGACGCATGGCAAGTGCGCCCGCGATAGCAAGCCGCTGCTTCTGGCCCTCGGACAGGAGATGCGGCTCACGACGCTGGAACCCCGAAAGGCCCACTGCGGCAAGCGCGTCATCGACACGCACCCGCAGCTCATCTGGATGCACGCCGAGGTTCTCCGGTCCGAACGCGACATCCTCCTCGGCGAGCGTCCCTACGATCTGGTTCTCGGGGTTCTGTTGGATGAACCCTACCCGGGAGCGGACGTCCCAGACGGTCTCCTCATCGGCGGTGTCTGTCCCATCGACTCGCACGACACCCGCCGAAGGGACCAGGAGGCCGTTGCCGAGCCGCGCCAGTGTGGACTTGCCCGAGCCGTTCGGCCCCAGCAGCGCCACGACCTGACCCGGTGATACGGAGACAGAGACGTCGTCGAGCGCCGGCGCGACAGCGCCGGGGTAGGTGAACCCCACATGCTCGAATACGATCACCGGCTTCCTCTCCGAACCGCGAAGGGCCCCGCGATGCGGGGCCCTTGTCGCTCGTCATGACCTCGCGGCCCGATACTAGTCCACGAGCTCCAGGATGACCATCGGGGCAGCATCGCCCTTGCGCGGACCAAGCTTGAGGATGCGCGTGTAGCCACCCTCCCGCTCCTCGTACCGCGGCGCGATATCCTCGAAGACCTTCTTCACGAGCGCCTGGTCGCCGAGCTCGGCGAGCGCCAGACGTCGCGCATGTACATCCCCGCGCTTGCCCCAGGTGATGATGCGGTCCACGAGCGTCCGCACCTCCTTGGCGCGCGCTTCGGTCGTCTTGATGCGCTCGTTCACGAGCAGGGCGGCGGCGAGGCTCCGAAGCATGGCCTTGGTGTGGCTTGCGTCGGTACCGAGCGTGCGCCCCTTCTTCGCATGTCTCATCTCGTACGCTCTCCTACCCTGCGAGACCCAGACCCATGGTCTGGAGCTTGTCCTTGACTTCCTCGATCGACTTGGCGCCGAAGTTCCGGATGTTGAGCAGGTCGGCCTCGCTGCACTCCGTGAGCTGGCCGATGGTGTTCACACCCTGACGCTTCAGGCAGTTGTAGGAGCGGACGGTGAGGTCCAACTCCTCGATCGGCGTATCGAGCACTCTGTCCTTCTCGTCGGGGATCGACTCGAAGATGCCGTCCTGCGGCAGCTCACCCTCGGCCTGCTCGAGGAACAGCATCATGTGCTCATCGATGACGCGCGCGGCACGGGCCACCGCATCGGCGGGAGTCATGGCGCCGTTCGTCTCAAGCTCGAGCACGAGCTTGTCGTAGTCGGTGCGCTGACCCACGCGGGTGTTCTCCACGACGTAAGTGCACCGGATGACCGGGCTGAACACCGAGTCCACGGTGATCACGCCGATGGGGTCATCGATCCGCTTGTTACGGTCCGCGGAGACGTAGCCACGCCCCACGCCGATACGGATGCTCATCTCGAGCTTGGCGCCCTTCTCGAGGGTCGCGATCACATGCTGGGGGTTGACGAGCGAGAACTCGGCGGGGACCTTGAGGTCGGCGCCGGTCACAGTGGCGGGGCCGGCAGCGACGAGGGTCGCCACCGCTTCACCTTCGCCGATCCCCGTATCGCTGAAAACGAGACCCTTCACGTTCAGAACGATGTCGGTGACATCCTCGCGGACACCCTCCACCGTCGCGAACTCGTGCTGCACTCCTTCGATCCTGATCGAGGTCGCGGCCGCGCCCTGGAGCGACGACAGCAACACTCTACGCATCGAGTTGCCGAGGGTGTATCCGTAGCCACGCTCGAGCGGCTCCACCACATAGCGAGCGGTGCGCGCATCGATCTCGTCAACGGTCACTTTCGGCCTCATGAACTCGGTCATGCTCTAAGCCTCCTTGGCTGGCAAGGCGTGGTTACTTCGAGTACAGCTCGACGATGAGCTGCTCGCGGATCGGTGCTTCGATCTGCTCGCGGGCCGGAAGCGAGAGCACGCGGCCCTGCAGCTTCTCGACATCCACCTCGAGCCATCCCGGCACCTCTATCTTCGAGGACGAGATGAGCGCGGCCTTGATCGCCGTCATGTCCTTCGACTTCTCGCCGACGGCGATCACAGCTCCGGGGCGCACGCGGAACGATGGGATGTCCACCCGGTGGCCGTCCACGGTGAAGTGACCGTGACGCACCATCTGACGGGCCTCGTCGCGTGACGCGGCGAAACCGAGACGGTAGACAGCGTTGTCGAGACGGCTTTCCAGCAGCCGGAGCAGGTTCTCACCGGTGATGCCGGGCTGGCGCGTCGCGATCTGATAGTAGGTCCGGAACTGCTTCTCCAGGACCCCGTAGATACGCTTCGCCTTCTGCTTCTCACGAAGCTGAACGCGATACTCCGAGTCGCGCGGGCGCTTCTTCCCCGCCTGACCCGGAGGGTACGGGCGCTTCTCCATGCCACACTTGTCCGTGTAGCACCGGTCGCCCTTCAGAAAGAGCTTCTCACCTTCACGGCGGCACTGCCTGCAGTCCGCCCCTGTGTAACGTGCCATAGAGGTCGATCCTCCCAGAAACTACACGCGGCGGCGCTTGCGCGGCCGGCAGCCGTTGTGCGGGACAGGGGTACGATCCTGGATGCTCGCGACTTCCAGGCCTGCGGCCTGCAGCGAGCGGATCGCGGTCTCACGGCCGGAGCCGGGACCCTTCACGAACACAGACACCTTGCGCACGCCATGCTCCTGCGCCAGCTTCGCACACTGCTCGGCAGCGAGCTGGGCGGCGAACGGCGTGGACTTACGCGAACCCTTGAACCCGACCTGACCGGCCGACTTCCAGGCGATCACGTTGCCCTGCGGGTCGGTGATGCTGATGATCGTGTTGTTGAACGTGCTCTTGATGTAGGCCTGCCCGACGGCGATGTTCTTTCGCTCGCTGCGGCGGACCCTGGTTTTGGCGTTCTTCTTCTTAGCAGCCATATGCTACTTGCCCTTCTTCTTCGCGCCGATCTGGCGACGGGGACCCTTGCGGGTGCGCGCGTTGGTGTGCGTCCGCTGTCCCCGCACCGGCAGGCCACGGCGGTGACGAAGGCCCCGGTAGCAACCGATCTCCATCAGCCGCTTGATATTCTGACTCGTCTCACGTCGCAGATCGCCTTCGACCTTCAGGTTCCGGTCGATGAACTCGCGCAAACGAACGACCTCTTCTTCTGTGAGGTTGCGTACGCGCGTGTCCGGGTTGATGCCGGTCTCACGCAGGATCTGCTGCGCTGTGGTGAGCCCGATGCCATAGATGTAGGTCAGGCCGATCTCCACGCGCTTCTCGCGCGGTAGGTCGACGCCCGAAATGCGTGCCAAAGCCCGCTCCCTCCTAGCCCTGCCGCTGCTTGTGGCGCGGGTTCTCGCATATCACGAGTACCCGTCCATGGCGACGGATGACCTTGCATTTCTCGCACATCTTCTTAACGGAAGGTCTGACTTTCATGCTCTGGTTCCCTTTTCCGTTGTTGTCGTACTTCGATCTATCTCATCGCCCAGCCGCAGGCGTGTTCTTTCTTGAAACGCTAACACGGTGCCGGGTGTCTCCATGACCCCCGATGACGAACGTCCTACTTGAAGCGATACGTGATCCGACCACGGGTGAGGTCGTACGGAGACAACTCGACGACGACCTTGTCACCCGGGAGGATACGGATGTAGTGCATCCGCATCTTGCCGGAGATGTGGGCCAGCATCTTGTGACCGTTGTCGAGCTCTACCCTGAACATCGCGTTGGGCAGGGCCTCAAGAACGGTACCCTCCATCTCTATAGCGTCATCGCGCTTTGCCAAGTGCATGGTTCCCTTCAAGAGGCGTGAAGTCGCAAAACCGCAGTATATCCAAGACGGATGCTCACGTCCAGCGCCGGGTCGTTCTCACTCCGACACCGTGAGGATGAGCGGACCGTCATCGGTGATCGCCACGGTGTGCTCGAAGTGGGCCGACACCGCGCCGTCGGCGGTCACCACTGTCCACCCGTCATCGAGGGATCGCACATCCGCGGCACCGGCGTTGATCATCGGCTCTATCGCAATAACCATGCCTGCCTTCAGCGTAGGACCCGTCCCCGCCTTGCCGTAGTTCGGCACCTGGGGGTCCTCATGCATGGCGCGACCGATACCGTGGCCCACGTACTCACGGACCACCGAGAAGCCTGCCGCCTCCGCCACGGATTGAACCGCCGCGGACACATCATACAGGCGCATCCCGGGCACGCATCTCGCTATGCCCGCCTCGAGCGATGCCCGTGTGACATCCATCAGGCGGACTACCTCCGAGGACACCGCCCCGACCGGGAAGGTGCGGGCCGAATCGCCGTAGTATCCGTCGACGATCGCCCCGCAGTCGACGGAGACGATCTCGCCCTCGCGGAGTACGCGCTTGCCGGGAATACCGTGCACCACCTGCTCGTCCACCGAGGTGCACAACGTAGCGGGAAAGCCATGGTACCCCTTGAAGGCCGGCAGCGCTCCCGCAGCCAGGATCGTCTCCTCGGCAACAGCGTCCAGCTCGGCGGTCGTCACGCCAGGGCGTACGGCGGCTGCCACCGCATCGAGCGCCCGAGACGTGATCCGGCCCGCTTCACGCATGACGGCGATCTCCGAGGGGGATTTCGTGATGATCACAGCTCAGCCGACACCGTTCAGGATGTCGCGGATACCGGCGTAGACCGCATCCGGTGACTGGTTCCCATCGACCGTGTGCAGGGTGCCGTGCTCGCTGTAGTAGGGGATCAGCTTGCTTGTCTGCTCCTCGTACGCCTCGAGCCGCGCCCTCACGGTCTGCTCCGTGTCGTCGTCACGCTGATAGACCTCACCGCCGCATTCCGTGCAGGCTTCGAGTTCGCCGTCGGTGGCGACGTTGAAGATCTTGCCGCATCCACGGCACTGCCGCCGCGACGTGATGCGGGTGACGATCGCCTCGGGGTCCACCTCTATGCTCACTACGACGTCGAGCGCCACGCCGATATCGGCGAGTGCCGTCCCCAGGGCTTCGGCCTGAGGAATGGTACGCGGGAAGCCGTCGAACAGCACGCCCTTCTCGCGGGCGTCAGGCTGACTGATGCGCTCCTTGACCAGGCCGATCACGACCTCGTCGGGTACGAGGGCGCCGGAATCCATGTACCGCTTAGCCTCCATGCCGAGAGGGGTGCCGTCGGCAACGGCTTTCCGCAGGATGTCGCCGGTGGACAGATGCACCAGGCCGTAATCGTCCACGATCCTCGTGGCCTGTGTCCCCTTCCCCGCGCCGGCGGCACCGAGCAGCATGACGTTCATGATTCCCCTCCCATCCATCGCCAGTGCCCCGATGCCGCCCGAACCGGGCGTGCACCGGGGCGCTCGCGATCAACCGACATCGAGCGCTAGCGCCCGGACCTCACTTGAAGAAGCCGTCGTAGTGACGCATCTGCAACTGACTCTCCAGCTGCCGCATCGTCTCGAGCGCGACGCCGACCATGATCAGGATCGATGTGCCGCCGAATGCCTGGACCAGCTGGTCGCCTGTCTGCTGGAAGATGATCTGCGGCACGACAGCTATGGCCGCCAGGAACACCGCGCCCGGCAGCGTGATTCGGTTCAGCACGTTGGTGATGTACTGCGCGGTGGGGTTACCCGGACGGACACCCGGGATGAACCCGCCGTTCTTGCGTAGATTGTCCGCCGTCTCGATCGGGTTGAACACGAGGGCCGTGTAGAAGTACGAGAAGAAGACGATCATCACGGCGAACAACAGGATGTACGCCCAACCACCCGAAAGCCAGGCGGCTACCTGCTGCAGCCACTCGACGCTGGTGAAGAACCGGGCGATCGTCGAGGGGAACAGCAGCACCGACGATGCGAAGATGATCGGGATGACGTTGGCCCCGTTGACCTTCAGCGGGATGTACGTCCCCATGCCGCCATACACACGGCGACCCACGACACGCTTGGCGTACTGGACCGGGATACGGCGCTGACCGCCCTCCATGAACACCACTGCCGCGACCACGAGCAAGGAGATGGCGAGCACGAGCAACATGAACCAGGGGTTCACCCGGAACGAAGAGACGATCGTCTGCGGGAAGCGCGACACGATGCTCGCGAATATCAACAGCGACATGCCGTTGCCGATCCCTCGCTGGGTGATCAGCTCGCCCATCCACATGATGGCGGCGGTCCCGGAGATGAGGCTGATGACGATCACGATCTCGGTGAGCAGATTGAACTGCACTCCAAGGCCGCCGCTCGTGGCAGGCGCCTGGAAGACCGTCAGGAGGCCCAGGGACTCCATGAGCGCGATACCCAGGGTCATGTAGCGCGCGGTCTGCGTTATCTTGCGCTGACCGGCCTCCCCTTCCTTGGACCACCGTTCGAACGTCGGGATGACCGCCTGCAGCAACTGCATGATGATCGTTGCCGTGATGTACGGCATGATCCCGAGTGCGAAGATCGCGAAGTTCTCCAGCGCGCCGCCAGCGAAGAGGTTCAGCAGGCCGAGCGCACTACCCGCGCCGCTGACCAGGTCCTTCATCGATGCCGGATCGACACCGGGGACGGGAATGTGCGCACCCACCCGGTACAACGCGATGATGCTCAGCGTGAAGATGATCTTCCTGCGAAGATCCGGGATGCGAAGAGCGTTGCGAATGGCATCGATCACGAGAGATCGACCGTCCCTCCAGCCGCCTCGATCTTGGTGCGGGCCGGGGCGGAGACCCTGTCGGTCTTCACGGTAAGAGCCTTCGTGAGCTCGCCGTCGCCGAGCACCTTGACCGGAGTGGTCTTGCTCTTGATGACGCCCTTCTCGAACAGGCTGTCCACGCTCACGGTGTCACCCGCGGCATAGAGGTCCTCGAGCCGTCCGACATTCACGACCGCGTATTCCACGCGGCTGCGGTTCTTGAACCCACCGAGCTTCGGCATCCGCATGTGAAGCGGGTTCTGTCCACCCTCGAAGCCGGGGCCCTTGCCGCCACCGGCCCGCGAGTTCTGACCTTTGTCGCCGCGGCCAGCGGTGGTGCCATGCCCGCTGGCGTTCCCGCGACCTACGCGCTTGCGGTCCTTACGCGAGCCCGGCGCCGGACTCAGATCGTGCAACTGCATGGTGTCTCCTTATCGCTCCGCCCCGGGCGCACCGCCGCGGGGATGCCGGCCGCTCGCCGCCGGCTGACTGTGCGGTGGACGTGTGCCCGTCTAGGCCTCTTCGACCTCGACGAGGTGCTTGACCTTGAAGATCATGCCGCGGATGACAGGCGTGTCGGCCTGCTCCACGGTATCGTGCATGCGCTTGAGACCGAGCGCCCGGACCGTGGCCTTCTGGTCCTTGGGCAGCCCGATCGCGCTTCTCACCTGAGTGATCCTGAGTGTCTTCTCGGATGCCATATCTGACTACCCCTCTTTGCCGTAGATCTCCGCGACCGTCTTGCCGCGGCTGCGCGCGACCTCGGCCGGGCTCTTCAGTTCCTGCAGACCCGCCGCCGCCGCCTTCACGATGTTCAGGGCGTTGCTGGTGCCGAGGGACTTGGAAAGCACGTCCTGGACCCCGCCCAGCTCCAGCAGGGCACGCACCGGACCGCCGGCGATGACGCCGGTACCCGGTGCAGCGGGCTTCAGGAGCACCTTGCCGGCACCATACTCGCCGGTGACGGTGTGCGGGATGGTCGTGCCCGACATCGGGAACGTGAACATGTTCTTCTTGGCGTCCTCGATGCCCTTCTTGATGGCGACGGGGACCTCGGCGGCCTTGCCCATGCCCACGCCGACACGGCCGTTACCGTCTCCCACGACCACGAGAGCGGTCAGCGAGAAACGACGACCGCCCTTGACGACCTTCGCCACTCGATTGATGTAGACGACGCGCTCCTGGATCTCGGAGACCGGAGCGTTGGTGTCATACGCCATTACAGATCCTCCTGTCTTAGAACTTCAGGCCGGCGTCGCGGGCACCCTCTGCGAGAGCGGCCACCCGCCCGTGATAGAGACGTCCGCCGCGGTCGAACACGACCTCGGTGATGCCGGCCTCGAGAGCCCGGCGCCCAAGTGCGCCGCCTACCGCCTTCGCGGCGTCGGCGTTTGCGCCCGATGAGAGCGCCGTTCTCAGCTCGGGGTCGATCGAAGACGCTGAGACCAGCGTGGCCCCGGCGACATCATCGATGAGCTGCGCATAGATGTGCTGGTTGCTGCGGCTGACACGCAGGCGGGGTCGTTCGGCCGTACCGGCGACCTTCCCGCGTACCCGGCGCTGACGGCGGGTGAGTGCCGCTGTCTTCGCTTTCGACTTATCCATGACCCGTCTTGACTCCTTCTCCTCGCGCCCGGCGACAGACGCGGTCGGTTACTACTTGGCGGCCTTGCCGACCTTACGGCGGACGTATTCGCCCGCGTAACGGATACCCTTGCCCTTGTAGGGCTCCGGCGGGCGGATCGCACGGATCTCGGCCGCCACCTGACCGACACGCTGCTTATCGATGCCGATGACCGAGATCTTGGTGGGCGCAGGCACCTCGAACGTGATGCCCTCCGGCGCCGGTACGACCATGGGATGGCTCAGGCCGAGTGACAGATCGAGGTCCGATCCCTTCAGCACGGCGCGGTAACCGACGCCCACGATCTCCATGTCCTTCCGGAAACCCTCCGAGACGCCGACGACCATGTTGGAGATCAGCGTACGGGTCAGTCCATGAAGACTGCGGTGCCGACGCCCGTCGGTGGGACGGCGAACGAGGACAGCACCGTCCTCAAGCGTGATCTGCATATCCGGGTCGAACGACTGCGACAGGACGCCCTTCGGCCCCTTGACGGTGACATCCGTTCCCTCGATGGTGACTTCCACCCCGGCCGGGACCGGGATAGGCTGCTTGCCGATACGTGACACGGCTCGGCTCCTTTCGCTCCGGTCCGACTACCAGATGTAGGCAAGCACCTCGCCGCCGACACCGGCGGCACGGGCCTGCTTCTCGGTCATGACACCCTGCGAAGTGGAGATCACGGCTATGCCGAGACCACCGAGCACGCGGGGAAGCTCGTCCTTCTTGGCGTACACACGAAGACCGGGCTTGCTGATGCGACGCAGGCCGGTGATGGTCCGCTGCTTCTTCGGCCCGTACTTGAGCGTGATACTCAGCGTGGCCTGCGGCTCACCGGGGACTACCTCGTAGTCCTCGATGTAGCCCTCACTCTTCATGATCTTGGCGATCGCGACGAGCTTGTTCGACGACGGCATCGTCGTAGAAGCCTGGAACGCATTGTTCGCGTTCCTGACACGCGTCAGCATGTCAGCGATGGGATCGGTCATGCTCATGTTCTCGACTACCTCCTATGATTCGGGACTGCCCGTGTCCACCGGTTCGCATCGGCCCTTGACCGGTGCGCCTTGTGGACCCGTTGCCCGGGTCTGGATACGGCCTACCAGCTGGCCTTACGGACACCGGGCAGCTCACCGCGGCTCGCCAGCTCGCGCAGACACACGCGGCAGAGGCCGAACTGCCTGTAGTACGCGCGCGGCCTGCCGCAACGGTTGCAGCGGTTCACGGTACGCACGGCGAACTTCGGCGCACGCTTTGCCTTGGCGATCATCGACTTCTTTGCCACTTGACGAACCTCCTCGAAGTGGGTGACCCGGACCCCCGGGCGACCCGCGTCTTCTCTACCGCTTGAACGGGAATCCGAACTGATCGAACAGCGCTCGACACTCTTCATCTGTATCCGCACTCGTGACAAAGGTGATGTCCATGCCACGGATCTTGTCCACTTTGTCGTAGTCGATCTCCGGGAAGATCAACTGCTCGTTGACACCGAGCGAGTAGTTGCCGCGACCGTCGAACGCCTTTCCGCTCACACCGCGGAAGTCGCGGATGCGCGGCAGCGCCGTCGAAAGCAGGCGGTCGAAGAACTCCCACATGCGATCACCGCGAAGCGTGACCTTGCAGCCGATGGGCATGCCCTGGCGGAGCTTGAAGCTCGCTATGGACTTCTTGGCACGCGTGATGGCTGGCTTCTGGCCAGTGATGATCGTCAGGTCGTTGATCGCATTCTCGAGAAGCTTCGCGTCCTGGGTCGCCGCACCGACGCCCATGTTGACGACGATCTTCTCCAGACGCGGGACCTGATGCACGTTGCCGTACTCGAACTGCTCCATGAGCGCCGGCACGACCTCCGTGCGGTACTTCTCCTTCAGTCTGGGTGCCACTCGTCATACCTCCGATGTGTTCTCTCGCCCGACGGATTTCCGACCCGGCGGGACTTCTGGCCCGCGTCGCATCGCGACGTTGGCTCTACTTGTCGATGTCCTTACCGCACGACTTGCACACGCGGGTGCGGACGCCATCCTCGCGGCGCCGGCTTACCCGGGTGGGCTGACTGCAGTTGGGGCACACGAGCATCACGTTGGAGACGTGGATCGTCCCCTCCATCTCGATGATGCCGCCCTGTTGGTTCTTCTGGCTCGGGCGGGTGTGCTTCTTGATCATGTGGACGTTCTCCACGACGACGCGCTGCTTCTCCGGCACCGAGCGGAGGACCTTGCCCTCTTTGCCCTTGTCCTTGCCGGCGATGACGCGCACGCGATCGCCCTTGCGGATCGTCATTGAATTCGCCATATCTCTTCAGGCCCTCCCTACAGGACTTCCGGGGCGAGCGACACGATCTTCATGTACTTGCGGTCGCGCAACTCACGCGCCACAGGACCGAAGATGCGCGTGCCTCGCGGGTTGCCCTGGGCGTCGATGATCACGGCAGCATTCTCATCGAACTTGATGTAGCTGCCGTCAGGCCGGCGCATCTCCTTCTTCGTACGGACGACGACCGCCTTCACGACATCGCCCTTCTTGACCGCCCCGTTCGGGGTGGCCTCCTTCACGGCGCACACGATGGTGTCGCCGACATGGGCATAGCGCCTCTTGGAGCCGCCGAGGACCTTGATGCAGGCCACCCGTCGCGCTCCGGAGTTGTCGGCTACCTTCAGCCGGGTCTCCGCCTGGATCATGCTCTTCCTCCGTCACTCGCCGGTCGTCGGGCGTTCATCCGTACCCGAGAGGACCGTCGTTCCACGTGTTGCCGGTCAGGCTCTACTTGGCCTTCTCTACGATCTCCACCAGACGCCATCTCTTCATCTTCGAGATGGGCCTGGTCTCCATGATGCGCACGACGTCGCCAACACCGCACTCGTTGTTCTCATCGTGGGCGTGGAACTTGGCCGAACGCGTGATCATCTTGCCGTACAGCGGATGACGCTTGCGGTCCTGGACCTGGACTACGCAGGTCTTCTCTCCTGCGGTCGAGACCACGACACCCTGGCGCTCCTTGCGGCTGTTACGCTCAGTACTCATCTACCGTCCTCCTACTGCGCCTGGGACTTGGACGCCGCGATCTCACGGCTGCGCAACTCTGTGTGCAGGCGCGCGATGTCCCTCTTCACCATCGTGATGCGGTGCGGATTGTCGAGCTGACCGGTAGCGAGCTGGAACCGGAGGTTGAACAACTCCGTCCTGCTCTCCTTCAGCTTCTCTGCGATCTCGCTCTCGGCAAGACCCTTGATGTCTGTCTTCTTCACTTATGATTCACCGCCACTGTCAGCACGGGTCACGAACTTGCACTTGATCGGCAGCTTCTGCGCCGCGAGGCGCATGGCTTCCTTGGCGACCTCTTCGCTCACGCCGGCCACCTCGAACATCACGCGGCCGGGCTTCACGACCGCCACCCACTTCTCGGGGTTGCCCTTGCCGGATCCCATCCGGGTCTCTGCCGGCTTCTGGGTCACGGGCTTGTCCGGGAAGATGTTGATCCACACCTTGCCGCCACGCTTCATGTGGCGGGTCATCGCGATACGCGCCGCCTCGATCTGCCGGTTGGTGATCCATGCGGCCTCGAGAGCCTTCAGCCCGTATTCGCCGAATGCGATCTCGGTACCGCCCTTGGCGATACCCTTACGGGAGCCGCGCATCACCTTGCGGTGCTTGACACGCTTAGGAAGCAGCATCTAGCCCCTCCTTCCGTTACCGGCGCCGCGACGACCGCGCGAACGGTCGGGGCGCGGACGCTCCACGAGAGCGGCCTCTTCGGCAGCGGTCATCGTCTGGCCGGGCAGCTTGTCGCCGCGGTAGATCCAGACCTTCACGCCGATGACGCCGAACGTGGTGACAGCGTCGGTGGTGCCATAGTCGATCTTGGCACGGAGCGTATGGAGCGGTACCCGACCTTCGCGATACCACTCACGGCGACCCATCTCTGCGCCGCCCAGACGGCCGGAGCACTGGATACGGACGCCCAGCGCACCGCCCTTCATCGCGCTCGTCACTGCCTTCTTCATCGCGCGCCGGAACGAGACGCGAGCCACGAGCTGCTCGGCAACGCTCTGCGCAACGAGGGTCGCGTCCAGCTCGGGACGCTTCACCTCCACGATGTTCACGGCCACGGGGTGCCCAGCCAACTGCTCCAGTTCCTTGCGGAGCGCGTCGACCTCGGCGCCCTTCTTGCCGATGACGATGCCCGGGCGCGCGGTCCAGATCTCGAGGAACACCTTGTCGCCCTTGCGCTCGATATCGATCCGCGAGACGGCAGCGCGGCGGAGCTTCGCCTTCAGATACTTCCTGAGCGCGAGGTCCTCGGCCAGGGTCTGGCTGTAGCCCTTGTCCTGATACCAGCGGCTCCTCCACTCCTCGGTGATGCCGAGACGGAACCCGATGGGATAGACTTTCTGGCCCATGCCTTTACGCCTCCTCTCGCTGCTTCACGACCACGGTGATGTGGCTCGTGCGCTTGTTGATACGGAACGCACGGCCCATGGCGCGCGGGCGGATGCGCTTGATCGTCGGCCCTTCGTTGACGAAGGCCTCGGAGACGAACAACGTCTCCGGCTTGATCCTGTGCTGCTTCTCAGCGTTGGCGGCGGCGCTGTGTACCACCTTGCCTACCACCTCTGCGGCAGCGCGCGGGGTGAACTTCAGGATCGCCTCGGCGTCGGGCACCGACTTGCCGCGGACGAGATCCACGACCTCGCGCGCCTTGCGCGGGCTCACCCTCACGTACTTCGCCGTAGCTCTTGCTTCCATTTCGAGAAAACCTCCGACCGTCATCCGGAGCGCCCCTGCGGCGTCCCGGCGTCAGTGATACGCGACTGCGTCCTAGCGCTTGCCCTTCTTGCGATCGTCCGCATGTCCGCGGAACGTCCGCGTCGGGGAGAACTCCCCGAACTTGTGGCCGACCATGGACTCGGTCACGTACACGGGAACGTGCTTGCGTCCGTCGTGCACCGCAACCGTGTGACCCACCATCTCCGGGAAGATGGTCGACGCACGTGACCAGGTCTTGATGACCTTCTTCTCGCCGGCCTCGTTCATGTCCTGGATACGCTTCAGGAGACGCGGCTCGACGTAGGGTCCCTTCTTAAGGCTTCTGCTCATCGATAACTTCCTCTCCCGCTACTTCTTGCGGCGGCGGATGATCATGCGGTCGGACGCCTTGTGCTTCGCACGTGTGCGGTGGCCCTTGGTAGGAACACCCCACGGCGTGACCGGGTGACGACCCGCGGTCTTGTTCTTGCCTTCGCCACCGCCATGCGGGTGGTCGACCGGGTTCATCGCGGTACCACGAACGGTCGGCCGCTTGCCAAGGTGACGATTGCGGCCGGCCTTTCCGATGGAGATGTTGGCATGCTCGCTGTTGCCGACCTCGCCAACGGTCGCACGGCAGGTGAGCGGCACCATGCGCATCTCGGAGGACGGCATGCGCAGGATGGCGTTGGGGCCCTCCTTGCCGATCAGCTGCGCGGAAGCGCCTGCCGAACGCGCTATAGCCGCGCCCTTGCCCGGCTGCAGCTCGATCGCGTGCACCACGGTACCGGTGGGGATGTTCTCCAGCGGCAGCGCGTTACCAGGCTTGATGTCGGCGCCGGGGCCGGACATGATCGCGTCACCGACCCGCAGCTTCTCGGGGGCGATGATGTAACGCTTCTCGCCGTCCGCATAGTGCAGGAGCGCGATGCGAGCGGACCGGTTGGGGTCGTACTCGATCGTCGCGACCTTCGCCGGGATCCCGTCTTTGTTTCGCTTGAAGTCGATCTTCCGGTACTGGCGCTTGTGGCCACCACCCTGATGCCGGGTGGTGATCCGCCCGTTGTTGTTGCGGCCGCCCTTCTGGGGCAGCGGCTCGAGCAGCGACTTCTCCGGCGTCGTCGATGTGATCTCCGAGAAATCGGCGACCGTCTGGAATCGACGACCCGGTGAGGTCGGCTTGTACTTCTTAAGTCCCATCATCTCTCCTTCACTCCGATTGCCGGGCCGCTTGGGACTCGGAGCTACTCACGCTCCGAGCGGCCCGACGCCGGACGTTCCTTCTACCACGGTGCCGGGTGGCTCCATTCCCCGTCGCACTCCCGCGTCAACGGGAGCACGTTGGGATCACCTACCGGCGAACATATCGATCGTATCGCCCTCTTTGAGGGTGACTATCGCTTTCTTCCACGAGCGCGACAGCCCCTTATTGTACCGGAGTCTGCGCGGTTTACCAGCAACGTTCATGGTATTCACTTTGGTGACCGTCACGCCGAAGATCTCGGAGATCGCGGCCGCGATCTGCTCCTTCTTCGCGGTCTTGTGGACCTCGAACGTGTAGCGGTTCTGCTCCATCAGGTCGTAGCTCTTCTCCGACACGATCGGCCGGATGATGATGTCATGCGCCTGCATCAGCTCAGCACCCCCTCGAGCCACTCGAGCGCCGGCTTGGTGAACAGCAGGCATGTGTTGTCCACAAGATCGTACGTGTTCGCCTCGGCGGCGGTGATCACGCGCGCCCGCTCGATGTTTCGCAGCGAGAGCAGCGCGTTGATGTCGTCGTTGTCCACCACGACGGTGACCTTCCGGTCGATGCCGAGCGCCGAAAGCACGGCGGCGGCCTGCCTGGTAGACGGCTCCTCGAGACCGAAGGAGTCGATGACGAACAGATCGCCATCAGCACGCTTCGCAGAGAGCACGCTGCGCATGGCGAGCTTGACGACCTTGTTCGGCACCTTGAACGCGTAGCTTCTGGGGGTGGGGCCGAAGATGACACCGCCGCCCTTCCACTGTCCGGCCCGGATGGAGCCCTGGCGGGCGCGTCCGGTACCCTTCTGGCGCCACGGCTTCGCGCCACCGCCGGAGACGTCGCTCCGGCCCTTCACGCTGTGCGTGCCCTGACGCCGCGCAGCCATCTGGCTACGGACGACCTGATGCACGGCGAAGGGGTTGGGCTCGATCGCGAACACGGCATCCGCCACGTCGGCCTGCCCCACCTTCTTGCCCGTGCTGTCTTTCACTTCCACAGTTGCCATCTCATCTGCTCCTTAGTGCGAACCGACGCGCCGCTTATGCGAGGCGGATCGTCAGCAGGCTGTCCTTGCCACCGGGCACCGCGCCCTTGACGAGCATGAGGTTCTGCTCGGCGTCGACGCGCACGACCTCGACGTTGCGGACCGTGACGGTGTCGCCACCCATCTGGCCCGGAAGCCGAACACCCTTGAACACGCGGGACGGCGTGGAGGCCTGTCCCACGGAACCGGGTTCGCGGTGCGCGTGCGAGCCGTGGCCGCCAGGGCCGCCACGGAAGTTGTGCCGCTTCATGACACCCTGGAAACCTTTGCCCTTGCTGGTCCCGGTGATATGGACCTGCTGGCCCGCCTCGAAGCCCTCGACCGTCACGACCTGGCCGAGTTTCACGTCATCGCCATCCCCAACGGGAACCTCTGCGACGAACCGCTTGGGGGTGGTTCCCGCCTTCGCGAAGTGGCCGGTCATCGGCTTGTTGGAGCGCGACTCCTTGACGTCACCGAACGCGAGCTGGACAGCGCGGTAGCCGTCCCTGTCTTCCGTCCGGACCTGGGACACGACACAGGGGCCGGCTTCGATGACCGTGACCGGGATCAACCGGTCGTCATCGGACCAGACCTGGGTCATCCCCAGCTTCCTTCCGAGTATCGCTGTTGCCATCTCAGTGCCTTTCTTCCGTGCGGTCTATGGGACCCTGTGCGCCACACCACGTGACGCCTCCCAGAGGACCGCGCATCGTGACCGGCGCCCACGAGCGCCGGGAATACCCTAGAGCTTGATCTCGATGTCCACGCCAGCCGGCAGATCGAGACGCATCAGTGAATCGACCGTCTTGGCGGTGGGCTCGAGTATGTCGATGAGGCGCTTGTGCGTCCGCATCTCGAAGTGCTCGCGGCTGTCCTTGTTCACGTGCGGCGAGCGGATGACGCAGTACAGGTTGCGCTCAGTGGGAAGCGGGATCGGTCCCGCCACCTTGGCGCCGGTCTTCTGCGCCGTCTCGACGATCAGCTTCGTGGACTTGTCCACGATCTCATGATCGTACGCCTTGAGCCGGATGCGGATCTTCTGGTTCGCCAACTCACTTACCTCCGTCTTGTACGGCCTTCAAGAAGCCTACTTGATGATCTTCGTCACACGGCCCGAGCCGACGGTCCGGCCGCCCTCGCGGATAGCGAAGCGCAGGCCTTCCTCCATCGCGATGGGGCCGATGAGCTCGCCTTTGATCTCGACGTTGTCGCCGGGCATGACCATCTCGGTGCCCTCGGGCAGGTGCGCCACGCCGGTCACATCGGTGGTCCGGAAGTAGAACTGCGGACGGTAGCCGTCGAAGAACGGGGTGTGACGGCCGCCTTCCTCCTTGGTCAGGATGTAGACCTGGCCGAGGAACTCGGTGTGCGGGGTGATCGAACCGGGCTTGCAGAGCACCTGGCCGCGCTCGATCTCGTCGCGGGCGACGCCGCGCAGCAGCACGCCGATGTTGTCGCCGGCCTCGGCCTGGTCGAGCAGCTTGCGGAACATCTCCACGCCGGTGACGACGGTCTTGCGGGTCTCCTCGTGGATGCCCACGATCTCGACCTCGTCGCCGACCTTGACCACACCGCGCTCGACACGGCCGGTGGCAACGGTGCCGCGACCGGTGATGGTGAAGACGTCCTCGATGGCCATCAGGAACGGCTTGTCGGTCTCACGCTCGGGATCCGGGAAGTACGTGTCGACCGCGTCGAGCAGCTCCTGGATCGACGGCAGCCACTGATCATCGCCCTCCAGCGCCTTCAGAGCCGAGCCACGGATGACCGGGATGTTGTCACCGTCGAACTCGTACTCGGACAGCAGCTCGCGGACCTCCATCTCGACGAGCTCGAGGAGCTCCTCGTCGTCGACCATGTCGCACTTGTTGAGGTACACGACGATGTTCGGCACGCCGACCTGACGGGCGAGCAGGATGTGCTCGCGGGTCTGGGCCATCGGGCCGTCGGTGGCGGCGATCACGAGGATCGCGCCATCCATCTGCGCGGCACCGGTGATCATGTTCTTCACGTAGTCGGCGTGACCCGGGCAGTCGACGTGCGCGTAGTGGCGCTTGTCCGACTCGTACTCCACGTGCGCGATGGCGATGGTGATACCGCGCTCGCGCTCCTCGGGCGCCTTGTCGATGTTCTCGAACGGCGTGAAGTCGGCCATGCCCTTGGAGGCGCGGCACTTCGTGATCGCAGCCGTGAGCGTGGTCTTGCCGTGGTCGACGTGACCGATGGTGCCCACGTTCATGTGCGGTTTGGTGCGCTCGAACTTCTTCTTGGCCATGGCCGTCTCCCTAACCCTGCTCGCCGCCGCCGGCTTTGGCGACGATCTCTTCGGCGATGGACTTGGGAACAGGCTCATACGCCTTGAACTGCATCGTGTACGCGGCACGACCCTGGGTGCGCGAACGCAGGTCTGTGGCGTAGCCGAACATGTTGGCCAGCGGCACCTTGCCGTGCACGATCTGCGAGTTGCCGCGAGGCTCCATGCCCTCGATGTGGCCGCGGCGGCTCGAGAGGTCTCCCATGACGTCGCCCATGAACTCCTCGGGCGTGTCTACCTCGACCGACATCACAGGCTCGAGGATGACCGGGGCCGATTTCCGGAGCGCCTCCTTGATGCCCATCGAGCCGGCGATCTTGAACGCCATCTCGGAAGAGTCGACCTCGTGGTACGAGCCGTCGACCAGCTGGACTTTGATGTCGACGACCGGGTAGCCGGCGAGCACGCCTGTGGTGATCGCCTCCTGGATGCCCTTGTCCACCGACGGGATGTACTCCTTGGGGATCGAGCCACCCACGATCTTGTTCTCGAACGCATACCCGTCGCCGGGCTGCTGCGGCGTGACATTCAAGATCACGTGACCGTACTGGCCGCGGCCGCCGGTCTGGCGGACGAACTTGCCGTGGACGTCCGTGACCGCCTTGCCAGCCGTCTCGCGGTACGCGACCTGCGGCTTGCCGACGTTCGCCTCGACCTTGAACTCGCGCAGCAGCCGGTCGACGATGATCTCGAGGTGCAACTCACCCATACCCGCGATGATCGTCTGCCCGGTCTCCTCATCGGTGTGCACACGGAAGGTCGGGTCTTCTTCGGCGAGCTTGGCGAGCGCGGCTCCGAGCTTGTCCTGCTCGGCCTTGGTCTTGGGCTCGATGGCGATATCGATGACCGGGTCGGGGAACTCCATCGACTCGAGGAGGACCGGCGCATCCTCGCCGCACAGCGTGTCTCCTGTGGTGGTGTTCTTCAGCCCGACGGCCGCGACGATGTCGCCCGCATACACAGCGTCGACATCCTCACGATGGTTGGCGTGCATCTGGAGAAGGCGCCCGAAACGCTCCTTGTGACCCTTGGTCGCGTTGAGGACGTGCGAGCCTGCGGACATGGTCCCGGAGTACACGCGGAAGAAGGTCAGCTTCCCGACGAAGGGATCGGTCATGACCTTGAACGCCAGAGCGGCGAACGGCTCGTTGTCGTCGGCCTTGCGAACGACTTCCGAGTCGTCGCGGGTCGAGGTGCCCTTGACCGGGGGGATGTCGAGCGGACTCGGCAGGTAGTCGACGATGGCGTCGAGCAGCGCCTGCACGCCCTTGTTCTTGAACGATGCGCCGCACACGACGGGAGTGATGGCGCAGTCGATGGTCGCCGTGCGGATCGCGGCCTTCAGCTCGTCCTTGCTGATCTCCTCGTCGCCGAGGAACTTCTCAAGCAGCGCGTCGTCATACTCCGCTGCCGCCTCCACCAGGTCGTGGCGGCGTAGTTCCGCCTCATCGCGCAACTCGGCGGGGATGTCCTCGATCGTCGGGTTGATGCCCTTGTCGTCCTCGTTGAAGTGGATCGCATGCATCTCGATGAGGTCGATGATGCCGACGAACTCGTCCTCGGCGCCGATCGGCATCTGAAGCAGGACCGGCCTGGTGTCGAGGCGGTCCTTCATCATCTTGATGACGTTGAAGAAATCGGCCCCGGTGCGGTCCATCTTGTTGATGTAGGCCATGCGCGGCACGCCGTAACGGTCCGCCTGGCGCCACACGGTCTCGGACTGGGGCTGCACGCCGCCGACGGCGCAAAACACCGCGACGGTGCCGTCGAGCACGCGGAGCGAGCGCTCCACCTCGACCGTGAAGTCCACGTGGCCGGGCGTATCTATGATCTGGATGCGGTGGTCCTTCCAGAAGCACGTGGTGGCGGCCGACGTGATGGTGATGCCGCGCTCCTGCTCCTGCGCCATCCAGTCCATCGTGGCCGCACCGTCGTGCACCTCGCCGATCTTGTGCGTCCTGCCTGTGTAGAACAGGATGCGCTCGGTCGTCGTGGTCTTACCGGCGTCGATGTGCGCCATGATCCCGATGTTGCGGGTCATGGCCAGCGGTGTCCTCTTCGGTGCCATGTAGTCTACTCGTCCTCTTCCTCTGTCCGTCAGGCTACCAGCGGTAGTGGCTGAACGCGCGGTTCGACTCCGCCATCTTGTACAGGTCCTCGCGCTTCTTCACCGAGGCGCCCAGGCCGTTCGCCGCGTCCATGATCTCGCCGGCCAGCCGCTCGGCCATGGTCTTCTCGCGACGCTTGCGGGCATAACCCACGATCCAGCGGATAGCCAGCGTCGTCGAACGACGGGAGTTGACCTCGATCGGCACCTGATAGGTGGCGCCACCCACGCGCTTGGGCTTCACCTCGAGGGTCGGACGGACGTTGTCCATCGCCTTCTTGAACACGGAGAGCGGGTCCTGACCCATCTTCTGCTCGATGATGTCGAACGCGCCGTAGACGATGCGCTCGGCAAGCGACTTCTTGCCGTCGAGCAGCACCTTGTTGATGAGTTGGGTGACCAACCGGTTGTTGTAGACCGGATCGGCTACCACCTCACGACGCTGTGCGGATGCACGCCTTGGCATTCTTCACTCCTCTGCTCACACGAAGAGTCCGCCCGCAGTGGCAGGCGGACCGACGTAGATACGGTCTTACTTGGGCTTCTTGACCCCGTAACGCGAACGGGCCTGCTCACGCTTGCTGACGCCGGCCGCGTCGAGGGCGCCCCGGATGATCTTGTAGCGGACACCCGGAAGATCCTTCACTCGACCGCCACGCACGAGCACGATCGAATGCTCCTGGAGGTTGTGGCCGATTCCAGGGATGTACGCCGTGACCTCCATCTGGTTGGTCAGACGGACACGGGCGACCTTGCGAAGCGCTGAGTTCGGCTTCTTGGGCGTGGTGGTGTACACGCGCGTGCACACGCCGCGCTTCTGGGGGTTCCCCTTCAGCGCCGGCGTCTTGCTCTTGTCAACGGCCTGGGAACGGCCCTTGCGCACCAGCTGATTGATGGTGGGCACTACTCATCTCCTTCGTCCGAACGTGTCGCGCTGTATCTCACGGCGCCCGTTCCTTGGCGCCGACCGTAGTCGCAACGCGCAACTCTAACAAAGCACCAGGAGCATGTCAAACCACGCACCCGGGCGTATCCCATACTCCACCGCCACTTCGGGCGGACACACACCGGCCCCGGGGTCCCTCTCGGCTCCCGGGGCCGGCGAACGGTATCGCTACTGGTCGTTCCCCTGCGACTCCAGTTTGGCGTGGACGCCGCAGTAGTGGCCTTCCTTCGCCTTGTTGGGACAAGGCGTGCCGTCCACCCTGAAGGCCCGGCACAGGCCGTCGGAGTCGGCGAGCTTCGCGTGGATCCCACAGTACCGCGACCCCTCCTTGGCGGGATGGGTGCACGGGGTTCCGTCACCGAACGTCGCCTCGCACAGCCGCTGATGTGGCTCGTCAGCTGCCGGAGCCGCCTCATCGGGATCGAACACGACGCCCTCGAATCCGCTCACGTCGATGGTCTCCTCGGAGGTGTCGAGATCGAAGTCGGCGAAGAGCGCCTCCGTCTCCTCCTCCGTCAGGCCGCCTTCATCGATGGCGGGTCCGGGCAGCATGGCTTCCAGCTCGAGCAGCTCATCGGGCGCGAACTTGGGTAGCGGGCCGCCACCCTCCTCGGCGTTCCACTCAGCGGTCTGGCCGCGGTACGTGAGCTTCACCGACCGGTAGCGCTTCATGCCCGTGGCGGCCGGGATCAGCTTGCCGATGATGACGTTCTCCTTGAGGCCGAGCAGCTCGTCCGACTTGCCCGCGATCGCGGCGTCGGTGAGCACGCGCGTGGTCTCCTGGAACGAAGCCGCCGACAGGAAGCTGTCGGTCGCCAGCGAGGCCTTCGTGATGCCCAGCAGCACCGAGTGGCCCACTGCGGGCTCTCCGCCTTCGGCGATCACGCGCTCGTTCTCCGCCTCGTACTGCAGGCGGTCGACCAGCTGGCCCGGCAGGTACGAGGTGTCCCCCGCCTCGGTGACCGAGATCTTGCGCATCATCTGGCGAGCGATGACCTCGATGTGCTTGTCGTTGATGTCCACGCCCTGGCTCGCGTAGACGTCCTGGACCTCACGCACGATGTAGCCGAGGACCGACTTGGGGCCGCGAAGCAGCAACAGGTCGTGCGGGTTCACGGAGCCCTCGGTCAGCTGGGTACCGGCCTCCACGGCTGCGCCGTCGGCGATGCCCGGACGCAGGCGTGCACGGCGGGAGATCGTGTAGACCTTCTCCTTGCCGTCCTCGGCCGTGACAGTGAGCGTGCGCGTCTTGTCGCCTTCTTCGATGGTCAGCGCGCCTGTGATCTCGGCGAGCTGTGCCTGGCCCTTCGGCTTGCGTGCTTCGAAGAGCTCGGTGACACGCGGCAGACCGTGCGTGATGTCTTCACCGGCGACGCCGCCCGTGTGGAACGTACGCATCGTGAGCTGCGTGCCCGGCTCACCGATGGACTGTGCGGCGATGATGCCGACAGCGGTGCCGATATCCACCGGACGGCCCGCAGCCAGATCGAAGCCGTAGCACTTCTGACAGATGCCGTGCGACGCCCGGCACGTCATGACCGTCCGCGCCCGGATCGTCTCGATCCCGGCGTCGGCGAGACGCTGCATATCCTTGTCGTTCTTGATGTAATCGCCAGCATCGATCAGGACCTCACCGGTCTTTGGATCGGCCGCCGGCTCCAGCAGGCAGCGGCCGACGAGATCGTGGTCAGGCTGACCCTTGTCGTCGCTGACGCGGAACTCCATCGCCTCGTCGGTACCGCAGTCGCTCTCGCGGACGATGACGTCCTGCGCGACGTCGACCAGACGACGGGTGAGGTACCCGGAGTCGGCGGTCCTGAGCGCGGTGTCGGCCAGACCCTTGCGGGCGCCGTGCGTGGAGATGAAGTACTCCAGCACCGACAGGCCTTCCCGGAAGTTGGCCTTGATCGGGCGGTCGAGGATCTCACCCTTGGGGTTGGCCATCAGGCCTCGCATACCGGCGAGCTGACGGACCTGCTTGATGTTACCTCGAGCACCCGAGTGGGCCATCATGTAGATGGGGTTGAACTTATCGAAACTCGCAGCCATGGCGTCGCCCACCTCATCGGTGGCACGGGTCCACACCTCGACGATCTGGCGATGCCGCTCGTCCTTCGTGATGAGACCACGATCGTACTGCTGCTCGATCTTCTCGACGTCGTCTTCTGACCGGGCGATGATCTCAGGCTTGGCCTCCGGAACGGCGGCGTCGTACACGCCGACGGTGACGCCGGCCCGCGTGGCGTAGTGGAACCCGAGGCGCTTGACCTCATCGAGGATCGCGCCCATCTGTGTGGTCGAGTAGACGACGGAGCAGTCCTCGACGATCCGGGAGATCCCCTTCTTGTCCACGTCGTGGTTGATGTACGGGTAGTCGGACGGGAGCGAGCGGTTGAACGTGATGCGTCCCACCGTCGTCTCGATCCGGTCGCCGGCCTTCATCTCCTCGAAGACGCCTGTCGACGCCTCCACGACCAGGTCCTGCGTGAGACGCACCTTGATCACGGCCTGCAGGTCGAGATCGGCGCGGCTATCGTAGGCGAGCTGCGCGTCATCGAAGCTGGCGAAGAAGCGACCTTCGCCCTCCGCGCCTTCGCGCACTGTGGTGAGGTAGTACAGGCCGATGACCATGTCCTGCGAAGGAACGGTCAGCGGACGGCCGTGCGCCGGGCTCTTGATGTTGTTGGTGGAGAGCATGAGCGTGCGGGCCTCGGCCTGCGCCTCCGCGGAAAGCGGCAGGTGCACGGCCATCTGGTCGCCGTCGAAGTCCGCGTTGAACGCGGTGCACACGAGCGGGTGCAGGCGGATCGCCTTACCCTCGACGAGGATCGGCTCGAACGCCTGGATGCCCAGGCGGTGAAGCGTAGGCGCACGGTTGAGCATGACGGGGTGGTCTGAGATGACCTCTTCGAGGACGTCCCACACCACGTCGCGTCCGCGGTCCACCATGCGCTTGGCGCTCTTGATGTTCTGCGCGTACTCCATGTCCACGAGCCGCTTCATGACGAACGGCTTGAACAGCTCGAGCGCCATGACCTTCGGCAGACCGCACTGATGGAGCTTCAGCTCCGGACCCACCACGATGACCGAGCGACCGGAGTAGTCGACGCGCTTACCGAGCAGGTTCTGACGGAAGCGGCCCTGCTTGCCCTTCAACATGTCGCTGATGGACTTGAGCGGACGGTTGCCCGGGCCCGTGACGGGGCGACCGCGACGACCGTTGTCGAAGAGCGCGTCCACGGCCTCCTGCAACATCCGCTTCTCATTGTTCACGATGATCTCGGGCGCGCCGAGGTCGAGCAACCGCTTGAGGCGGTTGTTGCGGTTGATGACGCGCCGGTACAGGTCGTTCAGATCCGATGTCGCGAAGCGACCACCGTCAAGCTGCACCATCGGACGCAGGTCCGGCGGGATGACGGGGATCGCCTCGAGGATCATCCACTCGGCACGGTTGTCCGAGTGCAGGAACGCGGAAACGACCTTGAGGCGCTTGATCGCCTTCTGCTTCTTCTGACCCTTGCCCTCGTCGATCTGCTGCTTCAGATCGTCAGACAGGACCTTCATGTCGATCTGGCGGAGCAGGTCCTGGATGGCCTCCGCTCCCATGCCGCCACGGAAGTAGTCGCCGTAGCGGAGCTTCATCTCACGGTAGAGCGTCTCGTCGTTGACGAGGTCCTTGACCGCGAGCTTCTGGAAGCGGTCGAAGGCCTCGCGGAGCAGATCGCGCCGCTCCTCGAGTTCCTCCTCAAGGTCCTTGATGTCACGCTTCGCTTCGGCTTCGAGCTTCTTGATACGGTCGGCGGGGTCGACCTCCTCGTCGAAGGACTCACCCTCCTCGGGCTCGAGCTCGCCCTTCGCGATTGCGATGAGACGGTCGCGCTCGGCCTCGATCTGCGCCTTCTCCTCGGCCACGTCGGCTTCGAGGGACTGCACGTCGGATTCGAGCTCATCACGCAGCATCTCAAGATCGGCCTCGCGGTCCTCCTCGTTCACCGAAGTGATGATGGATGACGCGAAGTAGAGCACCTTCTCAAGATCGCGCGGGGCGATGTCGAGCAGGTAGCCCATTCGGCTCGGCACGCCCTTGAAGTACCAGATGTGCGAGACGGGGGCCGCGAGCTCGATATGGCCCATGCGCTCACGGCGCACCTTGGCACGCGTGACCTCCACGCCGCAGCGCTCGCAGATGATCCCCTTGAAGCGGACGCGCTTGTACTTCCCGCAGAAGCACTCCCAGTCCTTGGTAGGACCGAAGATCTTCTCGCAGAACAGGCCATCCTTCTCAGGCTTGAGCGTGCGGTAGTTGATGGTCTCGGGCTTCTTGACCTCGCCGCGTGACCACTGGCGTATCTGCTCCGAGCTGGCAAGCCCGATGCGGAGCTTATCGAAGTTGTTGACGTCGACGTCGAGCAACGTTCATTCCTCCATCCGGTGAGCGCCCCGAGTCGGGCGCCTACCCGTTCGTCCCGACCGGGCCCCTACTCGTCGCCACCAAGGGCGTTGTCATCGTCCCCGCTGAACTCCAGCGAGAGGTCGATCTCCGACGTGTCCAGGTCGTCGAGAGACTCGTCCGACCCGTCGTCCGCGCCACCGCGCCCGCCACCGGGACGCGCGCTTTCCATCCCGGTGAGGTCGAGTCCGAGCTCCTCAGCGGTGCGGAACACGTCGTCCTCGTCCTCCTTGAGCTCTATCTCCTCGCCAGTCTCCGAGACGATCTCCACGTCGAGACACAGCGACTGCATCTCCTTGACGAGGACCTTGAAGCTCTCGGGGATACCAGGCTCAGGGATGTTCTCACCCTTGACGATGGCCTCGTACGCTTTCACACGTCCGAGGACGTCGTCGGACTTGATGGTGAGGATCTCCTGGAGCACGTACGCGGCGCCATAGGCATACAGCGCCCAGACTTCCATCTCACCGAAACGCTGGCCACCGAACTGCGCCTTGCCTCCCAGCGGCTGCTGGGTGATCAGCGAGTACGGGCCCGTGGAACGCGCGTGGATCTTGTCGTCCACCAGGTGCAGCAGCTTCAGGATGTAGATCATGCCGATGGTGACCGGCTGGCGGAACGGCTCGCCGGTACGTCCGTCGAACAGCTGGGTCTTGCCCTCGTCGGAGATCGTGGGCACGACCGGGTCGTACACACGCTTGCCGTACCGGTCCTTCGCCTGGAGCTTGACGTTGCGGTCGGCCTTGGCGAGCGTCTCGGATATCTCATGCTCCTTGGCGCCGTCGAACACCGGCGTGGCGATGTGGATCGGCCCCGCTACCGGCGCGGTCTGCTTGGCTTCGTCGCTCCAGCCTACGCGTGCGGCCCAGCCGAGGTGCGTCTCGAGCAGCTGCCCGATGTTCATTCGGCTCGGCACGCCGAGCGGGTTGAGGATGATGTCGACCGGCGTGCCGTCGGCCAGGAACGGCATGTCCTCGATCGGGAGGATCTTGGAGATGACACCCTTGTTGCCGTGACGTCCGGCGAGCTTGTCGCCCTCCTGGATCTTGCGCTTCTGGGCGACGTACACCCGGACGAGCTCGTTCACACCCGGGTTGAGGTCGTCACCGTTGTCGCGGCTCATCTTGTGGACGGCGATCACACGGCCGGTCTCGCCGTGCGGCACCTTCAGCGAGGTGTCACGCACCTCGCGCGCCTTCTCACCGAAGATCGCGCGAAGCAGCCGCTCCTCGGCGGTGAGCTCGGTCTCACCCTTTGGTGTGACCTTGCCCACGAGCACGTCACCGGGGAAGACCTCGGCGCCGATGCGGATGATGCCGTCCTCGTCGAGGTTGGCCAGGACGTCCTCGCCGACGTTCGGGATCTCGCGCGTGATCTCCTCCGGGCCGAGCTTGGTGTCGCGCGCCTCCACCTCGTACTCCTCGATGTGTATCGAGGTGAGGAGGTCGTCGCGGACCACCCGCTCCGAAAGGATGATCGCGTCCTCGTAGTTGTAGCCCTCCCACGGCATGAACGCCACGAGCAGGTTCTGGCCGAGGGCCATCTCGCCAGCCTCGGTAGACGGTCCGTCAGCGAGCACCTGACCCTCGATGACCTTGTCACCAGTGGCGACAAGCGGACGATGGTTGATGCAGGTCCCCTGGTTCGACCTCGTGAACTTGGGGAGCACGTAACGATCGACACCGTCTTTGGTGGTGACCTCGATCGCCATGCTGTCGACATACGACACGGTGCCGGCACGCCGGGCGATCAGGATCTCGCCCGTGTCGACCGCCGCGCGATACTCCATACCGGTGCCGATCAACGGCGCTGACGGAGTGAGGAGCGGGACCGCCTGGCGCTGCATGTTCGAGCCCATCAGGGCGCGGTTGGCGTCGTCATGCTCAAGGAACGGGATGAGCGCGGTGGCGACCGAGACGATCTGGCGGGCGCTCACGTCCATCAGGTCGACGCGCTCGGGCTCCACGTCCTCCGGGTTCCCGCCCTTGGTGAGGCACAGCACGCGCTCGTTCAGGAACTTGCCGGTCTTGGGGTCGATCGGCTCCGCCGCCTGGGCGATGATGTAGGCTTCCTCGGCATCCGCCGTGAGGTAGACGATCTCGTCGGTCACCTTGCCCTTGACCACCGTGCGGTACGGCGTCTCGATGAAGCCGTACGGGTTGATGCGGGCGAACGTGGCCAGAGAGCCGATGAGGCCGATGTTCGGGCCTTCAGGCGTCTCGATGGGGCACATGCGACCGTAGTGCGACGGATGCACGTCACGGACTTCGAAGCCGGCACGCTCGCGCGACAGACCGCCGGGGCCGAGGGCCGAGACGCGACGCTTGTGCGTGAGGCCGGAGAGCGGGTTGGTCTGGTCCATGAACTGCGAGAGCTGCGAGGAGCCGAAGAACTCCTTGATCGAGGCCACGATCGGCCTGATGTTGATGAGCGACTGCGGCGTGATCTGCTCCACATCCTGCGTCGTCATGCGCTCACGGACCACGCGCTCCATGCGCGCCAGACCGATGCGGAACTGGTTCTGGATCAACTCTCCCACGCTTCGCACCCGACGGTTGCCGAAGTGGTCGATGTCGTCGATCTCGTAGCCGCGATCGGCGTCACCGAGCCGGACGGTCTCGAACTTGGCGCGGATCGTGGAAGCGACATCGTCCGTGATGTGCTCGCGGTAGTCCTGCTCCCACAGGCCGACGAGGAACTTCAGCATGCCCACGACGTCCTCGTTCGTGAGCGTGTGGACCTCCTCGGGGATCGACACTTCGAGCTTGCGGTTCAACATGAACCGGCCGACCTTGCCGAGATCGTAGCGCTGCGGGTTGAAAAAGAGGCCGTCGAGGAGCGACCGTGCGGACTCCACGTTCGCGGGCTCGCCGGGACGGAGTCGCTTGTACAGCTCGATCAGAGCCTCTTCGCGGGTGGTCGTGTGGTCGCGTGCGAGCGTCTGGCGCACCACGAAGGTGTCCCCGAGGATGTCGACCATCTCCTCCTCGGTCTCCGCGATGCCCAACGCGCGGATGAGCACCGTTGCCGGCACCTTGCGCTTGCGGTCGACGCGCACGTACGCCTCGCCGAACTGCTTGTCGATCTCCATCGGACGACCGGCTGCCACCCATGAGAACCACGGGCGGCCGATCTCGAACTCCAGCCACGCGCCGCGGCTCGGGATGACCGATCCGACCGCGTAGCTCTTGTTGTTACGCACATCCCACTTGAAGTACGCGCCGGGTGACCGCACCAACTGCGATACGACCACGCGCTCGGTGCCGTTGATGACGAAGGTGCCGCGATCGGTCATGAGCGGGAAATCGCCCATGAAGACCTGCTGCTCCTTCATCTCGCCGGTCTCTTTGTTGATGAAGCGCACCTCCACGAACAAGGGCGCCTGGTAGGACATGTCCTTCTCCTTGCACTCCTCCACGGAGTACTTCGCGTCACCGAACTCGTGCGCGCCGAACTCCACCGCAAGCGTGTCGGTGAAGTCGCTGATCGGAGATATGTCCTGGAACGTGTCCTGGAGTCCCTCTTCGAGGAACCATTTGAAACTGTCTGTCTGTATCGCGATGAGATTGGGGACCTCTAGGATCTCCGGGATCTTCGCGAACGAACGGCGCAGGCGAGCACCTGCGGGAACGGGGGAACCTGCTTCGCGCGGCACCAGGTTATTCCTCCTTATACCCGAGCGGCGTACTGAGAGTCGCAAACGTTCAGTCTACCGAAGGTGATTCCCCCGGTCAACTAGCGCTTGACGTATCGTGTGCGTCGTGGCCGGCGGCGCTTGAGCGCCGCCGGCCACGAACCTGTCACGGGGCCGTATAGCTCCCCGCTTTGGCTCAGAGCTACTTGACCTCGACGGTGGCGCCGGCTTCCTCGAGCTTGGCCTTGGCCTCGTCGGCCTTCTCCTTGTTCACGCCCGTGAGGACCGCCTTCGGGGCTGAGTCCACGAGGTCCTTGGCCTCCTTGAGACCGAGGCTCGAGTCGAGCTCACGCACGACCTTGATGACCTGGATCTTCGTGCCTCCAGCCGAGGCGATGACCACGTCGAAGCTGTCCTTCTCCTCCACGGCGGCGACTTCGCCGGCGGCAGGAGCGGCGGCGGCCACAGGCGCGGCAGCCGAGACACCGAAGACCTCTTCCATCTCCTTGACGAGCTCGGCGAGCTCGAGGGCCGGAGCGGCCTTGACCCACTCGAGGATGTCTTCACGCTTGAGATCAGCCATTGCTTGATACTCCTTCTGTGTTCCGGGACCTGACGACGGCGCCGCAGGTCCGTATACGTCGATACTCTTTGCCTATGCGGCAGCCTTCTGATCCGCCACGGCCTGGACGGCGCGAGCGAATGCGCCCGCGGGGGCGTTCGCCATGGCCATGAAGTTCCGAAGCGGGTTGAGCATGGTACCCATGAGCTTCGCGATGAGTTCCTCGCGGGACGGCAGCGATGCGATCGCCTTGACGGCTTCCGCATCGACCAACTGCCCGTCGATGTAGCCACCCTTGAAGGAGAAGACCTTGTGCTCCTTCGCGAAGGCCAGAAGGCCCTTCGCTGTCGCGACCGGATCCTCAGGAGTGAAGACGAACGCCGTCGGCCCCTCCAGGTACTCGTCCATGTTCGGCATATCCAGCTCGCGGATGGCGATCTGAGCGAGCGAGTTCTTGTACACCGTGATCACGGCGCCCATGTCGCGAACAGACGTGCGCAGCTGCCGCATCTCCTTCACCGTAAGACCACGGTAGTCGGCCATGATCAGGCCGCTGGAGCCGGTCAGCCGCTCCTTGATCTCGGCTACCTGCTGCTGCTTCTCGTTCGTTGGCATACACTCACCTCCCTTCCGGCACGCGACCACGCCTGCGGGCTCTGGCCGCTCCATCGGAAATGCTCCCGAATGCGACGTGGCCCCCGCCGGTGAGTGCGGAGGCCACGTTACGATGACGCCTGCGCGTCTGACGTTCGATGGTCGCTCCACCTCGGCTGGCGGGACCGGGCCCGGTCCCTTTCGACCCGGATGCCTCCGGGTACCTGCTGTCTACGGCAGCGTTCGTGCGTGCGTTTTCAAATGCGAGCGGGTGCGATTATCCACGCCCCGGCCCTATAGTGCAAGCCCGGATCGGCCGTCAGGCCTCTTCGAGCAGGTTGCGCGTCTTCAACGGATCCACCTTGATCCCGGGGCCCATCGTCGTCGAGACGGTGATCGACTTGATGTAGCGACCCTTGGATGAGGCGGGCTTCACACGCAGGATCTCGTCGAGCAGCGCCCCGTAGTTCTCCACGAGCGCCTCGACACTGAAGGACTTCTTTCCGATACCCACGTGCGCGATACCGTACTTGTCGGCTCGATACTCCACGCGGCCCGCCTTCAGCTCCTTCACGACCCGGCCGACATCCATGGTGACCGTGCCAAGCTTGGGGTTCGGCATGAGGCCGCGGGTGCCGAGGATCTTGCCGAGACGACCGACCTTGGACATCATGTCCGGCGTCGCCACCGTGGCGTCGAAGTCGAGGAATCCGCCGGAGATGCGCTCCACGAGGTCATCGGCACCAACGACATCGGCGCCCGCCTCCTCGGCCTCCTTCGCCTTCTCGCCCTGGGCGAACACGGCGACACGGACGGTCTTGCCGGTGCCCTGCGGCAGCGAGATGCTCCCGCGAACCTGCTGGTCGGCCTGGCGGGTGTCGATGCCGAGACGGAAGTGGACCTCCACCGTTTCATCGAACGCGGCTGAGGCGACCTCCTTGGCGAGCCTGATCGCCTCGAGCGGCGCGTAGAGCCGCTCCCGGTCCACCGCAGCCTGCGCGGCCGCGAACTTCTTACCTCGCTTCATCGTTCCTCCTCGTGGTCAGCGGGCAGCGAGTGCCCTCCCACATCACGCGACCGGCCGGATGCCGGACGCGAAACCTTCACGCAGACGCCGCTACACCCGGCGGCGGCCCGCCTAACCCTCTACCGTGATACCCATCGAACGGGCGGTACCCGCGATGATCTTCATGGCACCCTCGACGTCGTTGGCGTTCAGGTCGGGCATCTTGGTCTCGGCGATCTCACGAAGCTGGGCCTGGGTGACTGTAGCCACCTTCGTGCGGTTGGGCGTTGCCGAGCCGGACTCGATCCCGGCGGCCTGCTTGAGCAGGACGGCCGCGGGAGGAGTCTTGAGGATGTAGGTGAACGAGCGGTCCTCGTACACGGTAATCTCGACCGGGATGATGGTGCCCATCTTGTCCTGCGTGTCGGCGTTGAACGCCTGGCAGAACTGCATGATGTTCACCTGGTGCTGGCCGAGGGCCGGGCCGACAGGCGGGGCCGGGTTGGCCTGTCCTGCCGGGATCTGCAGTTTGATGAATCCGACGACTTTCTTCGCCATCTGTTCCGTCCTCACTCCTCGGCGTCTCGATCGACGCCGTTGACGTTCCTTCTCAACCGAGCGATCCCTCACGAGAAGCCCGGTGGCAGCATCCCCCACCGGCGCGAGCGGACTCGCTTCGTTACAACTTGGCCACCTGGTCGAAACTGAGCTCGACCGGCGTCTCGCGGCCGAAGATGGAGACCAACACCTTCAGCTTGCCCTGATCGGCGTTGACCTCGGCGATCACGCCATCGAAGTCCTCGAGAGGACCGGACGTGACCTTCACAGGCATGCCGTCGATGAAGTCGGTCATCGTGCGAGGCTTAGCCGACGCAGACACCCTGCCCTTGATCCGCTCGACCTCGGCGCGGGACAGCGGCACCGGCTTGGCCTGGGCGCCCACGAACCCGGTGACACCCGGCGTGTTGCGGACGACGTACCAGGAGTCGTCGTCGAGCTCCATCTGCACCAGGATATAGCCCGGGAAGACCTTCTTCTCGCTCGTGACCTTGCGGCCGCCGGCCTTGAGGTCGGTCACGGTCTCCTTGGGGATGAGGACGTCGAAGATCTTGTCCTGTACGCCCATGGAGTCGATCCGGTGACGGAGGTTGGTGGCCACCTTGTTCTCGTAGCCCGAGTATGTGTGTATGACGTACCACTTCTTGGCCATGACGTCCTACCTGCCCATCCCGGCGAGCACGTCTATGAAGACGAACGACGAGATGTTGTCGATGACGAGCGTGAAGAGCACGAAGAATATGAGTGTCACGACCACGATCACGCTGGAACTCAGCACTTCCTGACGCGACGGCCAGACCACGCGCTTGAGTTCACCCTTGACGTCCTTGAAGTACTGGCCGATGCGCTTGAACACACCCGGCTTCGCGGCGCTCTTCTTGCCCTGGCCCATGCGTTTCACACCTCTTCCGCCCCGCCGTGAGCGGGACCGGTATCTCATGCCGCACACTGCGGCCGATCCGTATCTGGCAGGGCAGGAGGGATTCGAACCCCCAACATCCGGTTTTGGAGACCGGCGCTCTACCGTTGGAGCTACTGCCCTGTAACGCGCCTTGCGACGCGGTGTAACCCGACCCGCTAGCGGGTCTCCTTGTGGAGCGTGTGGGTCTGGCACCACTTGCAGTACTTCTTGTACTCGATGCGCTCCGGGTTGTTCTGCTTGTTCTTGTTCGTCGTATAGTTTCGCCGCTTGCACTCTGTGCACGCCAGCGTGACGAGCGTTCTCATCGTTCCTCCTCACGACCGTGGACCGGACCATCCGGCCACTGGCCGCACGATAGCGTAATCTAACACCCGCTCTAGAGCACTGTCAAAAACACGACACCGCGCATGAGCGGCGAAAACGGGGCCTGGCCATGTGCCAGGCCCCGTCTCGGTTCTGATGGGGTGAAGACCTACTTGATGATCTTCGTCACACGGCCCGAGCCGACGGTCCGGCCGCCCTCGCGGATAGCGAAGCGCAGGCCTTCCTCCATCGCGATGGGGCCGATGAGCTCGCCTTTGATCTCGACGTTATCGCCGGGCATGACCATCTCGGTGCCCTCGGGCAGGTGCGCCACGCCGGTCACGTCGGTGGTCCGGAAGTAGAACTGCGGACGGTAGCCGTCGAAGAACGGGGTGTGACGGCCGCCTTCCTCCTTGGTCAGGATGTAGACCTGGCCGAGGAACTCGGTGTGCGGGGTGATCGAACCGGGCTTGCAGAGCACCTGGCCGCGCTCGATCTCGTCGCGGGCGACGCCGCGCAGCAGCACGCCGATGTTGTCGCCGGCCTCGGCCTGGTCGAGCAGCTTGCGGAACATCTCCACGCCGGTGACGACGGTCTTGCGGGTCTCCTCGTGGATGCCCACGATCTCGACCTCGTCGCCGACCTTGACCACACCGCGCTCGACACGGCCGGTGGCAACGGTGCCGCGACCGGTGATGGTGAAGACGTCCTCGATGGCCATCAGGAACGGCTTGTCGGTCTCACGCTCGGGATCCGGGAAGTACGTGTCGACCGCGTCGAGCAGCTCCTGGATCGACGGCAGCCACTGATCATCGCCCTCCAGCGCCTTCAGAGCCGAGCCACGGATGACCGGGATGTTGTCACCGTCGAACTCGTACTCGGACAGCAGCTCGCGGACCTCCATCTCGACGAGCTCGAGGAGCTCCTCGTCGTCGACCATGTCGCACTTGTTGAGGTACACGACGATGTTCGGCACGCCGACCTGACGGGCGAGCAGGATGTGCTCGCGGGTCTGGGCCATCGGGCCGTCGGTGGCGGCGATCACGAGGATCGCGCCGTCCATCTGGGCGGCACCGGTGATCATGTTCTTCACGTAGTCGGCGTGACCCGGGCAGTCGACGTGCGCGTAGTGGCGCTTGTCCGACTCGTACTCCACGTGCGCGATGGCGATGGTGATACCGCGCTCGCGCTCCTCGGGAGCCTTGTCGATGTCCTCGAACGGCGTGAAGTCGGCCAGGCCCTTGTCCGCCTGGGTCTTCGTGATCGCAGCCGTGAGCGTGGTCTTGCCGTGGTCGACGTGACCGATGGTGCCGATGTTCATGTGCGGCTTGGTGCGCTCGAACTTCTTCTTGGCCATGAGTCTCCTCCTTCTGGGACCTGCTGGCGACCGTGCCGGTCGCGGGCTGAAGATCCCGCCTCCGGCCTGCTTCCCCCGCGGCGCGGGGATCGCAGTATCGTATCTAGCTATCGTGTGCACGTGACGCTTCCGCGTCTCCGTTTGATGCCTGGTAGCGGCGACTGGACTCGAACCAGTGACATCACGGGTATGAACCGTGTGCTCTAACCAACTGAGCTACGCCGCCTCGAACCGGCCAGGCGGCCGGCACGTGGACGGTGGAGCCCACAACCGGACTTGAACCGGTGACCTCTTCCTTACCAAGGAAGTGCTCTACCGACTGAGCTATGTGGGCGGATACGCCTTGCGCTTGCAAGACGGGGTGATCGTGGTGGGAGCGCTTGGATTCGAACCAAGGTAGGCATAGCCAACGGGTTTACAGCCCGTCCCCTTTAGCCACTCGGGCACACTCCCGACAATAAAAAAGCCGTGCTCTATCACATTTTCAAGTTGCTTGCCTGGCGACAGGCGAAAGGAATACTACTGCATCGCCAAGAACAGTGTCAACGACTACAACGGTGCCGGGCGTATCCAATACAAGCGCCCAGGCGCACCGCGACCGAACCGCACAAGACGGCACCCGGCCTACCGGACGTCGAGGAAACGATAGACGGGACCCACCAGCCTCACCCCTGGCACAGCCGACTCCAGGTCGGCGAACGGCACGATGCGCTGCCATGAGGACCGTCCTCCGGTTATCACAGGCCGGGGCGCGAATCGGCCGCCCTCCCTGGAGAACCAATCACGCAGCGGCGCCATGGGAATGATACGCAGGTCGTCCCGCTCGATCCCGAGCTCGGAGAGGAACACTCCGTCAGGAGCGGACAGCAGGGCGGCGACCTCCGCCTCGGGCCGGGGGATCGCCATCCGATAGTACATGAGGTCGTCCGCTCGTGACGAATACACCCAGCCTGGGGTGCGGGTCGCCACGTCGGCGGTCTCCTCCAGTGCGTACGCACGCGCCTCGGCGCGATAGTACGGAAGCGCACGATCCGCGATGTGCGCGGGATCGGTACCGTAGTACGTGTCCACCCTGACCCGCGCGCTCCGCGGCACCCCCGCGAGGACGTACCGGATGTCCACACCAGCCGGATCCTCGCGCCGGGCAGGCGTCTGTTCCACCTGGGTCCCGCCCGTCCTCGCGATGTGTGCGGCCAGGACCCGCTTGGCGACCTCGCGTGCCAGACCTGCCCCTGTCGGCTGCATGCGCCCCTCCTCCCGCAGCGCACCTCCGGACGATACCGCACATGCCGGAGCGGATGCGCTCACCCGGGATGCGGTCACGATAGGCGTCTGCCGCTCTCCATGCTAGCCCAACCGGGAGAACGCGAGAAGGATGCCCGACGGAAACACCGCGGCCCGGACCAAGGTCCGGGCCGATATTCCAGGTGGAGCCGGCGGAGGGAGTCGAACCCACAACCTATCGCTTACAAGGCGATTGCTCTGCCGTTGAGCTACGCCGGCGGCCCGCCTATTGTAACGACGTCCGCCGGACGAGGCCACCTGTCAGCAGGCGCGACAAACCTCGATCTGGAACTCGATCTTGCGCTTGATGCGCTGAAGCGCGTTGTCGATCGACTTCACTCCCCGCTCAAGGGCGTCCGCCACCTCCTGGTAGGACTTCCCCTCCACGTAGAGGCGCAGCACCTCTTTCTCGAAGGGTGACAGCACCTGGAGGAATCCCTCCCGGATGCTCGCCGTCTCCCAGGCAGCGATGACGATCTCCGCGGGATCGCAGACCTCACGAGCCGCGAGGATGTCGGCGAGCACACGGTCGCCCTCTTCCTCGGCGCTGGTGGATCGGCTGAGCGACACGTATGTGTTCAGCGGAGAATGCTTCTGCCGGCTTGCCGACTTGATCGCGGTGATCAGCTGACGGGTGATGCACAGCTCAGCGAACGAACGGAAGCTGGCCTGGCGGGAGGGGTCGTAATCGCGGATCGCCTTGTACAGGCCGATCATGCCCTCCTGGATGACATCGTCTCGATCCGCGCCTGCAAGGAAGTAAGAGCGCGCCTTGCAACGCACGAATCCTTTGTACCTCGAGACGAGCACGGCACTCGCCGCTTCGTTGCCCTGCTGCGCCGCACAGATGAGCGTCATCTCGTCGCAGCGATCGAGTCTACGTCGTGAGTCCCCAAGCGTCCTTTGCAAAGGCCTAGTCCCTCCCGCGAATCCCCCCGCAATCGGGGTGGAGGAGTGGAGCACGGTGCCGGCCGCGCCTTACAAGGTACTCGTGAATCATTAACGACCATAGCACCGGCAAGGGGGGTGTCAACGGATTCCAGGAAGCCTGAACAAGCCTGATTCTCCCTGTTGAGATTCGTTAATCCAATCCGACGGCTATGGCCATCGAGCGCCGCCACGAAGGCGACGGACGGGTCAGCGGCGCTCTCCCCGCGCCCACCGCGCGAGTGTCCTGCTCACCTCGGGATCGATGCGTGTAGCCACCGTCCCCTTCCTGCTCGATCGGCCGCCCAGAGTGGTCTCTGACAGCGACCCCCGCACGTCGGCCGCGAACGACTCTGACGAGCGGACCGCGACGGTCCCGGACCGCACGGCATCGCGTGTGGCCCGATCGGAGGTGACCACCATCGCCGGTTCGCCACGCTCACGCGCGCGTTGTGCGAGCGCCTCGATGACGGTATCGGCGGTCACGCCGGCCGGAGAGAACACGATAGCGAGCCCGCCGATGTGATGTGGCGCCCCATCGGATGCGGGGTTCCCTCCCCCATCGAACACGACCGTGACCCGGCCCTCGTCGTGCGCAAGACTCGTGAGATCGCCGATGAAGCGCGCCCTTGCCGCGTCGATGTCATGCTCCATCAGCATGCGGTACTCCGGGGCGGCGTGCATGACGTTGTAGCCGTCGATGATGAGCCGGTGCCGGCTCATCGGTGGCGCCGGACCCACTCGAACGCAAGGACGCTCGCTGCCTGTGCCACGTTGAGCGACGAGACACGTCCGGCCACCGGGATCGATACGAGGAAGTCGCACCGCTCCCGGACCAGCCGCGACAGCCCCGACCCCTCGGCGCCGAGAACGAGCGCACAACGTCCGTCAAGAGGCGCATCCCACAGATCGACCTCACCACGCTCATCGGCGCCGCCGACCCACACGTCCGCGTCCTTCAGAATGGCGATGGCCTGAGCGATGTTGGATACCCGCACGACCGGAAGGTGAGCGGTCGCACCCGCCGAGGCCTTGTGGACCACGGGGCCCACGGCGGCCGCGCGGTCTCGCGGTATCACCACGGCATCGCCGCCCGCGACCTCCACCGATCGGATGATGGCGCCGAGGTTCCCCGGGTCGGTGACGTGGTCGAGCACGACCACCAGCGCCCGGGGGCGACCGGCGATCGCACTCAGCACGTCCGTGAGTTCCGCATACACGAAAGGGGCCGCAGCCGCGATGACGCCCTGGTGCGCGCCACGTGCACTCAGCCCGTCGAGCTCATCGCGCCTGGCACGCTCGACGGGTATGTCCGCCTTCGCTGCAAGCCCGCGTATCTCATCGAGGACAGGATTCGGCTTGAGCCCGTCTGCGAGCAGGACACGCTCAAGCCTGACACCGGAACGCAAGGCCTCGAGGACGGCGTTACGCCCCTCGATCACATCCGGCATGGCGGGTCACCCTCGATCGCGGTACGACACACGTGCGCCCGACGGGGTGTCCTCGATGGTGAAGCCGAGGTCGGCCAGACCGTCACGGATGCCATCGGCCGCCGCCCAGTTGCGCTCGGACCGTGCCGCAGACCGCGCGGCGAGCAACGACGTGACCGCCTGCTGCGTGTCGGTCCCATCGTAGCCGGCGAAGTCACGGGCGAGATCCAGGACGGCGGACGGATATGCGTCGGAGACATCCTCGCCGGTGACCTCCACGCCGAGCACACCCAGCAGCTCGCTGATCATCGCTGTCGCCGCCTCGAGCCGCCCCGCGTATCGTGCGTTCCCCCCGATGCCGTGACTCTCGAGGAACGCGTTGGTGGTGCGCACGAGGTCGAAGATCGCCGCCAGAGCACCCGCGGTGTTGAAGTCGTCGTCCATGGCCGCGATGAACGCATCGTGGGCCGCCCCCGGCGCCGCCTCGAGCGCCTCGAGAACGAGCGGAGTCGCTTCCGGTAGTTCGCTGGCCGTGCGATTGCGCTTCGCCCACACGAAGTTGCGCAGAGGTGTCGTCAGCCGCTCGTATGCGCGTCCCGCCTCATCGAGGCGGTCGGTCGAGAAGTCGAGCGGACTCCGGTAGTGCGTCTGGAGCATGAGCAGTCGGATCACGGGAGCAGGATACCGGGCAAGCACGTCTTTCAGCAGCAGGAAGTTGCCGAGCGACTTGCTCATCTTCTCCTGATCGACCTGGAGCAGCCCACCATGGAGCCAGTACCGCACGAACGGTTCCCCGGTGGCGGCCTCCGACTGTGCTATCTCGTTCTCGTGGTGCGGGAAGATGAGGTCGCTCGCGCCGCCGTGGATGTCGAACGTGAGGCCGAGTTCCCGCTCGGACATGACCGAGCACTCAAGATGCCATCCGGGCCGGCCGGCCCCCCACGGGCTCTGCCACTGCGGTTCACCCGGCTTCGCCGCCTTCCACAACGCGAAGTCGAGCGGATCGTCCTTGCGCTCATCCACGTCGACACGAGCCCCGCTCTCCAGGTCGTCCACGTTCCGTCCTGAGAGCTTCCCGTACCCGGGGAAGCTGCGCACCGAGAAGTAGACGTCGCCGTCCACCGCGTAGGCGTGTCCACGCTCGATCAGGCGCTGGGTCATCTCGATCATCGCGTCGATCGTCTCGGTGGCTTTGGGCTGGACCGTCGGCCTCAGCACGCCGAGCGCGTCCATGGCCTCCCGGAACGCCTGCGTATACTCGGCGGCGACCTCTCCCGGCGCACGACCCTCCTCGTTCGCGCGAGCGATGATCTTGTCGTCCACGTCTGTGATGTTCTGCACGAACCGCACGTCGAATCCCCTGAACGTCAGATACCGCCTGATGACGTCGAACGTGAGGAAGGTCCGGGCGTTGCCGATGTGTATGTGGTTGTAGACGGTCGGTCCGCACACGTACATGGCAACGGTGCCGGGCTCGCGCGGAACGAACTCCTGCTTCGAGCGCGTCAGCGTGTTATAGACGCGGATCGTCATCGCTGTCCTCTCCTCGTTCGTCTTCGACGGGGAACACGCGCTCACCAGCCTCGGCACCGATACCCTCGTCGCGTACGAGACGAGCCTCGATGCGGTCCATCCGGCGCTGCAGCGCGCGGTACATCTCGATGATGGGATCGGGCAGATCCTCATGGTGGAGGTCGATGGTCTCGACGCGCTTTCCTTCGCGGACCACCACGCGACCAGGTACACCGACCACGGTGCAGTGTGGCGGCACATCGGAGACCACGACCGCGCCCGCTCCGACGCGCGTGGCACGTCCGATCGTGATGTCCCCGAGCACCGTTGCCCCCACGCCCACCACCACGTAATCCTCCAGGGTGGGGTGGCGCTTCCCGTGCTCCTTGCCGGTCCCGCCGAGCGTCACTCCCTGATAGATCGTCACGTCATCACCGATGACCGTCGTCTCACCGATCACGACACCCATGCCATGGTCTATGAAGAAACGCGCGCCGATGGTCGCACCCGGATGGATCTCGATTCCGGTGGCGCCGCGTACGCACTGGCTGATGCGCCGGGCCAGCCAGGTCCGCCCGGCGCTGTGCAAGCGGTGTGTGACCCGGTGCCACCACACGGCCCACAGGCCGGGGTAGTTCGTGAGCGCCGAGAACGCCGAAGGGCACGCGGGGTCGCGCTCCATGACCGCGTCTATATCCGCGCGCAGACGCGCGATCATCAGTCGGACCCTCCCATCGTCCACCCACCGGTGCCAGGTCGCACCACTATCACGTCACCATCCGAAGCGTGTCAACCAGCGCACGAGGCGCGTCTCCGGTCACGCCCTGCACCGCTCGAGCAGCGCCACCGCGTGAGCCGCGACTCCCTCTTTGCGGCCCGCGAAGCCGAGCCCCTCGGTGGTGGTGGCCTTCACACCGACACGCTCGACATCCACATCGAGCGCCCGCGCGATCCCCGCACGCATCGCCTCGCGATACGGGGCTATCCTGGGCTTCTCGAGTACGAGCACGGTGTCCGCGTCGACGAGCCGGAAACCTCTTTCGCGCATGAGGGCCGCCACCTCACGCAGCAGCCCGACGCTCGATGCGCCGGAATACCGTGGGTCGGTGTCCGGGAACAGGCGGCCGATATCCCCCTCCCGCAGTGCACCGACGATCGCGTCCATGAGTGCGTGAACAAGCACATCTGCGTCCGAATGCCCCGCCAATCCGCGCTCGTACGGGATGGTGACCCCGCCGAGCACCAGGGCTCGCCCCTCTGCGAACGCGTGGACATCGTAGCCGGTGCCGACGCGGAGAGAATCCATCCCTGCCCGTCCTTCCCGTGCCTGCAGCAACGCCTCGGCCACCCGAAGATCCTCCGGCACGGTGATCTTCACGTTGTCCCGTGGCCCGGCGAACACCCGCACCATGCCGCCGGCGTGCTCGACGAACGAAGCATCATCCGTGCCCGTCCACCCGGTGTGCGCAGCCTGCTCGTACGCATCCCGCACGGCTTGCGCCCGGAAGACCTGCGGCGTCTGAGCCGACCAGATCGTCGCGCGATCGGGGGTGGCAACCACCACGTCGAGATCATCCACCTGCTTGAGGGTGTCATACGAAGGGTGCCCCACCACCACCCCCGCACATTCATCGTCCCGCTCCAGCATCTCGATCGCTCCGGCGATCGTCGCCGGGGTGACCAGCGGTCGAGCACCATCGTGCACGACGATCACGCCGGTCGAGCCGGGTGCGGCACTGAGGCCGGAACGCACCGAATCAGAGCGCGACAGACCCCCGGGAACCACCGCCACGACCTTGGCCGAGCCGACAGGAGCGACCGCCACCGACCCATACTCCGCAACCCGCCCGGGATCGGTCACGACGACGATGGCGTCGATGAGATCGCATGCATCGAACACGCGGAGCGTGTGGGAGAGCACAGGCTCGCCCCCTATGTGTGCGAGCTGCTTGCCCCCATCTCGGCCAAGCCTTTCCCCCTTGCCGCCGGCCACGATGATCGCCGTTCTCATGCCGGCCTCACCGGCTTGGCGAACACCATGCGCCCACCCGACGTCTGCAAGACGGACGTGACCTCGATGTCCGCCTCCGAGCCGATCATCCCGGCACCGTCAGCGATGACGACCATCGTGCCGTCTCCAAGGTACCCTACGCCCTGGCCACGCTCCTTGCCCTCCTTGCTGACAGGGATCCGCAGCGTGTCTCCGGGCAGGAGCACCGGCTTCAGGGCATCGGCGATCTCATGGATGTTCACCACGCCAACGCCCTCGACGCGAGCGACCTTGGTGAGGTTGTAGTCGACCGTCACGATCGCGCCTCCGCTGGTGAGCGCGAGGCGGACGAGCTTGGCGTCCACCGTGGGGATCTCGGGGAAGTCGGCTTCGAGCACCTGCACCTGCGGCTCCCCCTCGGACATGGCGGTGAGCAGGTCGAGACCCCTGCGACCGCGTGCGCGGCGAGCGTCATCAGCGGAGTCGGCGAGCGTCTGCAGCTCCATCAGCACGAACCTGGGGACACGGATCGGACCGTCCAACGCACCTGCGCGAGCGACGTCTGCGAAGCGCCCGTCGATGATCGCGCTGGTATCGAGGATCTTCGGTGGACGCGCATCCACGGGAGATGCGGCCACGCCGATGCTGAGCGAGCCGTCCCGTGCGGGGAGCATGAACAGCGCCACGCCGGCGTACGCGCACAACAGGAAGAGCAGTGCCGTTGCCGCGAAGCCCAGCCACTGCGGCCGTTCGATGTACCGCAGGAGCGCCGATGACAGGATGAACGCGACGAGCAGACCGACGAGCAGGCCCACGGCTCCGAGCAGGAGAGCGGGCGTCTCAAGTTCCGAGAGGCGCGAGCTGACACGGCGGCACGCAGCGGTGAACTCGCGACCCAGGATGCCGCCGAGAAGGTACCCCATCGAAGCTCCCAGGATGATGAAGATGAAGATGACGAATGATTCTGAGAAACCGGTAGGGGTAGTCCAGTCGACCTGCTGCGAGACCGCGAAACCACCGAGAGCGCCCCCCGTCACGAGCAGCACCCGTGCGAGTTGTACGATCATGGGCTCCGACGCTATGGCGCCAGATGGCACATCTGGCGAGCGCCTTCACCTCCTTCCATCGGCCGGTCGTGATGCTGTTGATAGTGTCGAGAGCCGATAGCGGGCCGATCGTAGCACAGCGAGGCGCCCTCAGAGCACCGTGCGATCACGCATGCGACGAAGCCCATCGGTCACCACGCGGGCGCGGCGCGCACCCACACCCTCGACAGAGTCCAGTTCGTCCATGGTCGCCTCGCTGAGTGCTGAGAGCGTGCCGAAATGCTCGACCAGCCTGTTCACGACGGTCGCCGGGATCTGGGGTATCCGATACAGCGCCCGGTACCCGCGTGGACTGACCGGCTGCTCGCCCGCGTCGGACTTGCCGCTCAAACCCAGTGCGCTCGCGATCGCCGAAGGCTCGAGGAGCTGCTCGGTCCCTAGTGCGCCGATCCGTGCCATCGAGGCCGATGCCTTCTTCACGGCCGGGTCAGGTGCGTAGTCGCGCACGAGCATGAGGTAGTCGTCCTCCGCTCCGGCAGTGAGTTCCTCCTGCTGAAGACGTACGAGCCGCCCCTCTGTGCCGAGTTCGACGATGGAGCGGCTCAGCTCGCGCGCGACGCGCCGCAACATCTCGGCGCGCTGGATCACGACGGCGACATCCCGGAAGGTGACCGCCCCTTCGAACTCCAGCGCGGTGAGGTGGGCCGAGACCTGATCGAGTCTCGTGCGATACCTCTCGAGCGTCTGCAAGGCCTGATTCGCCTTGGCGAGCACCACGTCGATGTCCTGCAGCGTGAGCCGTGTGCCCCGGCGGTACAGGGTGACCACCTCGCGCCGCTGTGAGACCGAGATGACCAGGGCGTCCGTCTGCCTGCTTACACGCTCGGCGGTGCGGTGACGCATGCCGGTCTCGGACGTGGGCAGCGCGGGATCGGGCATGAGATGCACGTTCGCCTTGCGGATGCCGCTCGCGCCTTCATCGAGCAGGATTGCCCCGTCCATCTTGGCGAGTTCGAACAGCCGCTGGGGCGTGAACGAGGCTTCGATCTCGAAACCGCCGTTGCTGAGCGAATCCACGCCCTTCTCGTCCCCGATCACGATCAACGCACCGGTCCGCCCGGCGATCACGTGATCGAGTGCGAGGCGCAGAGGGGTACCGGGGGCGACAGACTCCAGCGCGGCCAGCATCACATCTTCGCGCTCCACCGTTTCGTCACCTTCCCGCGTCGTGCGATCAGGGCTTTCCGTGATTCTCCCATGTCGGCGGCCCCATCACCAGCCGCCGTCACCCAAGTGTTCTCTCCACTGCCTCGGCGAGCGTCCTGACACCCACGAATCGGGCGCTGCCACCGGCTGATGCCGCCGACGCCGGAGCGAGCACGTCTCCAAAGCCCATCCGCGTCGCCTCCCTCATGCGCGCCTCAGCGTGCGGCACACCCCGCACATCACCGGTGAGACCGAGCTCTCCAAAGACCACGACACCGTCGCCCACCGGCCTGTTCTTCAACGCCGAGGCGATCGCGAGAGCCAGGGGCAGATCGACGGCCGGCTCGCTCACCCGCACCCCGCCGACGACCGACACGTAGACGTCGTGGGATCCGAGCGAGATTCCTGCACGCCGCTCCAGGATGGCCATGTCCTGCAGCACCCGGGGCGTCTCGACGCCCACCGCCAGTCGCCGCGGCATCTGCAGATAGCTCGGGGTCACCAGCGCCTGCACTTCGACCAGCAGCGGTCTCGTGCCCTCCATCGTGGCCATCACGACCGAGCCCGACACGCCGCCGTCGCGCCCGGCGAGCAGCGCCGCGGACGGCTGCGCCACCTCGGCCAGACCGCTTCCGGTCATCTCGAATATCCCCGCCTCGGACACGGACCCGAAGCGGTTCTTGACCGCTCGCACGATGCGGAACATGTGATCCGACGCACCCTCGAAGTACAGAACCGTGTCCACGACGTGCTCGAGCACACGGGGACCGGCGATCGAGCCCTCCTTGGTGACGTGACCCACCACGATGACGGTGGTGCCGTGCGACTTCGCCAACCGCACGAGACGAGCAGCGGTCGCGCGCACCTGTCCCACGCTCCCGGGAACGCCATCGAGGCCGGGATCGAAGAGCGTCTGGATGGAGTCCACGACCACCACCGCGGGCTTCTCCGCGAGCACCGTGGCCTCGATGACCGATACATCCACCTCGGGCAGGAGGGAGATGCCGTTGGCCGCGCCGACCCTGTCCGCGCGCGAGCGCACCTGTTGCGCTGACTCCTCGCCACATACATAGAGGACTTCGACACCGCGATGTCCGAGGCTGCCTGCCGCCTGGAGGAGGAGCGTGGACTTCCCGATCCCGGGCTCGCCTCCGATGAGGACGACGGACCCTCGTACCAGACCGCCGCCCAGGACCGTATCGAACTCACCGATGCCGGTGGAGAACCGGAACTCCTCCTCGACGGAGACGTCGGCCAGGGCGGTGACCGGCTGGGGCGAGGCGGTCACCCCCGAGGGGCCGGGCGCGGCGACCGGGGCCGCCTCCTCTACGAACGTTCCGTACTCGCCGCATTGAGGGCATCGCCCGACCCACCGCGGCTCGGCGTGACCGCACTGCTGACATCGCCAACTCGTGTGCGGTCTGGCCACGGGACCTCGCTACTCCGCCACCGAGCCGCCGGTGGCGCCCGAACCGCGACGCGAACCCGATGACCGCGGCACCATCGTGGACTTGGGTGCGTCGGCAGCCGTGGACACCGGCATCTGAACCGGCTCGTCGGATGCGCTGAAGACGATCTCGTCGTTCTCGGCATCCACGAGCACCGTCTGTCCCGGAGGCCACGAACCGGCCAGGATCTGCTCTGAGAGCGGGTCTACCACCAAACGCTGGATGGCCCGGCGCAACGGCCTCGCTCCAAGTGCGGGATCGAAGCCCCTGCCGGCGAGCAGGCTGCGGGCGGCGGGCGTCAACCTGATACCGAGGCCCTGCACCAGCATCTGGTCGGCAAGCTGCTCCATCACCAGGTCGACGATCTGCTCCGTCTCCTCCGACTTGAGGTCGTGGAAGACGATCACCTCGTCCACTCGGTTGAGCAGTTCGGGCCTGAACACCTTCTTGAGCTCGCCCGTGACGCGTTCCTTGAGCGTCTCGTACGCCAGCGCCCCTGTCTCCTGCACTGAGAAGCCGATGGTCTGGCCCTTCACGATATCGCGAGCCCCGAGGTTCGACGTAAGGATGATGATGGTGTTCTTGAAGTCCACCTTGCGACCCTGGGCGTCGGTCAGACGACCCTCCTCGAATATCTGGAGCAGCACGTTGAACACATCGGGGTGCGCCTTCTCGATCTCATCGAAGAGGACGACCGAATAAGGCCGCCGGCGCACGGCCTCCGTGAGCTGTCCGCCCTCGTCGAAGCCGACGTACCCGGGAGGCGATCCAACGAGCCGGGAGACCGTATGCTTCTCCATGTACTCGCTCATGTCGAGAGAGACGAGCGCGTCTTCGCTGCCGAACAGGAACTCGGCCAGGGCTTTCGCCAACTCGGTCTTACCCACGCCCGACGGACCCAGGAAGATGAAGGATCCGGCCGGGCGGTGCGGGTCCTTCAAACCGGCACGCGCGCGCCTGATCGCTTTCGACACGGCAGTGACGGCCTCGTCCTGGCCGACGATGCGCTGATGGAGGCTCGTCTCCATACGCAGCAGCTTCTCGGTCTCTTCTTCGGTGAGGCTGGTGACGGGGATGCCGGTCCACATCGAGACGATGTCGGCGATCTCGCGCTCGGTCACCTCGACGATCCGCTGGACATCGGGCTTGCGCCACTCCTCTTCGACACGCCGCTTCTCGGCGATGGTCTGCTTCTCCTTGTCGCGGAGGGCAGCGGCTTTCTCGAACTCCTGCGCCTCGATCGCCGCCTCTTTCTCCTGGCGCACCTGCTTCAGCCGCTCCTCGATCTCACGCACGCCGGGAGGAGCCGTCATCGTCTTGATGCGCATCTTGCTGCCGGCTTCGTCGATCAGGTCGATCGCCTTGTCGGGCAGGAAACGGTCGGATATGTAGCGCGCCGATAGTTGCGCAGCCGCCTCTATCGCCGAGTCGGTGATGGAGACACGGTGATGCGCCTCGTAGCGATCGCGGAGTCCGCGAAGGATCTCGACGGTCTCGGAGACGCTCGGCTCTCCCACCATGATCGGCTGGAACCGCCGCTCGAGCGCCGGGTCCTTCTCGACGTACTTCCGGTATTCGTCAAGCGTGGTGGCGCCGATCGTCTGCAACTCTCCCCGGGCAAGCGCCGGCTTCACGATACTGGCGGCATCGATCGCTCCCTCGGCGGCTCCCGCACCCACGAGCGTGTGCATCTCGTCGACGAAGAGGATGACATCACCGCGTTCGCGGATCTCCTTCATGACCTTCTTGAGACGCTCCTCGAACTCGCCGCGATACTTGCTGCCGGCTACCAGCGCGGCGAGATCGAGCGTGTACAACTGCTTGTCGCTGATGGTCTCCGGCACCTGATCGGCCGCGATGCGCTGAGCCAGACCCTCGACCACGGCGGTCTTGCCGACGCCCGGCTCACCGATCAGCACGGGGTTGTTCTTGGTGCGGCGTGACAGGATCTGCATCACGCGCTCGATCTCCTGCTCGCGGCCCACCACCGGGTCCAGCTTGCCCTCGTCCGCGGCCCGTGTGAGATTCCGCCCGAACTCGTCGAGCAACGACACGTCGCCGCCGCGCCCGCCGCGACGCTCCTCGGCGGGCTCGTTCTGCTTGCCGTAGTAGCCCGAAAGGAGCTGCAAGACCGCCGAGCGCACCTTCTCCAGGTCGGCGCCCAGGTTGAGCAGCACCTGGGCCGCCACGCCTTCGCCCTCGCGGATGAGGCCGAGCAGGATGTGCTCCGTCCCGATGTAGTTGTGGCCGAGCTGGAGGGCTTCACGGAGGGAGAGCTCGAGGACCTTCTTGGCCCGAGGCGTGAACGGGATATGGCCCGTGGGCATGTACGTGCCGTGACCGATAAGCTCCTCGACCTGGTCGCGGACGTCCTCGAGCGAGATGTCGAGGCTCTCGAGCGCCTTCGCGGCGATGCCGTCCTCTTCACGGATCAGCCCGAGCAGCAGGTGCTCTGTGCCGATGTAGTTCTGATTGAGCTTCTTGGCCTCTTCTTGCGCGTAGACCACCACGCGTCTGGCCTTCTCGGTGAAACGCTCGAACATCGCGATCCGCTCCTATCTGCAGCGCCTGTGACGGCGCATCGGGTTCCGCACGATCATTCTACCCCGCTCGACGGCACGGGTCGAAGCATACCCGGGATCAAGCAAGCACGATGCCACGGATATGAGTGCCTGACACTCAGATCATGGAATGCGGTGCGGTACATGGCGCGGCACCGCCGAGAGAACGTCAGGCTTCCGGACGCATGTGAGGAAAGAGGAGCACGTCCCGGATGGACGCGCTATCCGTGAGGAGCATCACGAGACGATCGATGCCGATACCCAGACCACCCGCAGGCGGCATGCCGTACTCCTGCGCGCGCAGATAGTCCTCGTCCACCCACATGGCCTCATCGTCGCCCGCGTCCTTGGCGGCCGCCTGGGCCTGGAAGCGGGAACGCTGGTCGAGCGGGTCCACGAGTTCTGAGAACGCGTTGGCGAACTCACGGCCCGTGATCATCAGCTCGAACCGATCGGTGATCGCGGGGTCCGCGTCGTTGCGGCGCGCAAGCGGAGAGACTTCGGCGGGGTAGCCCGTGACGAAGGTGGGCTGGATGAGGGTGTGTTCGACGAGCTTCTCGAAGAGTTCGGTCAGCAGCTTGCCCGGACCCCACGACGGGTCGACGGGTACCTGGTGCCGATCGCACAGGACCAGGAGCTCCGCGACCGGTGTGTGGACGCTCACTTCTCCGCCGACGGCCTCGGACACCAGGTCCGCCATGGTCGCCTGCCGCCACGGCGAGATCAGGGACACGGCCACACCCTGGTACTCGATCTCGAGCGTGCCGAGGACCTCCTCGGCCACACGGGTGATGAGCGACTCCGTCAGCTCGCGCATCGTCTCCATCGTGCCGTACGCCTGATACGCCTCGAGCATCGTGAACTCGGGGTTGTGGCGAGGCGACATGCCCTCGTTGCGGAAGGAGCGGTTCACTTCGTACACACGCTCGAAACCCCCCACGAGCAGACGTTTCAGATACAACTCAGGCGCGATGCGAAGGTAGAGGTCCATGTCGAGGGCGTTGTGGTGCGTCACGAACGGACGAGCGGTGGCTCCACCAGGGATCGGTTGGAGCATGGGCGTCTCGACTTCCAGGAACCCGCGGGCGTCCATGAACCGCCGGATCGCGGCGATGACCCGGAAGCGCGTCTCGAAGACGGTGCGGACCTCCGGGTTGGCGATCAGGTCGACGTAACGCTGCCGGTAGCGGGTCTCCGTGTCGGCAAGGCCGTGGTACTTCTCCGGGAGCGGCCGGATCGACTTGGAGAGGAGCACGACCTCACCGGGTGAGACGGACAGCTCGCCGCGCCGGGTCCTGATCACCCGTCCTGTCACGCCGACCCAGTCACCGAGGTCCAGATCACGGGCGAACGAGAACGCTTCGTCGCCCAGCACGTTGAGCCGGCAGAAGGCCTGGATCTCGGCAGCGCCGTCGCGGATAACGAGGAAGAGGACCTTGCCCTGATCGCGTTTGGCGACGATGCGTCCGGCCACCGTGACGATGTCATCGGTCTCCTCGCCGGCTTCAAGCCCCGAGTAGCGGGATACCACGTCGCCGACGGACGCCGTGCGCTCGAAACCGTCACGGAACGGCTCGATGCCCTTGTCGCGAAGCTCAGCGATCTTCGCCAGGCGCCCCGCCATCACCTCATCGGTGGTCCGTGCGTCGGCTCGCAGCTCCTCGGTCATGTCCCTCCGCTACTTGGTGATGGAGACGATCTCGTAGGTGATCTGTGTTCCACGCGGGGTGGTCACAGCGACGACATCGCCCTTCTTCGAACCCATGATCGCCTGGCCGACCGGCGACTCGTTCGAGATCTTGCTGTTCGTCGGGTCGGCTTCGGCGGAGCCGACGAGCTGATACACGAACACCTCGGCGCTGGCGACATCCTTCAGATGCACGCGTGCCCCGAGCGTGACGCAGCTGGGACGACGGGGTGATTCGATTATCGTGGCATTCGCCAGGATCTGGCTGATCTCCGCGATACGGCTCTCGACCCAGGCCTGCTCGTTCTTCGCGTCGTCATACTCGGAGTTCTCCGAGATGTCTCCGAATTCCTTGGCTTCGCGTATGCGCTCCCCCACCTCGCGGCGGCGCACGGTCTCCAGGTGAAGCAGCTCTTCTTCGAGCTTGGCCTGGCCCTCAGCGGTCAGCGCGACTTCTCTCTGCATGCAACACTCCTGTACGTCGGTCCACGGCTTCGAGCCGTGGGCACGTCATCGCCGAACCCCTCGGCGACTCGGGAGAGTATAGCGACGGGCAGAACGCGACACAAGCGACCTGGATGACGAAAGGCGCCTTTAGGCGCCTTTCGTTCGGTCGTGCTCGGTGACCCACAAGCTACGAATCCTTCGGTCCACCGGACGCTTCCTCGGCGTCAGCCGACTTCTTCTTGGCGGAGTCGTCCTCGTCGAGCTCGGACATTCCCTCGTCCATGCCCTCCTTCAGCGCCTTGGCCGACTTGCCGAACATCTTGGCAAGCTTCGGCAGCTGCGTGGGGCCGAACAGGAGCAGGATGATCCCAAAGATGATCCACACTTCCATGCCACCGGGAAGACCAAATGCCGCCATGCCTACCTCCTAGATCTCAGACCCGTCGCTGCCGGCGAACGGACCATCTGTGACTGCTGGCCAGCGTACCATCTACGCGATAGACGCGCCATCCGCCGCAGCGCTCAGACGCGCGCAACGCCCTCCTGACGCGACAGATAATACAGCGTGTGAAGCAACTCCTGTACCGGGTCGGTGTTGTGCAGGGTCACTCCCTCGGGCACGCGCACGATGACCGGCGTGTAGTTGAGGATCACGCGCACACCCGCGGCTGCAAGCCGATCGGTCACTTCCTGCGCCGCTTCGGGCGGGACGGCGATGACCGCGATACGGATATCCTGCTTCCTGAGAGTCCGCTCCATGTCTTCGAGTGGCTGGACCACGATGTCACCGATGCGCGATCCCACCTTGCGAGGATCGTTGTCGAACACGGACGTCACGAGGAAACCGTGCTGGCGCAGACCGTTGTAGCCCGCGATGGCCGAGCCGAGGTTGCCTGCCCCGACAAGTGCGAGACGGTGCGTATGGTCAGATCCCAGGATGTGCTGGATGCGCTCCACGAGCGTCTGGATGTCATATCCGACCCCGCGCTTGCCGAACGAGCCGAAGTACGTGAGGTCTCGACGGATCTGTGCGGGATTGACCGATGTGAGCTCACCGAGTCGCGCCGAGGAGACGGTGCACTCGCCGTCCGCCCGCATCTGGATGAGCACGTTGAGGTAGGCGGGCAACCGCTCGATGACACCCTCGGGTATTCGCTCTCTCATGGGCCAACCATTCACAGTGGCGACTGGTGCACAACATGGTAACCCGCTGTTACAAAGTAAACAAGATACGATAAGGGACTACTTCTCCGATGCCCATGATATCCGACCGGCCCCGCGTCTACGAAAGTGGACGCTCGCGCGCGATGTCCATGATGAACCGGATCACGTCCGAGCGGGTGACTATCCCGGCCAGCCTTCCATCCTCCACCACGAGGACCGCACCAGGCCCTCCGGGCTCGAGGCGTGACAGCACGCTCTCGACCGACACCGTCGGCGTGGCCACCGCACCCTCGAGGTTCCTCGACGCCACCTCGGCCACGGTCGTCATCGGCCACTGCTCACGGGGAACGTCGTTCGCTCGCTCCACATCGATCAGGCCGATCACGTGGCCGTCCTGGACCACAGGATAGCGGGTATGGCGACCGGCCAGGAAGTACGTATGACCCATCTCCTCGAGGGAGAGGTCAGCAGGGGCAAGCACCGCCGGCGTCGACATGATCGTGGAGATCGGCACGTCCGCCAGGCGTGACCGGGTCATCTGCTGGCGATACGCACCCGCCGCAAGGCTCGATATGAACCAGCCCATGACAGCCAGCCAAACAAGATCGAAATTGCCGCCGAGAACGCCGAAGACGGCGACAGCTATCAGCATCGTGCCTATCGCCTGTCCCGACCTGCTCGCCCACTTGGTCGCCTTCAGTTGGTCGCCGGTGAGAGCCCACAGGATCGAGCGGAGGATGCGTCCTCCGTCAAGCGGGAAACCCGGCAGCAGGTTGAAGATGGCGAGCGATCCGTTGATCACGGCGAGATACTCCAAGGGGACCAGTAGCAGCCCGCTCCCGCCAGCCGCCGCGGCAAACACCGACGCGCCCCAGAAGAGCCCGGCAAGCACCAGGCTCGTGGCGGGCCCCGCCAGGGCCATGAGGAACTCCCGCCCGGGGCTGCTCGGCTCGTCGTCGAGTTGGGAGACGCCACCGAACACGAACAGCGTCACCCGGGACACACTCAGACCTCCGGCTCTCGCCACGAGTGAATGGGCAAGCTCATGCAGCACCAGCGATCCGAAGAACACTATAGACGTCAGCAAGCCGAGAACGGTGTAGACCAACGGACCTTCGTCGGGAACCGCGGCCGGGAAGTAGCTCGTGGTGAGTGTGGCCGCCACCAGGAAGAAGACGAAGAGCCAGCTCGCATCGATCTCAAGCGGTATGCCGAACGGACGCCCAAGCCGCACCGAGGGTAGACCGAACACGGCGATTCAGCTCCTGGAGAGAGGCATCAGAAGACGGCGCCTTCCAGTGCGGTCGCACACAGGCACGGCCGCTCCTCCGGTAGCGCCGGGATCATCGCGTACAGCAGACTCTTGATCTTCTCCGTGTTCTCCGCGAAGACCCGCACGACCTCGTCGTTGGTCACCGGCGTGGCGCCCGCGGTGCCGGCGTCATAGTCAGTGATCAGAGAGATGTTGCAGTAACAGATCTCCAGCTCTCGCGCGAGATAGGACTCCGGGTACTGGGTCATGTTGATCACTTCCCAGCCCTGGGACGCGAACCAGCGCGACTCCGCACGGGTCGAGAAACGCGGCCCCTGGATCACGACTACGGTCCCGCCATCGTGGACGCTGATCCCGAGCTCCCGAGCGGTCTCAACCGCGACCTGCCGCATGGTGGGGCAGTACGGGTCTGCTGAAGAGACGTGCGTCGTCTGGGGCCCGTCGTAGAAGGTGTCCTTACGCCCCTTGGTGCGATCCACGAACTGGTCACATACGACGAAGTCACCGGGCTTCACGTGCGCCTGCAATGACCCGCAGGCGTTGGGTCCGATGATGCGCGAGACCCCCATCTGCTTCATCGCGTAGACGTTCGCACGGTAGTTGATCATGTGCGGCGGGATGGTGTGTGATGTGCCATGCCTCGGCATGAAGGCGACGACGCGACCACCGATCTCACCATAGGTGATCGGGGCCGAGGGATCGCCGTAGGGTGTGTGGACCGTGACTTCAGCGGGACTCTCAAGAAGCGAGTATAGGCCGCTGCCGCCGAAGACACCGATATCAGCCTGCGGATAGTCCATTGGATAGCTCCTCGTATCGGATGGGCTTGCGACTACTCTGTGAGGCGCTGCTCACACGGTGATTGTAGACCATCCCGCGCGTGCTTCAGGCACTCCTGCGCCCGAGCTCCGCTGCAGGAGCAGAGGCGGCCTGGATTGGCGACTCATCGGATGGGGGGCTGACAGCCTGGATCCCCCCGCTCGTCCATCGCTCCCCCACCATGCCGGCTACCCGCCCCTCGGCTATGAAACCCGCAGTCCGTGCATCGAGGGAATCCACCTGCGCGAGAGCCGCCGCCTCGAGCGTTCGCGGCCGCAGACGACCACCCTGCTCGTCAGCCGAGTGGTGCGAGAGCACCATGTGCGACACGTGATCCAGCACGTCGGGTTTCAGCGGGCTCCCAAGCGCAGCGGCCGCGGCAAAGAGGCGCCGATCGCCCAGAACCCCATGTCCCGACAGCCGCCCGCGGTCCGTGTACTCGATCGAGGTCTGGAACTCGAGTTCATCGACGATCCCGATATCGTGGAGCAGCGCGCCGGTGAGCAGCAGGTCCCCATCGATCTGAGGATGCAGATCCGCCATCGTGCGGCAAAGGCCGGCGACAGCAACGGTGTGCTCGAGCAGGCCGCCGATGTATGCGTGGTGCTCGCTGCGAGAGGCCGGGCACACGCGGAATGCGCGCATGAACCGACGGTCACCGTACACTGCTTTCACGAGACCCGCGAGCCCTGGGTTCGCGATCGCACGCACGTGGTCACGCAGCTCGGAGATCATCTCGTCAGCGTCGCGCGGACTTGCGGGGAGTATCTCCCTGGGCTCGTAGCGGGAGGCGGGCTTCATCGAGCTGACGGATACGCGAAGCACGCCCCTGTACGCGGTCACCGTGCCACGGACTGCGACGACCGTCCCGACCGGTACCGACTCCGCCTCGCGGCCGGGCCTGAACATGATCCCGGATATCCGGCCGCTCCTGTCCGCGAACTCCAGAGACAGATAGGCCTCACCGGTGCGCGAGGAGCGCATCTCCTTCGAGCGGAGTGCGAACGTCGTATCGACCCGCTCACCTGCCGTCAGACTCACCGTGTACTGCCGTGGCATCGCCATCAGACCTCCGTCGGACCGTCTCATCGTCCGCTGGCAGCGTACCGCGCGGGTCTGACATGACGCTTCACCTCCCGGGCAGGTGACAGTGCGCTACGACTCCGGGCTCGACACCGTACCTGTCGGCCGCACTGCCGAGATTCACCGCGACCGTGAGCCATCCGGAGGAGTCGATCAACACCACGGGTTCACCCTCCTCGACGTCTGAGAACGTCAAACCGAACGGGGCCTCGACCAACAGGTGGCCGATGGTGATCTCCACCCGTTCGCCTCGTCCCACACGGTCGTGCAGGGCCTCGGCGGGGATCGCGATCCGGAACGATCCGAAGCGGTCGATGTCGATCACCTCGGCAACCAAAGCATCCCCTTCGACACGATGTGGGGCGAAAGGAGGACCGGCCATCGTGTCGGGGTCCACCGGCTCGCCGATGACCGAGGCCTGCACTCCGCAGGCGAGTATCGCCGCTGCGGGCGCCAGGATGTCGCGCGCATGGAACGTAGGCAGAGGGAGGCTGAAGTCGAGATGTTCCGGCACGATCGAGAAGACCTCGGCGATGCCACCCGAACGCCAGGTCGCCGGGATCAGGACGCCGTTGTCGGGTCCCACGAGGATCGAGCCGGAGCCGGTGACGACGATGAGGTCGCGGCGGCCACCGCCAACACCCGGATCGACGACGGCAAGGTGGATGGCATCGGGAAGCTGCCATACACCGGAGGCTGCCACCACAGCGGCCTTGCGGATGTCGAAGGGGGGCACGTCGTGGGCCAGATCCACGATACGCACCTGTGGGCAGGCACGGAGGATCACGGCGTGACACATGCCCACCCACGTGTCACCGCTGCCGAAGTCGGAAGTGAAGCAGATGATCGAATTCATGGCCCTCCTTCGATTCGGATCGCATCTCGTGGTGGTATCGTTGCTGTCAGGATCGCCAGGAGGTACACATGACGTCTGCCAAGCATCTCACGTACGCGATAGGCCTTTCTATCCTCCTAATGCTCGCGTCCGCGTGCACGTCATCGACGCGCGTCACCTATATACCCGACGGCGCCTCCTTCGGAGCCTCTGACCTCACCCTCATGCTCGAGTCGGTGCAGATCGAAGACGCCCACGACATCGATCCGAACGATGCGCAGCAGGCGAGGCAGGATGCGCTCGCCGACCTCCGTACGTATGGTGATGACGCGGCGGCGTTGGCGGATGCGCTCACCACCGATTTCCCCGCAGACGTGAACGCCGTTCCGGTGGAGGTGTGGTCGGCAACGTACGAGGGTGAACCCGCATGGGTCGTGATCGAGGTCTGGGGCGACCCGTCAGAGGATCTGCGCTACCGTCGGATGTGGATATACTCGGCCGATGATATGAGCCTGGTGAGCGCTCACTCGATCCGCTGAAACGGACCATCTCCACGCCCGCCTCAAGCACTGGCCGGAAGACCGGCGGCGCGTGAGGCCTCATCTGCGGCACGCGCGGCGTCCCACCCTGAACGGATGAGGTCTTCTTCGATGCTGAGTGCGACGAGCCGCCCCCGGGCGGTACGGGCACTCCGGTCGGACCCTCCGAGGATCCGGCGCCGCAGCACGGCCCTGAAGTAGGACTCCACGCGCCGCTGTTCGTCTCGTGTCAGCGGCCGGCCATCCCACTCATCGAACCGACCGCGTGTGACCCGCGCGGCGTACTCGGTATGGCGTGGCGCCTCCGTACGATCGCCCCACTCCGCGATGAGCCGACCGATGAGCGCGTCGAACTGGTCCGTATCGTTGACGAAGACGGGAAGCGATAGCTGCACGACCATGATGTACCTCCTCCGAACCTATGTTCGACCGGAGGATATCGCGCCGCTATGACACGGAACCCGCTATCCGAGCAACCGCTCGGTGAAGCTGCGGAGCCATGCAGCCGCCGCCAGCTCCATGCCGGTGAGCGCCAGGGCGATCAGGAGCTGTGGCCAGGCGTCCCGCATGCGCTCCGCACGCCGCTCGAAAGCCGGCACGAGACAGACGAAGATGAGGTTCACGCTCATGAACGTAAGGAGGATCGCCGCGGTGACGGTGATGGGATAGAGGATCCCGGTCAGCGGCATCACCCATCGCGCGAGCACGAACGCCGCGACCAGCAGGATCAGCCAGGATGCCACTCGGCCAGCAGACGACAGCATCCGCCCGGAGCCCGCACGCCGCCAAAGCTGACCGTTGACCATCGGGAGCGTGATGCCTGCAAGAGCCCATCCGGTAAGCATGCCGGTGATGAGTCTCAGGTCGTTGGTGGACTCCCGAAGCCCCAGGTAGGAGGTCACACCGTCGAACCCCATCGCGGCGATGAACGCCGCCATCAGCGCCAACACCGGCCAGCGCGGTAACTCTGTGGGGCGCTCGTCCCGGTGGATGAGCCTGAGAGCAAGCAGGCCCAGTGCGAAGCCGAGGTAGATGCCGGTGTCGCGGGCACACACAGGGAGCTGGAAGCCACCGGCGAAGAACGACCGCTCCGGCAACTGGTGGCAGAGTCCGTAGCCGACCGCCGTGAAAAGGGTGTCCAGCATCATGCCCCCCGGATACGCTGACAGGCCGGTCACGCCGGCCTGTCAGTGGTGTTTCGGATGGTCGGGATGGCGGGATTCGAACCCACGACCTCTGCGTCCCGAACGCAGCGCTCTACCAAGCTGAGCCACATCCCGACGAGCCGCTATGATACATGGTCGCTGCGGCAAGGGCAAAGGAAATCGTGGCGCGACAGGGATCGTCGCCGGCGCACACCGAGGGCCCGACCGGAAGATCCGGCCGGGCCCTCGCTCAGACCTATGAGCGACCGAGCATCGTTGCTGCTACAGCCTTACGTGGCAGTACGAGCAGAAGGTGGGCTCGTGGCAGTCGAAGCAAGGCTGCGCACCATCCTTCTTCACGATGTTCGGGTGGTACGTCCGCCACGCCTCGTTGGCTACGGCACCGGTATGGTGGCACGAGTCGCAGAAGAACTGGTCGTGGCAGTTGGCGCAGACGTCCCTGGTGTACTTGTCGGCGTCGAAATCGGCCTTGTGCTGCTCATCGAAGCCGCCCGGGTGGGGCATCTCGAGCTTGTGGCAGCCCTGGCAGAACTTCGCCTCGACGCCACCGTCACCGTGACAGTAGTCGCACGAATCGGGAGCGTCCTTGTACGCGAGCTGGTGGGCAGCGCCCGTGTCAGCCGATGTACGGCGCGTCCAGTCAGCGACCGTGTGAGATGACGGCACCGCGTTGAGATCGGTGTGGCAGTCGACACAGAACGCCTTGTCCTCGTGGCACTTCTCGAAGCACGGCTGGGCGCCGTCCTCAGCGACCGTCACCGGATGCTGCTGCTGCCACGGAGTACCGTTCACGGCACCCTTGTGGTGGCAGTCGGAGCAAAGCTCGACGGCCTGGTGACAGTTGGCGCACATGTCCTTGGTGTTGCGACCGGACACGTGGTTCGTCTTGAAGGTGTCCGGGTGCGGGATCTCGGCGGTGCCATGGCAGTCGACGCAGAACTGCGCGGACGTGCCTCCGGCTCCGTGACAGACCTCGCAGCTCTCGATCGACTTCAGCGCCGACACCGCGTGCGAAGCGGTCGCGACCGCAGGCTCATCCGGGTAGTTGGTCACGGTGAGCTCACCATGCAGCCAATCGTTCGCCGTATGCGACGTGGGGAGCGGCTGCAGCTCGTTGTGACAATCCACGCAGAACTGCTGGTCGTGGCAGGCGCCGAGGCAGCCGTCCACGCCCTTCTCCACCACGGTCGTCGCATGCTGGGTCTGCCAGGCCACCGCCGTGTCGAACGTCCAGTCGACCTTCGAGCCATGGTGACAGCTGTCGCAGAAGTACGTGGTCGACTGCTGGTGGCACATCTCACACTTGTCGATCATCGTCGGCACGAGTTCGGGGTGGGTCTTCGTCTTGAACTCCTCGGGGTGCGGCATCTCCATGCCATGGCACCCGTCGCAGAACGTCGACTTCACGTGGCAGGTCGCACAGTAGTCGACCTGCTCGACGGGCACGACCGCAAGCACGTCTTCATCGTGGTGCTCGCCCTCATGCTCGCCGTCGGCCTCATGCTCGCCTTCGGCCTCATGCTCGCCGTCGGCCTCTTCATGCATCAGGTAGTCGCCGCCGGTCGGGATCGGGCGGATGATGTCCTCCGCCGGACGACCGGTCGCGTGATCGACTTCCATCGCGGCCAGCTCAGCGTGACCGCCAGGATAGAACCCGGGCTCGTCGTGGTTGGCGGGCTTGAGATCGAAGTCGGCCGGGTGACACGCGGAACACGTGCCGGGAGCCTTGAACTCGGCGCCTGAGGGCGACTCGTCCGTGAGCGTGTGGCAACGGAAGCACGCCGTCATCGTCATGAAGTCGGCATGCTTCGCGGCCTTCTCGCCGGTATCGGGGTTAACGGTGATGAAGTCGGCGTACGCCTCGTCCTCGGGATGCGCGACACGGTTGTGGCATCCGGTGCAAAGGATCTCCCGGTCGGTGTGGGCATCGTGGTTGATGATGATGCCCTCGCTCGGGGTGATCTTGCGGTTGTCGAGGTCGTGACACTGGGTGCACTGCTCGTCGCCCATGTGCACCTTGTGAAGCGCGAGGTGGCTGGTCGCGTTGAGCGGCACTGCGTAGGTCTCGGTGACCATCTGGTACATACCGGTGACGACCGCGTCGATCTTATGCAAGGTCAGAGTGACGGGGTCGGCATCAACGGGCATGTGACAGGATGTGCACGCGACCATGTTGTGGGAGCCGTCGTCATACGCACGGACGGAGTCCAGCTGGATGTAGTGACAGAAGGTCTCACAGAACCAGTAACCGGATGTCACCACGAACGCAGCGTTGATCACCGCCACGAGCGCGAGAACGACGACACCGGTCCAGATGTAGTACCGGGGACGCTTCACCGGGTCCTTCCAGCCGGCTACCCACCTCCCCCACTTGCCCTTCTTCTCTTTCGGCTCCTTGGCCATACGCACCCTCTCCTCGCACACGTACCTGGTATGTCGCAGCACCACGGAGACAGCCCCCTCGGCCGCCTCCGATAAACGATAGCCGAACCCCACCGACCCGACAATACGGATATGCCGCCTCGGGCGGGTCTTCCACCCGTGTTATTCGGCGGCTGGGAGCGCGTTCCTGCTCACGGCGACTACCGCCGCATCTCAAGCACGAGCGAGATCTCCACCGGCGCCCCGAGAGGCAACGCAGCCACACCCACCGCCTCGCGCGCGTGCCGCCCCGCATCGGAGTACGCGGCGATAAGCGTGTCACTGGCGGCATCGATGACGCCTGGCTGCCCGGTGAAGGCGGGATCGGACGCAACGTATCCGACGACCTTGACCACCCGCTCGACCTCATCGAGGTCGCACACGGTCGAGGCGGCCGCGAGCGCGTTCAGGATGCACTGCACCGCACACTCCCGGGCTTCGTCCACGCTGACGTCACCACCCACGCGTCCCGTTGCGATCGGGGAACCGTTGCGCATCGGGATCTGCCCCGACGTGAAGACGAGCGCTCCTGATCGCACCGCCGGCACATACGCGCCCACGGGTGCGACCGGCGCCGGAAGTTCGAGGCCGGCTTTCTTGAGACGATCGCGGACGCCCATCAGCGCACCGCGATGTCGTCGGAGAGACGGCCGAGTTCGGTGATCGCCGCATTGATGCGCCGCGACGCCTCGGCAGCCTGCTGCGAGACCTGTGCGACCTCGCGCATCGACACGACCACCTGGTCTGAGGCCGTCCGCTGTTGCTGAGTCGCAACGGAGATCTGCTTGGCCGAATCGGTGGTCTCCTCCACCTGCTCCACGATGCGCTCAAGGGCAGTGGCGGTGTTCGCGGCGAGATCCTGGCCCTCGACGACCTTCTTGGCCGCCTTCTCGGTCTGCATGATGAGCGATGAGGTGGATGCCTGGATCTCGCGCACCACGCGACCTATCTCCTGCGTGGACTCGGTGACCGAGTCGGCGAGCTTGCGGATCTCCTCGGCGACGACCGAGAAACCCTTGCCGGCCTCACCGGCGCGCGCGGCCTCGATAGCGGCGTTCAGCGCGAGGATCTTCGTCTGTTCGGCGATCTCGTCGATGATCGAGAGGACCCGCCCGATCTCCTGGCTGCGCTCGCCGAGTGCGAGGATCCTGTCGGACGACTGCGTGGTGGTCTCACGGATCTCCTCGATGCCCATGGCGGTGTCGGCGACGGCGCTCATGCCTTCTTCGGCGCTGGCGAGCGTCTTCTCCGCGATCCGGACCACCGCGGCCGCATTATCCGCGATCTGGCTCGATGTCTGCGCCAGCTCCTCGACGGTCGCCGAGGTCTCAGTGACGGCGGCCGCCTGCTGGGCCGCACCCGATGCCTGCTCCTCGGTGGCGGCCATGATCTCGGCGTTGACGGCCTTGATGTTGGCCCCCACCGACCTCACATGGCCGAGCAGGGACGACAGGTGGTCGAGGATGCGGGCGATCTCGCGGTTCACATCGTCGACACCATCGGTCTCGCGCACCGAGACGCCGAGCGTCTTACCCGTCTGCTCCAACACGCCACGAAGAGCGCGTTCAGTGACCCGCCCGAGCATGACGTGGCAGGCGGCCCCCACCCCCACGCCCGCCGCGATACACAACACCCAGAAGATGACCCCGGCACCGGCGCTCTTGGGCTCGACCAGGAGAGCGGCAAGGAACGGGAACACGGCGCCGACGATCGCCCCGGCCCCCACGAACGACCACAACGAGCGCGTCTGCGCTGCAGCGCCAGTCTCTGGATCCATGCTCCCCGCCTTCGCATCTCGATGCCCGGACACCATCGCCCCTGGGCATATCCTACCAGCACGGCGGCGTTTGCGAGCGGACATGGCCGACATGGCCTCGAATGCGGTACGCGCATGAGCGCGCCGTACTTGCACGAATACCCAGCGGGGTATACCATGCGTCGTGACCATGTCTTGACGGAACGAGAGGAGCCGCTGTGCGCCACGTGAGCATAGACGCGGCAAGCTGCGACAGGTCACCCGGATGTCCGGCACGAAGGGCCTGCCCGCGAGGGGCGATCATCCCGGTAGCGGGTGGCCCGTACCCCGGAGCACTCGGCTACACGGTCGATGAAGAACGCTGCACCGGCTGCGCCATCTGTGCGCGCTACTGCCCCGGTGGAGCCGTCCGCACTGCATAGGAGGATGCTCGATGCCCGAGACGACAGTCAGCGTGGAAGTGTACGACTTCCCTGTAGAGACCACCTGCTGGAGCGGTGGTTGAGGTCCATCATGGTCTCCGGAGGAGATCACCGCGATCGTCCGCGCCGAGATCGAGCACCGGTTCGGTGACAAGGCTCGTGTGCTGTACTACGACACCAGCCGCCCTGAGATAGCAGCCGCGCACCAGACCATGGTCTCGTTGATACAGGACCAGGGTCTCGTGTATCCCGTCACGGTGGTCGACGGTACGCCGATGTACGACGGTGCCGTCTCGTATCCCGCCATCCTTCGTGCGGTGCAGACCAGGCTCGACACGAGCAACTGACCGCAGCCGCGCGGAACCACCGAAGGGCCGGGATCTCCCGGCCCTTCGCCTTTCCACCCACCATCACACCTGGCGTGGATCGCTCTCGGGCACGGCCGGCGGGGCCCGTCGGGTAGACTGTACCGGCAGACGCAGCGCATCGATCGGACACGCCCTCATGCAAGCCGACAGCACCCAGGCGACCACCCGGACGCGACATCACGGCCCTCTCGGCGCCGCGGCGCTCGCTCTCTTTCTCACGTGGCGGCTGCTCCTCACCCGGTTGTGGCGCCGGTGCGTGCACGGTGCGCGTGCCGTCCTGAGGGGCGTTTCCGGATGGTCGGCGCAGTGGCGGCACATCCGTGCCTATCACTTCGACACCGTACACGCCTGGGATGCTGGTCCTGCTGAAGCGCGATCGACGGCCGCCGCGTTCGGCCTCCGGGCCTTCGTAGGAGGACTTGCCATCGCTTCAGGCCTCGCCTCCGCCGGGGGCGACCCGCTCGCCGGAGTGCTCCTCGCCGTTGCGGTGGAATCGTTGTGGGCGGCGGCGCGCCTCACCATCCTCGCGCTCCTCGTGCCGCACGCGGAACTGGAGCGCGGGCGTCTCCTCATCGTATATACGGCAGCGCTGATCCCTTACGCGCTCGCCCTGGGCCCTGTCTTCCAGCTCGGAGCCCTGGCGGCTTCAGGGATCCTCACCGCGCGGGGTCTTGTAGCCGCAGGGGCATCGAAAGCGACGACGCGGCGGGCCGCAGGGTGGGCGTTCGGCGGTCAGGCGGCGATCCTCATGCTCGGCGTCGCGGGGCGGGCGGCACTCGCCCTCGTCGCCTCCGCCTGAACTAGGCCGGCAGCACCGTCTCGGAAGCACCGGTGCCGAACCTCTCGGCTAGCATCACGCCCGCGACCACCAGCAGCGCCCCGATGGCCTGCACGAACGTCAACCTGTCACCGAGGAGCATCCACGCGAGCGCGATCGTGAAGAGCGGCTCCGTGGTGGACGCGATAGCGGCTCGCGACGCACCGAGGCGCCTGATACCTCCCATGTAAAGAGCGACTGCGACGATGGTGGGGATCACGACCAACAAGGCCAGCACTGCCCAGAGGGCTGGCGTCCACGCGGCCGGGGACAGGCTCTCGCCTGCCAGGAGCGACACGCAGCCGATCACCACCGCAGAGACTCCGAACAGGAACGTCATCACCACCAGGCGCGAGTGGCCGCCGACGAGTCGACCCGACATCACGGTGAACGACGCGTATCCCACGCCGGCTCCAAGGCCAAGGATCGTCCCGACCGCATCGACGTGGATCTCAGCGTCGAGAAGTCCCACGACCAGAGCGCAGCCGGCGAACGTCATGATCACCCCCGCCACCGTCGTCCACGACAGCTTGCTCCTACCCGCCAACGTCTCGTAGAGCGCGACCAGGGCGGGGTACGTGTAGAGCAGCACCGTGACGACCGCCGCAGAAGCATGACCCAACGCGAAGAAGAAGCACATCGAGGCCGCGCCGTACCCTGCGACCGAGAGCAGGACGAACCGGCCGAGGTCGGCACGGGCCGCCACCAGGGCGCCGGGTCGTCTGATCGCGACGTAGCCGCCCATCACCACGGTCGCGATGGCGAAGCGCCATGCGAGGAGCGGAAGCGGTCGTGCGCCGTAGCGGTAGGCGAGCGCGCCGAGCACCGCCAGCGTGCCAAAGCACGCTGCGGATGCGACGACCAGCGCAAGGGCCGTTCCACGACGCATGGGGCGCCTTCCGTTAGGCTGACTGACGGTAGGATGTCTTACGCTGGCAGAACCCCATGAGGCCCGTCAATGGAGAGGAACCGCCGTGACCACCCCGGACACGATGGAACGTTACGCACGATATGCGGCGATCGCCTGGATGGCGGTGATCTTCGCGCTGTCATCGATGCCCGGAGACGCGGTCCCGGCCGGTGACTATGGTTCGTACGGACACTTCTTCCTCTATGCCGTGCTTGGCGCCCTCTATACCCTGGCCCTCCCGGACGGTATGCCCACAGCACGGGTCGTGCTGCTCGCGGTCGTGCTCGCCTCCGCGTATGGCGTGACCGACGAGCTCCATCAGGCGCTCGTGCCAGGCAGGGTCCCGGACCCGGCCGACTGGCTCGTGGACACGGCGGGCGCCTGTGCCGGGGCCGCAATGGGACTGCTACTGGCACGACGTGCGCGCCGCGACCGCTGACCGCGCGCGCGAGCGCCCGCGGCCCCCTCAGTACACGCCGGTCTGCGCCGCCTGCTCGGCAGTGACACCCAGCTGCCGGACCTTGATCCGGAAATCGTGCGCGTTCTGCGCCATGGCGACGGCGTCCTCCAGGGTGATGCGGCCTTGCGAGTACAGCCGCAACAGGCTCTGGTCGAACGTCTGCATGCCGTAGTACTCGCCCTCTTCCATCGCATCCCGGATCATGTAGGTCTTCTCGGAGTCCATGACGTACTCGCGGATCGTGCCGGTCATGACCATGACCTCGACCGCCGGCACCAGCCCGCCGTTGATGGCGGGGATCAACCGCATGGAGATGATGCCCTTGAGCGTGGACGCCAGCATGAGACGGATCTGTTTCTGCTGGTACGGAGGGAAGAAGTCGATGATGCGGTTGATCGTCTCGGTCGCGTCGATGGTGTGCAGCGTCGAGAGGACGAGGTTGCCGATCTCGGCCGCAGTGAGCGCGGCGGACACGGTCTCGTGGTCACGCATCTCGCCGATGAGCACGACGTCGGGATCCTGACGGACGACATGCCGCAACGCGTCGGCGTAGCTCTCCGTGTCGATGCCGACCTCGCGCTGGTTGATGATGCACTTCACATCCTGGTGGAGCACCTCGATCGGATCCTCGATCGTGACGATATGCCCTTCCCGGGTGTGATTGATGTGATCGATCATCGCGGCGAGCGTGGTGGTCTTGCCAGAGCCTGCCGTACCGGTGACGAGGACCAGGCCACGCGGCTCCTCGGCCAATCGTCGAACGACCGGCGGGAGTCCGAGCTGCTCGATACCCGTGCGCTCGGTGGTGACCCGTCGCAGCGTCATGCCGACGCTGCCCCGCTGATGGAAGACGTTGACCCTGAAGCGCCCGACACCGGGCACGGAGTACGCGAAGTCGAGCTCGCGGTGGTTCTCGAACGACTGCTCCTGCCGGTCGTCCATCATGCCGACAGCGAGTTGGCGGGTGGCGTCAGGCGACAGCGAGGGATACTCGGTCATCACTACCAGCTTGCCGTTCAATCTCACAGCAGGCGGCGAACCGACCTTGATGTGCAGGTCGGAACTGCCCCGCTCCGCCATGATCTTCAGCAGGCCGTCGATCTCCGCCATGTGCGCCCGCTTTCACTCGACGACGATTCGGCCGTCCGGCGCGCACCGGGCGGCTACTGCTGCAGTCTACTCCTCTCGGCCACGCACGTCAGTGACTCATGCCGCACGCAGGTGGGGTCGGGACCACCCGAACAGCGCCATGATGACGATCAGGGCCGCCGCGGCGAGGATGGAGGGTGTGAGCCCCACGCCTTCGGCAAGTGCCCCCGCCCCGATGAACCCGATGACCGAGAGCACGCGGCTGAGCGTCTGTTTGGCCGCGAACACGCGCCCTCGCATGATCGGAAGGGTGCCCTGCTGCAGGACCGTCGCAAGCGGAACATAGAAGTACATGTTCGCGATACCCGCTGCGAAGAACACGACGGCCGCCCACTGCACCGAGGGCGCGAAAGCCAACAGCGACACCAGCAGCCCGAAGGCGAACAGGCCGCGCAATAGCGTGCGCACGGGGCCGGACGGATCACCGCGGCCGACCGCCACGCTTCCCACAAGCAGGCCGACGGTGATCGCGCCGTCAAGCACCGCCAAACCGGGCGCTCCAGCCGCGTAGCGGTCGAGCGCGATCGTGTAGATGAACACCGTAGACGCGGCGACACCCATCATCGCCACCGAGTACACAGCGAGAAGGTCACGCAGAATGGGGTGACTCCACACGTACTGCAGCCCCGCCGAGGTCTCCCTCACGATCGGCGCCAGCGAGACGCCACCCGCCGCACCTGCCGCAGACGGCGACCGGTGCGCGATGAGGGACACGAACACCGCGGAGAGCAGATAGGTCCCCGAGTCGAGGAAGAAGGCGGACCGCGTACCCATCAGGGCGACCAGACCACCTGCGAAGACAAGACCGGTGAGCTCGGCCACCGAGACGGTCACGCTATCCAGGGAGTTGGCCGCCATCAGGTCGTCGGGCGCCACGAGATCCGGGATGAGCGAGAGCTTCGCGGGCTCGAAGAAGAGCGAGACCGCCGCCACGAGGAACGCGACCCCGTACACGGCCATCAGGCTGTACTCGGCAACGAACGGGACTGCGAGCACGAGCGCCGCCCGTGCGATGTCCGCCACGATCATCGTGCGCCGGCGGTCCCACCTGTCCACATATGCGCCGGCCACGATGCCGAAGAGCGCCGCCGGGAGCATCGAGATCGCCAGCATGATGCCCATCTGGAGTTCGGACCCGGTGATCTCGTATACGAGCACGCCAAGAGCGATCTGGTCGACCTTGTCGCCGACCACCGAGATCAGCTGTGCCGCCCAGAGACGACGATAGTCAGATGAGCGCAACGGCGCCCACAGACGACCCCCCGGCATCTGCTCCCCCATCAATGCACTAGACAAGCCCCGCCGATGTCAGGGCCTGCATGCCCCCACGTAATCGCTGCGCGCGCCCAGGCTCGACACCTTGACGACATCCCCCGTGCTGGGTGCGTGTACGTAGTTGCCGTTGCCAACGTAGATGCCGACATGATGGATGGTGCTTCGGCCGAAGAACACGAGGTCTCCGGGCTCGAGGTTGGCTTTCGAGACGCGCTGGCCCACGTTGATCTGTGCGCGTGAGCTGTGCGGTAGGCTGACGCCGATCTGCGCATAGCACCACATGGTGAAGCCGCTGCAGTCGAACATGTCCGGACCCGCCGCCGCCCACTTGTAGGGAGACCCGAGCTTCGACAAGGCGATGGCCACGACGGATGAGCGTGGAGCATTGGTGGGATCGCCGTAGTCGGTGGCCGGTCGTGCAGCTGCCGCCGCGGCTGCGGCACGGCGCCTGGCCGCCTCCTCCGCCTCACGAACGAGCTCGGCGATCTCCTCCTCGACCCCCGCGAGGAGCCGCTCGCGCTCCTCGAGCTGGCCTTCGACCTCCGCCCTCTGGCGCTCCATGACATCGGCGTGGGCCTTGGCCTCGGCCTGCTGAGCCGCGAGTTCGGCGTGGACGCGCTCAAGCTCCGTGCGGGTCTCCCGGAGCTCCGCCATCTGCGCGGCGTCTCTGCCGTTGAGCGTCTGCAGCACATCCCACATCGTAGCGAACTCGTCGAAGGACGTTGCGCCGAGCAGGACCTCGAGCGCACCGAGAGGGCCCTGACGATACATGCTCACGACACGGGTGGAGAGATGCGTCTCCAGCGTGGCCCGGCGGGCCTCGAGCTCAGCCGCGAGCTCCTCGTTGGCCTGGACGTCCGCGGTCACCGCTTCGTACTGCCCGCGCGCCTCGTTGTACTCCTCGGCGGCTATCTCGAGCTCCACGTCGAGCTCGTCCACCTGTGCCTTGATGCGCGCTGCTTCTGCACGCTTATCGTCAAGAGGAGTGGCCGACGCGGGCGCGGCGAGACCAAGCAGCATCGCCATGATCAGAAGCGGGCCGATAACCCGCTGAAGTGGACCGCCCAGGACTCTCGACCTCCTCGTCCATCGATCGGAACCGCCGAATGGACGAATCATCGTACCACAGACCCGGACCTCGCAGACAGCACGGCACAGAGGCCGTCGAGGATGCGGACCGCGACCGATTGTGCCGACCGCTCGTCGCTGTGAGCACCGTCCGGAAGCGACACGCAGACCTCCCGACGCTCTCCAAGCGCACCGAACGCGGCGACGAACCTGCCTTCCGCGCCCGCTCCGGCGTGCACGCTGACGACGGGCATCCCCTCCGCCGGCGACACCTCCGGCCCTGTGCACAATCTGACGGTCAATGAACCAGCGGCTGCGGACACACGCTCTGCCGTCTCGAGCACCTCCACCTGCGCCGTAGGCTCCGCGGCCAACGCCAGGTTGGCCACCCGCTCGGCGATGGCGCGGGCCCCCTGTCCCTCCCATACGAGGACGAGACGGGCCCTGCCGAGCGCCTCGGCAGCACGCGCAGCCGCAACGGGCAGCGCAGCAGGCGCTCCGGGATCCTTGCCCTGCCATACATGATGGAGCTGCTCGATCGCACGGACGGTCTCCGGACCGGCGATGCCGTCGCGCGGAAGGCCCACGTTCGACTGGAACTCGCCCACCGCGCGCTCCGTGTACGCGCCGAAGATGCCGTCGGGAGGCCCGCAGGCGAAACCGAGCACGTTGAGGGCGCCCTGCAGCACAGACACGTCGGCGCCGTGGAAGTACGGGATCCTGAGGTACAGCAGCCGGTCCCCGAGCCGGAATGTGGCGTCCACGAGCGCGGACCACGTCTCGTCACCGACGACACCGTCCTCGGACAGCTCGTGCTCTCGCTGGAACCGCCTCACGGCCGTCAGCGTCGCGCCCAGGAAGACGCCGTCTATGCCGGTAGGGCCGAGATCGAAGCCGAGCATCAGCAACCGCTTCTGCACATCCTCGACTGCGGCGCCCCGGTCACCTTGTGAGATCGGCTTCAGCACCATCGACTCCGATCGGCGATCATGTCAGTGCGCGGTCAGAAGCCGTGACGCTCCCTGAACCGCGCGACGTTCGAGGATACGTGGCCTTGGTGGCTGTCGACACGCCGCTTGAACGTATCGATCTCGAAACCCACCACGACATCCCCACTGAAGGTATACACGCCCGATGCGCTGTCGAAGTCTAGCACGAACGCACGTACGAGAGCCGAGAGCATCTCGTAGAGTTCCTCCCGCTGATGCCCCGTGCGCATCACGATGTCGTGCTCGGTCAGCGGCTCGCCCGGATGGTGCGCGAACAACACGAGCACATCACGAAGGACACGCTCGTTGGTAGCGTCAAGCTCAAGATTCGCGAGCGCCCGTGCCAGGCTCACGCCGTCCACCTCTCCTGGTCATGCAGCCACGCGCGACACCTGCGTCGACAGCGCCCCTAGGCCGCAACGACCACCCGGTTCTTGCCCGCACGCTTCGCCCGATACATGGCCTGATCCGCGGCTTCGATGAGCGACGCCCCGTCGGAGGCGTGCAGCGGATAGGTGGCCACCCCGAGCGAGATCGTCTGTGTGACCCGTTCGCCCTGCTCGTCCGCGATGTGCGGGTACTCTTCCATGCTGGTGCGGATCCTCTCGGCCACTGCGAGAGCGCCCGCCACGTCGGTCTCGGGCAGCACGACGACGAACTCCTCGCCGCCGTAGCGGGCCGCGACATCGATCTCGCGGAGGTTCTGCCTGATGACCGAGCTCACCGCCTTCAGGACCATATCGCCCTTCGGATGCCCGAACCGATCGTTGAACTGCTTGAAGTCGTCGATGTCGAGCATGATCACCGACAGCCTGTGGCCGAACCGCATCGCGCGCTCTATCTCCTCGTCGAGCCGCTGGTGGAGATAGCCGTGGTTGTACAGCTCGGTCAGCCGGTCTGTCACCGAAAGCCGCTCCAGCTCCTCGTGGAGCAGAGCGTTCTGGAGGGCCAGCGATGACTGGTTGGCGATCACCTGGAGCCTGTCGCGCTCGGCCTGCGTGAGATCCCGGAACGTGGCCGAGGCGATCATGAGCACGCCGATCACGGAGTCGCCCGAGCGTAGCGGCATCGCCGCATGTGACCGGATCTCCTCGGGCCGGGTGCTCCAGGCATTGAGGTCGGTCCCAACCTGCACATCGCTCTGCTGGACGAAGCCCTCCCGGAACGCCACGCCGAGGATGGTCTCGGCCACAGGGACCGCCGGGACGAAGTAGTCCTCGGGGCGACCCTGGCTCGCGCGCAGGCGAAGCGTCCAATCGCGCTGGTCGAACAGATAGACAGCCGATATCTCCGCTCCGAGGATGCCGTTCGCGCCGTCCACGATCAGGCTGGTCACGTCCTCCACGGAACTGAACGTCGTCAACGCCTTGAAGAACTCGTGCGTGAAGAAGATCTCCGCGAGGCGGCTTTCGAGCTCTTCGTTGGCACGCTCGAGCGCCTCTTTGCTGGCCTGCAGGCGGCGCTCATGACTACGGATCTTGTCGTAGGCCACCTGCAGTTCGACGAATATCTTCTCCTGCTCCTCGCTGCGCTTCTTGGCGATCAGCAGGTCCCAGACGAGTTCCGACCCGCTGCCGGTGACGACGACGACATCGGCGGGCCGTTCGGCGTCAAGCGACCGGTACAACGCCTCGTCTTCGGAGAGATCCAGGACCAGATCGAGACCGGAGATCTGCGAGAGTTCGGATACCTGCGTCGTCGTGAAGATCCCGAGGTCTTCGGCGAGCCGCATCGCGGGAGCGGTGCGGCCGATGTCGAATACTGCCACGACATCGAGATTCTCGATGTCGTTGAGCAGGCGCAGGACCGAGGTCGCGCGGAGGCCGCCTCCCGCGATCGCGATGCTGATATGGCCTTCCCGGACCGCCGATGCCGCAGCAGCCCCTGCCCGCTCCTCCATCACAAGCCTTCCGGTCAACACCCTGGACGTGCTGTCACAACTCCTTGATACCGTACCGGTAGCTGCGGACCACTACCAGCCCGGTATCCAGGTACAACTCCATAGTACGCGCATAGTTCCCACCGATATCTTCGGCAACAACGGGAATCCGCAACAGGCTCAACTGCTGCTTCACCGCATCCACGTTACGCATCCCGATGCCGGTGATGTTCGCCTCACCGCCGAACATCGTCGAACCGCCAGCAAGCTTCGCAACGAGCCTGCGCCGTGGAAGGCCCCCCGTCACCGCCTCGGCAAGACGCGGTACGGCCACGGTGGCGAACCGGTCCGCGAGCCCACCGAGCCGTGTGTCCGAAGGAGATGGCAGCATGATGTGTGCCATCCCGCCGCGTCGGGTGAACGCGTCCCACAGCGTGACCCCGACGCACGACCCCAGCGCGGGCGTCACAAGGACCTGCGGATGGACGGCCACCGCGAGCTCGCCGGTGGCCACCACCACCGTGTTCTCATCTGGATCGGCCCAGAAGCCTCCTGTCGTGTTGGACATCGTCACGGCGATCAGATGATCCCGAGCCGGCCGAGCATGACATCCAGGCTGTCCGGGTCGGGAAGGAAGAATAGCGCCGCGTCGACGCTTGCTCCTGCAGTGGAGAACCGCGTCAGTATGAGGATGGCGTTGTCGACCTTGAGGCCGATCTGCATGGAGACACCCTCCAGGATTGCGCCCAGCATGTCGAACGCGAACTGCTCCGGGCCGGGAAGCGCGGAGAGCTCCGTGAGTCTCGCGACCGCCGCAAGGTATGCGGATATGAGCATCGCGGCCGCATGGGTGACCGTGGCCTCCTCGGCCGAGCCGAGCGACTTGGACGTGCCTGGTTCCCGTGACCGCAGCAGGTCCGAGAGCTGGAGAAGTCCTTCACGATCCAGCACGAACAGCAGTCCTCCACCGAGATCGCCGAGAAGGCGGCTGTATACCGCTCCCACCAGGTTCTCGGGCCCGCCGAGCACGGCAGGCACCTCGGTGACAGGGAGGAGCCTGACATCAGGCACGTCGATATCGACCGGAGTGCCGAGCAGCTGGGAGAGAGCCGTTGCCGCGTGGCCGGCGCCGATGCTCCCGACCTCTCCCAGTGCGTCCAACTGCATGTCGGTGAGATCGCGTGGGTCCATGCTAGACCTCCTGTGAGAAGAGCGTCCGCGGGTCAAGGATGAGAGCCACCCGGCCATCCCCGAGAACGGTCGCGCCGCCGAGGCCGTGGAGGCCGCGGAACAGCGCCGACAGCGGCTTGATCACGACCTCACGTCTCCCCACGAGCAGGGGAACGGCGAGCGCGTGGATGGACTGGCCCGAGCGCACGAGCACAAGGTGGTGGTCGGCGCCGTCGTCGTCCGCGGCACGACTGTGCGAGAAGAGCTTGTCGAGCCGGCTCAGAGGCACCGCCGTGCCGTCGCGAAGCACGACCACCGGTGCGCCGTCCACGGTCTTGGCCTGCACCTCATCGGGCGAGAGAACCTCGTCGACCGCACTGAGTGGCAGCGCGTACACCTGGTCGGCACTGCTCACGAGCAACGCCTGTATGATCGCGAGCGTGAGCGGCAGCTGGAGCGCGATGCTCATGCCCTGTCCGGGGGTCGAGGACACCGCGATGCCGCCCCCGAGATACTCGATCTTCCCCTTGACCACATCCATGCCCACCCCCCGGCCCGATACGCGGGTCGCCTTGTCCACGGTGGTGAACGCGGGTATGCAGACGAACATCAGGATGTCCTCGTGGGAGTACGAGTCACGATCGTCCCGGTCGGCGATTCCGCGCTCGACGGCCTTCTCCCATATCCGGTCGACATCCATGCCGCGCCCGTCGTCCTCGACGGTGATCAACACCTGCTCCCTCACTCGCTCGGCCACCAGACGCACCGTCCCGCGCGCCGGCTTGCCGGCCGCCACGCGCTCCTCGGGCGACTCGATCCCGTGGTCCACAGCGTTGCGCAGGAGGTGGACGATCGGGTCGCCGATCTCGTCGAGCACCGTGCGGTCGAGCTCGATGTCCTGCCCCTCCATCTCGAGCACGACGTCCTTGCCGAGATCACGCGCCAGGTCACGGACCATGCGGGGAAAGCGGTTGAAGATGTTGCCCACCGGCACCATCCGGGTCTGCATGACCTCCTGCTGCAGGTCGGCGCTGATGCGCCTCAGGACATCGAGGGACTCGAAGAGTTCACTGCTCTGCAACCGTCCGGCGACATCCTCCAACCGGGAGCGGACGATGACGAGCTCGCCCACGAGGTCTACGATGGTATCCAGGTGCCCGATAGACACCCTCACCGTCTGCGTCTCCGCGACCTTGGGCACGTTCGTACGGGTCGCCTCCGGGCGCGCCACCGCACCCGGACCGGGTGAGTCGGCGGTGTCAGGCTCCGGCGCTGCCTCGACCTCGACCCCCTCGACCTCTGTGACGGCAAGGACAGCCTCACGGATGGTCTCGGGTGTTGCCTTGCTCCGCACGATCGCCTCGAACGAGTCCTCGAACTGCTCGTCCTCGATCTCCCTCGCTCCGGGATGGGTCTCGACCACGGTCCCGAGATGGTTGAGCCGCTTGATGACCATGTACGCGCGCACGCCCTTGAGTACACAGCTCTTCTCGATATGGACCTGCACGCTGAAGAGGGATCCTTCGCCGGTCGCGCGCGGCGCCGCTGCAGGGCCTTCCTTGGGCCGCTCGGGCGTCCCCGCACCGGGCCCCTGGCCGGTCCGCGATACAAGCCGGGCCACGATGTCATCGATCGCGACGGTGCTGCCCCCCGAGGACTCATCGGCGATGACCTCACGCACGCGGTCGGTCGCCTGAAGCATAAGGTCTATCAGCTCATGGTCCGCCATCTGCTCCCGTGACCGCACGGTCGACATGAGCGACTCCATCTTGTGCGTCAGTTCCTGCGTGCGTGTGTAACCCATCGCGGCGGACATCCCTTTGAGCGAGTGGGCGCCCCGGAAGACGGTCTCCACCGGCTCCAGGTCCACGGGATCGGCTTCGAGCGCAAGGAGGCCGTCGGTGATCGCCTGCAGGTACTCGGCGCTTTCGCTCAGGAACACCTCCACATATGCGGACATGTCATCGCTCACAACCCGGTCACCCCCTCACTGCGCGGCGGATCTCGCTCGCCACATCGTCGATCGGCACCACGCGGGATGCCACACCCATGCGCACCGCGGCCCCGGGCATGCCCCAGACCACACTGCTGTCCTCGTCTTGAACGATCGTCGTACCTCCGGCCTCCATGATCGAACGCAGCCCTGCAGCGCCGTCGGAGCCCATCCCGGTGAGGACCACCCCCACGGAGTCCTTGCCGACGTGCTCGGCCACACTCATGAACAGCGGATCGGCCGCAGGCCTCACGCCGTGGAGCGGCGGCGCATCCTGAAGCGACATACGCATCGTCCGCCTCCCGGCCACCGTCATGTGGCTGCCGTGCGGTGCGATGTACGCCGTGTCACGCTCGACCGGCATGCCGTCCTCCGCCTCGACCACCGGGATCGGCGCCAGTCTGCCCAGACGGCGGGCGAGAGAGCCCGTGAACCCTTTCGGCAGGTGCTGCACGATCATGTACGACGCGCCAAGACCGGTATCCAGGCCCAGGATGACCGCCTCCAACGCGGGCGGGCCTCCCGTGGAAGCGGCTATCGCCACGATGTGGTCCGGGGGACCTCCCCCGGACGGCCCCGGAATGCCCGCGACCCGCCGCAACTCGTCGTGACGTGCGAACAGCCGTCGCTCAGGACGCACGCGATACGCCGTCTTGATCTTCTTGATCAGCACCTCGCTCAGCTCGGTGAGCGAGGTGGCGAATCCGCTCGCAGGCTTGACGATGAAGTCTGTAGCCCCACGCTCAAGCGCAGTGTAGGTGGTGTCGGGGTCGTCTATCGAGCTGAGCATGAGCACGCGCGCGGGGCTGGTCCGGATGATGTGGGGCAACGCCTCAAGACCGGTGAGCTCGGGCATCTCGATATCGAGCGTCACGACGTCAGGCGCGAGGGAGTGCGTCTTCTCGATCGCCTCGACACCCGTGCGCGCGGTTCCAACGACCTCGATGGCAGGGTCGAGCGACAGCGCCCTTGTCAGAAGTTGACGTGTGAGCGCCGAATCATCGACCACAAGGACCTTGACCGTGGAGCGCATGGCTCCCCATTCAGCCGCGTGGTGCTGCTTGCAGGCACTTCTTGACCGTTTCAAGCACCTTCGTGGGCTGGAACGGCTTCACCAGAAAGTCCATCGCGCCGTACTCGAGCGCCTCGACGATCATCTTCTGTTGACCCATGGCGCTCACCATGAGCACCCGCGCAGCGGGATCCTGGTCGCGGATCGTCTGCAGGGCTTCGAGTCCGCTCATACCCGGCATCGTGATGTCCATGGTGACGAGGTCGGGGTGCACCTCGTGGTACTTCTCCACTGCATCACGGCCGTTGACCGCCTCATAGATGACGTAGCCTTCCCGGGACAGGATGTCCCGGATCATCATGCGCATGAACGCAGCGTCGTCGACGACGAGCACGGACCTAGGCATCGAGGCCACCTTCCTGGACTGTGCCGGCAGACGGGAGCACCGGCCTGGGTAGCGCCTTCTCCGCATCGAGCAGGATGATCAGCCGGTCGTTGTACGTGGCGACACCCTCGAACGCGTCGCTCATCACACTGGTGACAGCGGCTGCGGGCGCGGGCTTGACGTCATCGACGGGGATCCGCGCCACCTCATGGACCCGGTCGACCGCAAGGCCCACGCCGCCCACGCCACCATCGGCGACGATGATGCGCGAGTGCGTCGTCGGCTCGAGGGGACGCCCCCGCAACTGCCGCCCGAGATCGACGAGCGGGAGGATCTGTCCGCGCAGGTTGAACACGCCCTCCACGCCCTCAGGAGCCCTGGGGACGGGAGTGGGGTCTTCGTACCTGATCACACTGCGCACAGCGGAGATCGGCAGCCCGTACTCCTCCTCGCACAGGCTGAAAAGGACGTACTGCCGGACTTCGCTCGCAACGGGCTCGATCACGCGTCCGCCTCTCCCAAACGGAACTGCAGGGTAGACTCCTCGAGACGATGGGCCATGTCGGCCAGATCCTGGGCCGAGGAGGATATCTCCTCCATGCACGCCGTCTGCTGTTCGGCTGCCGCGGCAGTCTCCTGGGCGCTCGCCGCGTTCTCCTCCACCACCGCCGCTATGTCATGCATCGCCCTGTCGACATCACCGGTACGCTTCGCCTGCTCCGCGGTGGTGTCGGCGATATGCTGGGCGAGCTGCGCGGTCCTGGTGACCGCCTCGGTGATCTGCCGGAGCGCATCGCCGCTACGCGAGACCACCTCGGCGCCAAGACGCACCTCGTTGGTGCCGATCTCCATGTACTTGATGGCGTTCGCGGTCTCCGCCTGGACCTCCTTGATGAGCTCGCCGATCTGCTCGGCGGCCTTGCCGGAGCCCTCCGCGAGCTTGCGCACCTCTTCGGCCACCACCGAGAAGCCCCGGCCCGACTCGCCTGCGCGCGCCGCCTCTATCGCGGCGTTGAGCGAAAGGAGGTTCGTCTGGTCGGCGATCGTGGTGATCACATCGACGATCTGCCCGATCTCACTCGAGCGCTTGCCGAGCTTCTCCACGGAATCGGCGAGCACCAGGATCGCCTCAAGGACCTCGTTGATCTTCGCGATGGCCTCTTCGTTGGACTGCTCGCCGGCAAGGGCTACCTGAGCCGCTGCGTCGCTCGTGCGGCTGGCGTCCATGGCGCGGTCCGCGATATCGGTGACGCTTGTGGAGATCGACTCCATCGCAGCGGTGGTCTCCTCGACCTTCCTCGACTGGAGTTCTGCGCCGTGCGCGATCTGCTGCACCGACGACGAGATCTCCATCGACGAAGCGTTGATCTCCTCGGAAGACGCGGACAGCTGCGTGGCCGCATTGGTGACCGACTCGGCCGAGATCCGTACCTGGCTGGCGATATCGGCCAGCGAGGCGATCAGCCCGTTGCACTCCGTGACCAGCAAGCCGATCTCATCATCGTGCGGAGCATCCGCGCGAACGGTGAGGTCGCCTCCACCCGCCTCGACCATGACCGAGCCGAGGTCCCGGAGCGGCTCCAACACCCGCTTCTTGAACGCCGCACGCCATGCGAGCGAGCCCGGTACCGCGCAGATCGCCATCGCGATGGCGCCGAAGACGGCGATCGTTCGGAGTGTCTCGAACGGCAGGTCCAGCGTGTAGAGGGCGAACAGCCCCGTCGCCGTGAGCCCGACGAGCACCGCAGGCCCGATCGTGATCCACGTGAGAAGCGTGAAGGTGAACGACAGACCACGCTTCATCTGGCTGGCGCGGTTGTTCTCGGTCATGCGGACCCTCCTCGGCTTGTGCCACGTGACACGATGCTCATCGGTCAACGATAGCAAACCCTTATCGTTACTGCAGTCCCCGCGGCTTCTGGTAGATGCGCTGTCTGCTGTCCACCAACACGAACCGCTCCGATACCTGAGGCGTGAGACGCTCGGAACGCCCGAGCACCAGATAGCCTCCCCGCGTGAGCGACTCCCAGAACGCGTTGAGCAGCCGCTCCTGGTCGTTCCGGTTGAAGTAGATGAATACGTTGCGACAAAACACCACGTCAACCCCATGTATCGGCGGGTTCTCGAAGAGGTTGAGGTACTGGAACCGTACGATGTCCTTCACGCTCTGGCGCATGCGCATCCTGTCGCCATCGACCTCCACGTACCGCGTGCGGTCGGGTTCAGGGATATGCGCGATCTCCTTGGCCGGGTACTCGCCCGCCTTGGCGGTGGCCAACGCAACGGGGTCGATGTCCGTACCGATGACCATCGGCAGCATCGTTCCGGCGTCGAGACGTTCGATCGCGTCGAGCGCGGACATCGCCAAGGAATACGGCTCCTGGCCCGTAGCGCATCCCGCGGACCATATCCGCAGGAGCCGCTGCTTGCGTTGCTGCTTCGCCGACACCACCGCGGGAAGGACCTCATCCCTGAACAGCTGGTACACATCGGGGTCACGGAAGAACTGCGTCACATTGATGGTGAGCGTGTCGAGCAGCCTTGCGTACTCCTCAGGATGTGCATCGAGATACGCGGCGTACTGCCGATACGTGGTCAGGCCGAGCGCGTTGAGCCGCACGTTGACCCGCCGCTCCACATATCGCGCACGAAACTGGCCGAGATCGAGGCCTCGATCGCTCATCACTTTGGCCAACAACCGCTCGAGGCTGCCGCGGTTGATGTCCTCCCCCGCCCCTTGATGCATCGAACCCCCCGGCCCATGAACGTGCCCGGCCTTCACACAGGACGATCCCATTGTAGAATATGCGGCACGTGAACGGCCGCTCCCACCTGCAAGGAGCATACATGCACCGGGCGTCGCTTCCACTACGGATAACCGCACTCATCGCATCCCTCCTCCTTTTCGCCGCCGCCGGCGGGGGTGCTGTGGCCGTTGCCGACGACTGGCGTACCCGCGAGATCCTGCCACCGGGCTCGACCATCGCCGGGGTCGACGTGTCGGGGATGACACGTCAGGCGGCGCGGGAGCACATAGCGCGCGATGTGGCAGCGCCGCTGGCCGATCCGATCACCGTCCGTCATGGCGACCGTTCGTTCACGCTCGACGCCGCATCCATGGTCGCGGTCGACGTCGACGCCATGGTGGAGACCGCCTTCCAGCCGCGAGTGGCTTCGACGCTCGCCGAGCGCGTGGCCGGCCGGTTCGCGGAGCGGGAGTCCGGCGGCTCCTCGGATCTCAGCATCACGCTTGACGAGAGCGCGCTCGCGACCTGGCTCGAACGTACCGCCGCCTCGATAGAGACGACCGCCGCTGACGCCGCCCTCGCCCTGGAGACCGACACGATCGTCGTTCGTCCGTCGAGGGCCGGCGTGTCCCTGGACACCACTGCCACCGCCGATATCCTCAGGTCGGCGCTTACGAACGGCCAGCGGACGGTACAGGCGGTCGTGCGCAGCACGGAGCCCACGACGACCGAGGCCGACCTCGGCCCCGCGATACTCGTGGACATCTCCGAGCGCCGGCTCTACCTGTACGAGCGCGGCGCTCTCGCCAAGACGTACGGCGTGGCGGTGGGCACCCCCGGCCACCCGACGCCGCGCGGGGAGTTCGAGATCACACAGAAGCGGTACATGCCCACGTGGGGGAACCCGGGGTCTGCCTGGGCGGCCAACATGCCGAGCTACATCGGCCCCGGACCCAACAACCCGCTCGGCACCAGAGCGTTCAACCTGAACGTGGGGGGTATCAGGATCCACGGCACCAACATCGACTCCTCGATCGGCACCGCGGCATCACACGGGTGCATGCGGATGCACCGCTGGGACATCGAGGAACTCTACGAGCGCGTGGACGTGGGCACCCCGGTCTACGTGGTGCGATAGAAGCCCGACCTGTCCGATCAGGACCCGGCGCAGACCTCGCGGACCGCCTCCAGGGCACGGTCCACATCGTCCTCGGTCAGGTTCCAGCCGAGCCCGAACCGCACGGCGCCCGTCTCGAGCGTACCGGTCATGCTATGCGTCCACGGGCTGCAGTGCAGGCCCGCGCGGACCGCGATACCGTACCGACGGTCCAGCGAGAACGCGATCTCGTCCGGCGGGATCCTGTCGTGGGTCATGCTGACGACGGGGGCCCGCGGCACGTCGATCGCGGGTCCGAGCACCTTGACGCCCGGGATACCGAGCAACCCTTCATGCAGCCGGCGAGTGAGCGAACGCTCGCGCCGCTCGATCTCGGCGCCGTGCTCGAGCAGATACCTCGCCGCAGCGCCGAGACCTGCCGCCCCTGGCGTGTTCCCCGTACCGGCCTCGTACCGGTCGGGACGGATATCGGGCTGGGCGGGCTCCTCGGAGGGACCGCCTCCGCCGCCCTGCACGAGCTCCACCGGGGAGAGACCCGGCGCCAGGTACAGGACCCCGACGCCCTGAGGACCGAGCAAGCCCTTGTGGCCCGAGCACGCGTACGCGTCCACGCCGAGCGTGGCGAGATCGAGCGGCAGATGACCGGCGGCCTGCGCGCCGTCGACCACCATCACGGCGCCGTGCTCGTGCGCGATATCAGCGAGATCCGCCACCGGCTGGATGGCCCCCGTGACGTTGGACGCATGCTGACAGATCACCATGCGTGTGGCCGACGCCGCCACCGAGCGCTCCACGGCATCGGCGTCGATATGCCCTTCGCTGTCGGCTTGCACCCGCGCCACCTTCACGCCGCGGGCAGCAAGGACGTGCAGCGGTCGCACCACGGCGTTGTGCTCGAGCGCCGAGACGACGACCCGGTCGCCGCGTCTTAGCGTCCCCTTGAGAACGAGGTTGAGCGCGAAGGTGCAGCCTGGTGTGAACACGAGGTCCCTGGCGTCAGGGACGCCGAGAAGCCGGGCAACGTCGCCCCGGGCGCGCGTCACCGTGTGCTCGGCTGCGAGCGCCAGCGAGTGAGCGCCCCTCCCCGGGTTCCCCCCGGCCTCCAGAAGAGCCTCCTGCATGGCCTCGGCCACCCCGGGAGGTTTGGGCCACGAGGTCGCCGAGTGGTCGAAGTAGAGGATCGGCTGCGGGCACATGACCTAGCCGTGTCCTCCCCCGGCCATCATCTCCACGGCATGTTCGATGACGCTCTCCACGAAACCGAACGACTCCCGCACCGCCTTCTCCGATCCGGGCATGTTCACGATCAGCGTGGTGCCTCGCTGGCCGGCCGTGCCACGGGAGATCATCGCGCGGTCGGTGATCTTCAGGCTCTCCGAGCGGATCACGTCGCCGATACCCGGCACCTCACGATCACAGACCGCGAGCGTCGTCTCAGGCAGCACGTCACGAGGACCCAAACCCGTGCCGCCGGTGGTGAACACGACGTCGCAGCACGTTTCGTCGGCCATCTCCACGAGCGCGGCCGCGATGGCGTCGCGATCGTCGGGCAGCAACCGGTAGTCGACGACCGTCCAACCGCGGGCCTCGGAAAGCTCCCTGAGCGCGGCGCCCGAGGTGTCCTCGGCCTCCCCGGCGGACCGGGTGTCCGATGATGTCAGAACCCCGACACGCAGATCGGCCATCAGGCACCCTCCCCGATCACGACGACCTCGTCACCCACCGACACGCATCCACCCTCCAGGACGATCGCGAAGATCCCCTCCTTGGGCATCACGCAGTCACCCGCCTGGTAGTAGATAGCGCACTTGGTGTGGCACTCCTTGCCGATCTGGCTCACCTCGAGGAGCGTGTCCCCCACACGAACCCTGGTGCCCACAGGCAGTGACACGAGGTCGATGCCGCTCGTGGTGATGTTCTCGGCGAAGTCGCCCGCATCCACGTCCAGCCCCTTGGCCTGCATCTTCGCGATCGATTCTTCTGCGAGCAGACTTACCTGCCGGTGCCAGTCTCCCGCATGCGCGTCCCCTTCGAAGCCGCTACCCACAACGAGCGTACCGCTCGTGCCCGGCGTCTTGCGAACGGTCTTCTTGGCCGAGAGGTTCACCGATGTGACGGTGGCCGCCATGTGTCAGTCCTCCTTGTGAGCAGGGCTGGCGCCTTCACGGAGCCAGTGCCCCGATGCGCCGCCCGACTTCTCGAGCAAGCGCACATGAGCGATCTCCATGCCACGATCGACCGCTTTGCACATGTCGTACAGGGCGAGCGCAGCGGTCGATGCCGCCGTGAGCGCCTCCATCTCGATGCCGGTCTTGCCGTCCGTGGTGCATGTGGCGACGATGTGCACCCCGGCGTCCACGGGCTCGAGGTCGACCGCCACGCTCGTGATCGGCAGCGGGTGGCACAGCGGGATGAGGTCCGGCGTGCGCTTGGCCGCCTGGATACCGGCGATGCGGGCGACGGCGAAGACGTCTCCCTTGGGCGCCCGGCCCTCCACGATCATGGCGAGCGTCTCGGGCCGCATCCGGATCATCGCCTCGGCCGAAGCCTGGCGATGCGTCACCGGCTTGGACCCCACGTCCACCATGCGTGCGGAACCGTGTTCGTCGAGATGCGTGAGTTCATCACCGGATGCCATCTCAGCCTCCGATCTCTGACATATGGCGGACGGTGCCCAGTTGCTGGTTGTGGCTCTCCGGCTTCTCGGCGAGCGCCCTGTGGATCAACGCCCGGACATCCTCGTCGGAGCCACCGCGCAGCACGCTTCGGACGTCGATCTCGTCGTCACTGAACAGGCACGTGCGCAACCCGCCGTCGGCCGTGAGGCGAAGCCTGTTGCACTCGCTGCAGAAGTGGTGCGAGAGCGGCGAGATCATGCCGAGGGTTCCAGGCGCGCCGGCAAACCGGTAGTAGCTTGCCGGACCCCACCCGCCCGGCGCGTTGTCGCGCTCCACCGGCACCAACTCGCCGAAACCGAGGGCCGCGCCCTCAGTGGTAAGGCGCTCGAGGATCTCATCGGTCGGGACGTGATCGTCCGCGGTCCAGCCGTCGGTGTCCGAGCTCGCGCAACTGTGCGCGCCCACGTCGCCCACGGGCATGTACTCGATGAAGCGGATATGGACGGGCCGCTCGAGCGTCATGCGAGCGAAGCCTGCCAGGTCCTGCTCGAGCGAGCGCACAACGACGACGTTGATCTTCACGGGATCCATGCCCACGCGAAATGCCGCCTCGATGCCCTCGAGAACGTCCTCGAGCTTCCCTCCGCGGGTGATCCGGGAGTAGACGTCGGGATCGAGCGTGTCGAGCGAGATGTTGATACGCTTGAGGCCCGCATCGGCCAGGTCCTCGGCGTACCGTGCGAGCAACGTGGCGTTGGTGGTCAGCGCGATGGCCTCGATGCCCGTGGTCTCGTGGAGGCGCCTGATGTGATCGACGATCCCGAGCCGCACCAGCGGCTCGCCTCCGGTGAGGCGAATCTTGCTGATGCCTTCTTCCGCGGCGATCCGCGCGAATCGCTCGATCTCCTCGAAGGTCAGTATCTCCTCATGCGCCTTCCACTCGATGCCGCCGGGCGGCATGCAGTACACGCATCGCAGGTTGCACCTATCAGTGACGCTGATGCGCAGGTAGTCTATGCGGCGTCCGTGCCTATCGATCGCCATCCGGCCCGCCTTTCAGGAACGTGGTCTCGACGAGATCGGCAAGACCGGCCGCGTCGTCCAGGCCGAACACCGGTACGGAGCCGACCCGGATCTCCGGGTTGTCCGTCACGAGCGCGAAGAGCTCGGACGCCTCGCATACCAGTTCGGTGGACCTGGCTCGCCGGGAGACCTCGATCCGCACCTCGCCCGCGCGACGGTACCCCTCGGTGAGGAGGATGTCCACGTCGTGCGCCAGCGAGAGCAACTCGTCCAGGGACGCTTCGTGATCCATCTGCCGCACCATGCCGAGCTTCGACGGCGAGCTCACGAGCGTTAATGCGGCTCCCGCCTTGGCGTGGCGCCAGGAGTCCTTGCCGGGCACGTCGATGTCGAAGTCGTGCACGTGGTGTTTGACACTGCCGACGCGGTAGCCGCGCTCCGTGAGAGCGCGGATCAACCGCTCCATCAACGTGGTCTTGCCCGAGTCGCTCTTTCCTACGACCGAGACGACCGGGATCGCGGCACTGTGGGCCACGCTAGAAGCACCCGAGGTCGCAGTTGTGGACACGGAGACCGGCTGCGTCGGCGGCGGCGCCAGCCACCTTGTAGGGCACACCCTGGTCTTCAGCGAACTTGCGAAGCACGGGGCACGTGATCTTGCCGTCGCGCGCCTTGGCCTTCACGGCCTCCATCATCTCGTCGGTGACCTGCGATGCCCAGCGGGGATCCTTGAACTTCTGGCTGTCGCTGCTCATGCTGTTCCCTCTTCCATGTCGAGCCGGATACAGAGGACCTCGGTCCCCGCGGTGATGAGCGATTCCCCCTCGGGAAGGGAGATCAGGCAGTTGCCACGATGCATCGAGGTGAGCAGCGCGGAGGACTGGTTGCCTGACACCGTGACCGAGTAGCGCCCGTCGGAGGACCGCGTGATCCTGGAGCGCAGGAAGTACCGTTTCTCGGCCCGCTTCTTCACGTCATGCGTCAGCCTCGCGATCGAGCGCGGACGCAGCAGCGCACTGAAGCCGGCCATCTTGCGGACGGCGGGACGAACGAACATCTCGAAGCCCACCATCGTGGAGGTGGGGTTGCCGGGCAGCCCGAAGAAGGGCGTCTCGCCGATCGCGCCGAATGTCTGGGGTCCGCCCGGACGCATCGCGACCTTCCAGAACGCCAGTTCGCCGATCTCCTCGAGCACCTTCTTGACGACGTCGAAGTCGCCCATGCTCACGCCTCCGGTGGTGACCATCAGATCGAACTCGGGGGCGCGCTCCAGCATGGACCTCGTGTGCTCTTCAGTGTCACGAGCCACGCCGAGGATGTGCGGTTCGCCGCCGGCCGACATGACCTGGGCCGCAAGCGAGTAGGAGTTGGAGTTGCGGATCTTACCCGGGCCGGGCTTCTCGGTCACATCGACGAGCTCATCACCTGTCGAGACGATGGCTACCCGCGGTCTCCGGTACACGAGCAGGGTGTCGTGCCCCACCGACGCGGCCAACCCGATCGCCGCAGGCCCGATCTTCTCTCCGGCAAGCAGCACGGTGTCGCCGGCCCTGACTTCCTCGCCGCGCGTGCGGACGTTCTCGCCGGGTGACGGCGCGGCCAGGATCTCGACCGACCCGTCCGGCCCGCCGTCGGCTCTTCCGGGCCGGGTGCGCTCCACCATCACGACGGTGTCAGCTCCTGCGGGCATGGGGGCGCCCGTCATGATGCGGGACGCCGTGCCCGGTGCGACGGTGACCTGCGGCGAGACGCCGGCGGGTATGTGCTCGACGACGTCGAGGACGATCGGCGTGTCAGCCGAGGCCGACCTCACGTCGGCATGACGGACGGCGTACCCGTCCATGGCCGAGTTGTCGAAGGGCGCGACGTCGATGTCCGATACGACATCCTCGGCCAGCACGCGCCCGAGAGCCGCGAGGAGGTCGACCCGCTCCGGCTCCAGCCGGGAGATGCGGGAGAGTACCTGCTCCTGGGCCTCTTCGACGCTGATCATCTACTCACCCTCTTCTTCCGAGACTCTGATCCGATTCGGATGCGTGTAAACAACGAGCTTACCACCGCGTGCATACCCGACCAGCGTGAGTCCTGCCCTCTCGGCGATCTCCGCGGCAAGGTCGGTGACGGCCGTGCGGGAGACGACCACGGGAACGCGGGCCTTGGCGGCCTTGACCGCCATCTCATAGCTGATACGACCGGTGGTAAGGAGGACCGTGTCGCGAGTGTCGATGCCGTCGAGCCAGATCCGGCCGAACAGCTTGTCGAGCGCGTTGTGCCTCCCTACGTCCTCACGCACCAGCAGGAGGTCCCGGCCTCGTCCGATACCGCACGAGTGCATCCCGCCGGTGTCGCGGTATGCCGAAGCCGCGCGGGCGAGCTGTCCCACCAGGTCGTAGACGACCTCGGAATCCACCTGCACATCGGACTCCACGGCCTCGATGCCCCTGGCGTGGCCCACCGACGCGAACGTGATCCCTTTGCCGCAGCCCGATGTCACGTACCGCTTGCGCTCGGCCACGTCGGGCGGCGCTTCCTCGCGCGAGCGAACGTAGACGAGCCCCCGCTTGTGGTCGACGTCAACACCCTCGAGTGCGTCACGGTCGCTGATGAAGCCCTCCGCGAGCAGGAAGCCGACGCCGAGGTCGGCAAGATCCTCCGGGGTCGACTGCATGGTGGCGATCTCGCCGTCGTTGAGGAACACGGTGATGGGGCGCTCTGACGGCATCCCGCGCGATGCTCGTGCGCCCACCTCGATGATGGACACCCGGGGCGCCGGAGCCTTCGACTCCTGTGAGCTCAGGTCCCGAGACTCGAGGAGTTCGTCCGGCGTGTTGATGTTCACGATGCTCTTGAGCCCGGGATCGACTTCACGAAACGTTTCGAGCGGCACCTCGACCGTCTTGACCGCAGGCACCAGGGCCATCAGCCGCCGGCGTCCCGACGCCAGCACCCGGCGAGCCTCGGGCAAGCAGCTGGTGTGGTAGAGGGCGAGCAGCGGCTCGGGGCCCTTCTCGCCCACCGGGACCACCACCTGGGCGCCGTCCCGCGCTTCCCAGAGCGTCCGGATGACCGAGGGCTCCAGCCAGGGCATGTCGGCGGCAAGCGCCAGGACCCACTCGTCCGTGGTATTGGCCAGCGCCGTGACCAGTCCGCCGAGGGGACCCTGGTACGCGACCTCATCGGTGAGCACCTCGACCGATGCGGGCAACCCCGCCTGCCGGATGGTGTCCGGCCGGTTCGTGACCACCACGACATGACGGCAAACACGGGCGGCCGTCTCGGCCACCCGCCGCACGAGCGGTTCGCCGTCGAAGAGCAGGAGCGTCTTATCGACGCCCATCCGCTGGGATCGGCCACCCGCCAAAACAGCGGCGGTGACCGGGATTCGACTTGTCTCAGGCACGCCTACCTCCATCGCGAGTGCCGGCCCGCGAGCGTCGCGCCCGGTGGACGCGGCCCAGGTATCATACCCCAGAGGGTACACCCACTGCAGAGGCTACCGTGACCGAGGTCGCTTTGAACAGGGCGATCACCTCGGAGCCGGGCTCAAGACCCATCTCGCGCGCCGAGGCTCGTGATACCGATGCGGCGATGCGGAACCCGTTGGAGGACAGACTGATCCTGTCGGTGCCGCCCCGCCGCTCCACGCCGTCGACGCGCATGCGGAGGCGGTTGCGAGCGGAGGATTGCGGGATATCGACGTCCGCATCGAAGAGCAACACATCTTCGGGACGGATGCCCACGAGAACGTCGATCCCAACGGGCAGGTCGGTCACCGCGAAGACCCGCTCGCCGCCCACAGACACCTCGGCCACGCCTTCCGAACGGCCCACGATCCCACCGTGAAGCGCGGTCTCCATCCCGATGAAGTCCGCGACCCACTCGGTGGTGGGCAGGGTCATCACCTCGTCCACGCCGCCGCTTCGCACGACGCGGCCCTCGTTGATGATCGTGACCCGGTCGGACACCACCATCGCCTCGTCCTGGTCGTGGGTGACGTAGAGCGCGGTCACACCCTCGGCCGAGAGGATCTCCGAGAAGTCGGTGACCAGACGCCGCTTGATGAGCGGATCGAGGTACGAGAGCGGCTCGTCGAGGAGCATGATCCGCGGCTCGAGCACCAGCGCCCGGGCAAGCGCCACCCGCTGCGCCTCTCCTCCGGAGAGCTGGAGCGCCGAGGATTTCTGCGTCCCGCCCAGGCCCACGCGTTCGAGTGCCGCCGCCACGCGCTCATCCCGTTGTTCGCGCGGAACCTTGCGGAGGGCCAGGCCGTAGGCGACGTTCTCGCCCACGGTCCCCTTGAAGAGGTACGGGTTCTGGAAGACGGCCGCCATCATCATGCGCGCGGACTTGTCGCCGGGCTCCACGGGCCGGCCGTCGAGCGTCACATGGCCGCGGGTCGGCTTCTCGAGCAGGCCGAGGATGCGGAGGAGCGTGGACTTGCCCGAGCCAGAGGGACCCAGGATGGCGTGTGTCTCACCGTTGCATAGCTCGAAGCGCTCGACCTCGAGCACGGTCCGCTTATGGTACCTGACCTCGATGTCCTCGCCCACGATGATGGGGGTGCGCGTGCACGCGGGGGTCCTAGCGCTCATAGCGCCCTCCCGAATGCTGGAGGGCGGTCAGCCCGTTGTTGATGACGAACGCGATGCCGATGAGGATGAACCCGAGCGCGAGCGCGATGCCGAAGTTGCCCTTGCGGCTCTCGAGAACGATGGCGGTGGTCATCACGCGCGTCTGCCCCTCGATGTTGCCGCCGACCATCATGACCGCCCCGACCTCGGAGATGATCCCGCCGAACCCCGCCACCACGGCGGCCATCACGCCCCGACGCGCCTCCTTCACCACGAGGGTCGCCTCCTGCCAGGCCGAAGCACCGAGCGAGCGGGCCTGGAGCCTGAGCTCCACGGGCACCGAGCCGATGGCCGCCGCGGTCACGCCGGTCACCAGCGGGGTGGAGATGACCACCTGCGCGAAGATCATCGCGGGCAGCGTGAAGAGCATGCGCGGAGCTATCGAGCCAGACAGGGACGTCCACAACTCGGAGACCGGACCGGTGCGCGAGAGCAGGATGTACACCGTCAGGCCGGCGACCACCGGAGGCAGGCCCATGCCCGTGTTGACGAGCACCTGCACCATCCGCCGCCCCACGAAACGTCTTGACCCGATCAAGTAGCCGAGCGGAACGCCGATCGCCATCGCTATCGCGATGGAGATGCCCGAGACCTGCAGCGACAGCCCGATGATCCCGTACAGCGTGAGATCGCCGCTGACGAGCATCTTGCCCGCCTCGACCACAGCCTCCCACAGGGTTTCCATGTGCGGCTCCTTTTCGAGGGGCGGGACAGCGCACGGGGCGCCGTCACATCAGCGACGACGCCCCGCCACGTGCAACTGACACAGGATACCTACTGTGCGTTCGGGAAGAAAAGCGGCTGCCCGAAGGTGTCCACGCCGTAGGTCTCGATCACGGCTTGGCCTTCGTCGCTCGTGATCCACTGGGCGAAGGCTTCCGCGCCCTCGGGGTTGGCGGCGCCCGTCACCGGGATCACGCCGTACTGGTTGAACAGCGAGTCGTCGCCCTCGACGAGGATCTCAAGCGCAAGCTCGTCCATCATGTTCAGGTAGGTCGCACGATCGGTCATCGTGTAGCCGGGGGTCTCCGACGCCATCACGAGAACGTCGCCCATGCCCTGGCCTGCCGAGAGGTACCAGTCGCCTGCGGGCTCGATCTCCGCGGCCGCCCACAGGTTCTTCTCGGCGGTGTGGGTGCCGGAATCATCGCCGCGGGACACGAAGGTGGCCTCGGCATCGGCGATCGCGGCGAGGGCCTCGGTCACGGGCAAGCCGGCGATGCCCGCGGGGTCATCCGCAGGACCGACGATGATGAAGTCGTTGTACATCACGTCCTCGCGATATTCGCCAAACCCGTTGGCCACGAGTTCTTCCTCGCGGGCCTTCGCGTGGACGAGCAGCACGTCGGCGTCCTTGTTCTCGCCCATCTCGAGCGCGGCGCCGGTGCCGACAGCGATGACCTCGACCTTGTACTCAGGATGCGCTTCCTCGAACGCCGGGATCAGCACGTCGAAGAGGCCTGAGTCCTGCGTGGAGGTGGTCGATGCGAGGACCAGGTCGCTCTGCTCGACCGGCTCTTCAGCAACTGGCTCCTCGGCCGCCGGTTCCTCGGCAGGCTCTTCTTCGGCGGCGCAGCCCGCAAGCGAGAACACGAGCGCGAACGCCAGGAAGACCACGCCGAAGCGCCAGATGGCCTTCCCCCTCAAGCGGTCCATCATCAGATGCTCCTTTCCAAATCCGGGAGGCGGAACCGTTTCCGGTACCGCCCTATGGGCCCCGCCTCCATGACGGATCCTCCGTCGAAGGCCTGCGGGGCTCGGAGGCTTCCGTCCTCACCTCATGAGGACACGGTAAGTGTGAGTTTAGCGTAACACGCCAGACACGCAACCCGGATGCCTCACGGGCGCACGCAGGGTCACATCGTTGCGCGCAGGTGATCCGCGAGCGCGTCGGCTGCGCGAGTGAGCGACCGTCGTGGGAGCACGAGGAAGAGGGGCCGCTCCACCGGGAAACCGGCGCCCGGCACGCGTGCCACCGTGCCGAGCTCAAGCGCCTTGGCCGCTACCTGACGGCTCACGATCCCCATACCCATGCCGCCCTCGACAGCGCTCACGATCGCCTCATTGGTGCCGAGCTCCATCACCACGTTCAGGTCACCCGGATCCACGCCTGCCCGACGCACGAGGTCCTCCGAGACCATCCGGGTACCGGACCCCGCTTCGCGGACGATGAACGGCTGCGCCGCCACCTCGGAGAACTTCGGCGTCTCTCTGTCGGCGAGTGGATGCTCAGGAGGACAGATGAGAAGCAGCTCATCCACGCCGAGCTGCTCGTAGTGCACGCGGGCGCCCGGGACCTCGGCGCCTGTCATGCCAAGATCCGCCTCCTCGGCCTCCACACGCTCGACCACATCGGCCGAGTCGTAGACACGGAGCGTGACGCCCACTTCCGGATAGAGCTTGAGGAATGCGCCGAGCACACGCGGCAACAGGTACTGGCCGGGCGTGGTGGACGCTGCCACGGTGACGCGGCCCGTGACGGTGTCGGAGAGCGTGTCGATGGCGTGACGGGCATCGTCGATCTGGTCGAGGATGCGTCGCGCATACGGCACGAGCGCCGCTCCGGCCTCGGTGAGATCGATCTTGCGATATCCGCGATCGAGCAGCATGGCCCCGATGTCCGACTCCAGCGCCTGGACCTGCATGGTCACCGCCGGCTGTGAGATGCCGAGCAGCCGCGCGGCCTCGGAGAACGAACGGTGATCCACCACCGCGATGAAGGTCTTGAGCTGGCTGACGTTCACTGGGGCCTCCCCGGTCGGGTACGCGCCTCCATGCTAGCGCAGCAGGGGGTAGCGGGGAACGACAGGAGTGTGCGAGACTCACCAAGTGAGAACGCTTCTCACTTGGTGAGGTGGAGAGTGGACGCTGATCATCAGCGGGACCCCAACCGGTGCACGCCAACGACGCTCTACGGTACCGCCCGCGTGAGCGCCCAGCGGGCCGTGATAGCACGCGTGGTGCGTGAGATGCGGACCGCCTTCACCGCCGAGGAGCTCCATCTCGCGGTGGCGGATGCCTCCCCGGGAATCGGGCTGGCCACCGTCTACCGCGCGATCAGCGCGATGCAGGAAGCCGGTGCTGTGGTGACCGTGGGCGACCGGGACGGCTCGGCGCTGCTTGCGCTGTGTGTGCGGAACGACCATCACCACCACCTGGTGTGCACGCGTTGCGGACGCGTGCTCGGCGTGGAATGCCCGCTTGGCGATGCCGTATCGAGCGCGGCGACACGGGAGGGTCATCTCGTCACAAGCCACGAGGTCGTCCTGTACGGGTTGTGCGTCGACTGCCGAGAAGGAACGAGGGGCGCCTGATGTCGCACATCCATATCCCCGACGGGGTGCTGCCCTGGTGGCTGTGGGTCACCGGGTGGGTTGCGACGGCGCTCTTGCTGGGGATGGCGTCGCGCATGGCGACCCGCACCGGGACCCGGCGCGCCGTACCGCTCGTTGGCGCCATCTCAGCGCTCGTGCTGGTGGCGATGTCCACCGAGATCGTGCCCATCGCCTACCACGTGAACCTCACCGTGATCGCCGGCGCCCTGCTCGGCCCCTGGCTCGGCGCCATCTCGGCATTCATCGTCGTGCTCGTGCTTGCGTTGGTAGGGCACGGCGGGATCACGGTGGTGGGCCTGAACACGCTGATGATCGCCACCGAGATGGCGCTGGGGTGGGCGCTCGTGCACGGCGGTCTCAGGCTTCTGGGGTCGCGACGGATCCGTCCGGTCGCGGCGGCCTCCACCATCGTGACGCTCGCCATCACGACGACGATGCTGGTAGGCATCGTCGCGCTCGCCGGCTCGGGTGCGACCGCCCGACACACCGGCGCGCTCGACGTGGAGACGCTCGAGTTCCGCAACCCGTTCTCCGGAGACCTCATCAACGTGGGCCTCCTCGGCGGTGACGATCACGGGCACGATGACGAGCACGAGGCCGATGCCGGACATGATGACGAACATGCGGCTGAGGCCGGACACGATGACGAGCACGAGGAGGGCAGCGCACTCTCCGTATCGCGATTCGCGGCGGTCGTCTACACGCTCGGGCCGATCGGCTGGATCCTCGAAGCTCTGGTGACCGCAGGCGTCCTCGGCTACGTGGTGCGCGTGCGACCGTCGCTCATGTTGCGCAGCGTGAACGCACCGCCCTCCGCATCGGCCCGGGTCGGCGACGAACACGGAGGGCGCTGATGGACATCACCGCCGTGGACCGCTCCGCGATCTCGGGCGACACCCTCCTTCATCGGGCGGCCCCATCCAGCAAGCTGGTGGCGACCACGCTGCTGCTCGCCGCCGTGGTCAGCGTTAACGATCCACTGGTGGCCGCCGGCCTCACGCTCTCCCTCACCGGAGCGGCCGCGGCCGTGCGGCTCCCTGTACGGCAGATGCTGACGCTCGCGCTCTATCCGGCGGTGTTCGCCCTCGTGTTCGCGTTCGCGGCCGCGGCGAACGTGCCTCTGGGCGCTCTCGTGGTGCTCAAGGCGGTCACCGCCGCGCTCGCCGTTGTGACGCTCATGTTCTCCACGCCGTACCCGCAGGTCTTCGCGCCGATCCAGCGCGTCACCCCGCGGGTGGTGGGAGACGCTCTGCTGATGACCTACCGCTCGCTGTTCATACTCGCCGACAAGTTCAGCGACCTCTCGCGCGCGATCAGGCTGCGCGCGGGCCTGTCCAAACGGCAGCCGGTCAGGGCCGCCGCGGCCACGGTCCGCGCGATGGGCGGGCTGCTGCTCTACTCGCTCGACCTCTCGCAACGCGAATACGACATCCTCTACCTGCGCGGCTACGAGGGCGGGTTCCGCGTGGCCACCCGGCGGAGCGCCGACCGCTCGGCCGATATGGCCGCGCTCGCCTATTCGGCCGTCCTGCTCGGCGTGGTGGCGGCGTTCAGGTGGATTCCCGGCCTTGCCGGATATGCATGGCTCGTCACGCTCGCCGGCGCGGTGGATCTTGCCACCGGTGCACTGATCGGACGGAGGCGCCGATGAACCGACACACGCACGACCACGGGCGGCTTGCGGGGGCCGACGAGGTCATCCGCATCAGCTGCGTCCGGCACACGTACGAGGACGGCACATCGGTGCATCTCTGCGGGCTCGACTTCCTCGCGCACATCGGTGCACGTGTGGCCGTGCTCGGCCCCAACGGCTCCGGCAAGACCACCATGCTCTACCACATCCTCGGCCTGATGCGGCCTCAGGAAGGCGAGGTCACCGTGTTCGGCGTGTCGCCTTCGGAGGAGTGGACGCGGATCAGGCAGCGGATCGGCGTGGTGTTGCAGAACGTGGACGAACAGCTGCTCGCGCCGACCGTGATCGATGACGTTGCGTTCTCGCCGCGGCAGTACGGCATGAGTGAAGCCGACGCCCTGGCGGCCGCGCACCGCGCGCTCGACCTGCTGGGCATCGACCACCTCGCCGACCGCGTCCCGCACAACCTCTCGGGCGGCGAGAAGCGCAAGGTGGCGCTCGCCGGCGCGCTCGTGATGGAGCCCGACCTGCTCGTGCTCGACGAGCCGTTCGAGGGGCTCGATCCGGAGTCGCGCGCAGGGCTGCTCGGTCTGATGGACCGTTTGGCGATGGAGCGTGGCGTCACGATCGTCATGTCCACCCACGACATCGACTCGGTGCCCGAGTTCGCCGACTACGCGTACGTGCTCGCGCCCGGCGGCCGCATCGCGCTCGCCGGCACTCCCGAGGAGCTGTTCGCCAACGCTGACGCGCTCGCCGAGGGCAACGTCAACCCGCCGATACTCGCCGAGCTGTTCGCCCGGCTCCGGGAGCGCGACAGCACCGCCCCCCGGCCCGCACTCTCGGTGGCTGAGGCCGTGGATGCGCTGGCCGGCTGGAAGGGATGCCAGGAGCCCCAAGCGTGACCCCTGCGGGTCACTCCTCCATCGGGAAGACCGCGCTGATGGCCTCGCGGCCCACGATGATGAACGGCGGAGAAGCGACCAGGCGGTCGTCCTCGACGCGGAAGATGGACGCCTCCGTGACGGCGTAGAAGTCCTTGTTCTTCGCGTTCAGCGAGTCAGACAGACGCGCGCCCTCGAGGATGTGCATGTCGCCCTCGATGCGGTGGTCCTTGGTGATGATCATGACGCGGACGGTGTCCTTCTTCGTGATCGCCATGTCCCTGCCTTCCTGTACGTCTGTCGCGTCTAGCCGAGAAAGCGGCGGATGAGCGCGGCGCGGAGGACCAGGTCGCCCGTCTGGGCGGTCTCGCCGCGCTCGAGGTCGGAGCGGATCCGCCGGACGATCTCGAGATACCCCTCCTCGGCAGATGCCCCGAAACCGGCGGTCTCAAGCGCGCCGAGGAGCGACCCCGTCATCAGCGGTCCGTCAGGGTCCGTATACGCCATCGCATCAGCGAGCTTGGAGGCGAGCGACGGGTACGCCTCCAGGACGAACGCGAGGTCGTCGGCCGTGAGCGCGTCGAAGGCGATGAGCTCCGGCGGCAAGCCGAGCGAGTGCAGTGCGCAGGTGAAGCCGATCGCGCGCGGCAGCGAGACGCCGCCCAGCTCACGCGCGTACCCGAAGAGCCCCACGTGCAGCTTGCGGGAGCGGCGGCTGGGGACGTGGCGCGCCATGCGGTTCACGAGCGGCGCGATCTCCACCACCCGCTCGCGGTACGCGGCGCTGTAGCGGTTGATGACGTCGAGGGCGCGCTCGCGATCCAGCTCGTCCGCCGGACCCGTCTCCCGCGCCTTAAGGTGCTCGCATGCGGCGCGCACCTGGTCGGGCGGGTAGTCGTACTTGAATGCCGACTGCACGCTGAACGTGGCTACGCTCGGATACTCGCATCCCACGCGCTCGGCCGTGCGCGGCGAGAGGCCCCCGCGGAACGGCGCCGACCCCACCCCGAGGATCGGATGGATGCGCACCCCGATGCGGTTGGCCAGGGCGTCCAGATCGGCCAGCGCGATCTTGTTGGCGAGCGCCGCCGCGACAAGGCCGAAGTTCATCGCCGTGTCGGAGCGGGCCAGGAACACACGCTGGTCCTCCGCGTCCTTGTCGGCGAGGTACTCCTCCATGGTGTCCGCGGCGGTCAGCATGCTCGGCACGTCCTCGAAGAGCGGGATGACCCCGATGCGGTGCGGCGAGAACGAGCCGATCCAGTCGGCTATCGTGGTGCCGCATCGCGCGAACCGCGCGTGCTGACGCCCGATGATGTGGTCGGCGTAGTAGTGGTAGATGCGGTCGATGTCGTCCGCCGAGACGGTCATCGGCAGGATGACCTCGAAGATCGGCGCCACGTCACGCTCGTAGAAGAGGTTCGCGGCGTCGTACGAACGCGGGATCGATTCCAGCGTCTCGAGCAGGATCTTGGCCTCGGCCACCTCGACGCGGGGATTGGGCACGCGGAGCGTGATGCGCAGGTCCTCGCCGAGCACGTTCTCGCGGAAGTACTCCGGGTAGTAGCTCAGAAGCTTCTTCACCACGTAGGTGTCGATCTCCTTGCCCTCGACATCCCACATCTGCTCGTCGCAGCCGAGGTGCGAGAAGGCGTAGTACGCCTCACGTATCTCGTCTTCGCCCGCCAGCACCGCCGACGAGGCGAAGAACGGCACTGACGCGTTGTCGGGGTGCTGCGTGCTCATGCAGTGCGGCACTCTCATGGCGCCTCCTTCGTCTGCGCTCCAGTCTACCGTGCGCATCGCCGCGCCGCCGCCCGGCAGCGCGGTGAGGTCACTCGTGGTCGAAGCCTCCGCGCTCGGCGTGCTCGAGCAGCGCGGCTCTCACCTGCTCCCAGACCTCCGGCAGCGCGTCCTCGATCGGCGCGTTGACGGTGAGCACCGGCTCGAGCGGCACACGGTTCTCGGTCCAACCCGCTCCCCCGCTGCCCAGGTTGTGCAGCAGCGGCATCAGCCGGTCCACCGCGTACGCGTACCGCGCCTCCGGCGTCTCACGTAGCTCGTACTCCTGCCAGCGCTCGAAGCACCAGACCGCCTCGCGCTCCGGCAGCAGGCCGAAGAGCTGACGGGCGGCTTCCTCCTCGGCAGCCGCCATCTCGGCGGTACGCGGGGCGAAGATGATCGTGTCGCCGATCTCGATCTCCGGGATGTCGTGCACCAGCAGGATCTCGATCACCCGCTGCAGGTCCACCGGCTCCGCCGCGTGCTCCTGGAGGAGCGCCGCCAGGAGCGCCACGTGCCAGCTGTGCTCGGCCGAGTTCTCACGCCTGCCGATCGCCGCCGGTCTCGTGACGCGCAGAACGTCCTTGAGGCGGTCGACCTCAAGGGCGAAGCGCATGATCCGCGCGAAGTCGCCGTTGATCACACGGCCACCCCCAGCAGCGGCGGCAGGCTGGCTGCCCAGGCGCGGATCGCATCCCAGTCGCGCGCATCGCTTGGCGGCATGTTGCGCATGCCCGGGTTGTTGTCGGGAAATCGGAGGCTGGCGGGATCGTGGCGTCCGCCGAACACAGTGACCGCCACCGGAGACAGCCAGTCCGTCTTCGCCAGGTACTTGTCCACGGTGCCCCTGGCGCTCGCCATCTCATCAGGCGTGTCGTTGAACGGGCCGAGAGCGAACAGCGCAACCGGCATACCCGCGAGGGCCTTCCGGTTCCGCGACAAGAACCGCTTCGCGTCACCATGCAACATGAAGTAGTACAGTGCGCTCCCCAGCACGACTGCCGAGCGGCCGGAGAGATCCCGCACGTCACCGGCGGGACACACCTCGCACTCAACACCGAGGTGCGTGAGCGTGTCGGCCACCGCCTCGGCCACCTCACGCGTGGCCCCGTACTTGGTGGCGTATGCAACGAGAACGGTCATGATCGGCCTCCCTCCGTCAGACCAGCGCCTATGGGATCGACAACTCCCTCAGCGACACGCGTTTGCCATCCGGCAGGACCTGGGTCCCCACCTCCACGAACCCGCGACGCGAATGGAACGCGTCAGAGGCGGCGTTCAGTGGCTCTGCGTCCACCTCACAGACCAGCCGCTCGATGCCGCACCGTCCGGCATACGACAGAAGGTCGCGATAGAGCGCGTCGCCAAGGCCTGACCGCTGATGCGCGTGCGTCACCACTATACGGTCGATGTACAGGAATCCCGCCGAGTGATCCTCGAACCAGCGGTAGTTCGGGCTTTCGTAGGGGGCCCCGGGCGCAAGCGCCAGAAGGAAGGCCCGTACCCTCGAACCGACCTCGGCCACCGCGTGATAGGCCGCATGCTCGTGGAGCGTGGCAAGCGACGCGCCGTCCAGCGGACTCGTCACGTGTTCCCACTCGGCGTTGAGCGCCAGGATCGCCGGCAGGTCCGAGGCGCGCGCGGGGCGGATCGAGTACGGGTACACGACCTCGAACCGCTCGCAGACCACCGGCATCTCCTCGGAGGGTGCCCTGCCCGTGAGCACGGCTTCCCGCTCGAACGCCGCCCGGTGCGCCCGTCGCCAGTAGTCGAGCGACCCGTCGCCCTCCCCCTCGGCGGCGGCGAACTCCTCGGTGACCGAGCCGAACGGCACGACCTCCACGCTGGTGGTGCGGATCACGCAGCGCGGGGTGCCCGACCAGTCGGTGACCACGCTAAGGTCGCCGGGGCGCGGAAGCGGTTCGCCCTCGGCCTCGTACGACCACAGCGCACCCGCGGTGGCCCGCTTGCGTCCGGCAAGGACCAGGTCCGCGAGTTCGTCGGCGTCGGCCTGGTTGTCGCAGAAGTGCCAGGCCGTGTATGTGGCGTCGGGACCCGCAAGCGCGGGCTCTGCGACCCTGAAGGCGTTCCAGAAACGTTCGACCTCGGACATCGGCCCAACACCGTTCTCTCGTAGGCGGACAACGCTCCCATCATAGCGGCGTACCGGCGCGGAGACGGGCCTCCTCGAGCCAGGACACGACCTGATCATCCAGATCGCCCGCATCGCGCACCTCGAGGTGGTGCATGTAGCGTCCAGGGGCGGGCTCCACGATCTCCTTCCAGCGCGGCGACTCGTCCCTCCGGCCGAGTGCGATGGACAGGACGATCGGCGCTGTCTCCCCTCGCAGATACCGGCCCGGGATCCATACCCACGCGTAAGCCCGGCCGCTCATGAGCGCGATCTGGCTCTTCGATACGCGCAACTCCTCCGCATCGCGCACCCCGGCGCGGAGCATGAGGGTCTCCCACAACTCCCTCGAACGCTCGTATCCGTGGAAGAACTCGTCGATGGTCATGGGTCTCCCGCCCGTGTCACCCGTGCTCCGCCCGCACGACGTACGCACATGGGCATCGTACGCCGTTACGGAGCTGCATGGTTCGGGGTAACACTAAGGCAGTCCCTAACCTGGAGAGGAGGAGAGATGAAGCTCTCGGCGCGCAATCAGTTGAAGGGAACCGTCACCGCCATCAAGGAGGGCGCTGTTGAGGCGCAGGTGTCCCTGGACGTGGGCGGGCAGAAGCTCACTGCCGTGGTCACGATGGACGCGGTGAATGAACTCGGCCTCACCACAGGTTCTGCCGTCACGGCGGTGATCAAGGCGGATCACGTCATCCTGGCGACCGACTGATCGCAGCACGAGGTTCGGCCCGCCCTGAAGCGTTAGCGACCCGGGGCGGGCCGTTCCATGCCAAGCCGCTGGGCGGCGTCCAGCCTCACGAGCCTGAGCGGCGCCCGGATGCGAACCGCACGATACGGTCGGCTGCCAGCCCGGCCACGAATCCGAAGGCCATGTTGGTGAGCAACGCCACACCGACCGTCGCGACGAGGGGCACGAGCTCCGGTCCCACCTTGAGGTGCTTCGCGAACTTCACCATCTCCAGCCCGACCATGAACATCATCGCGCCCACGATGGCCTGGGGGAAAGCGGCGAACAGCCCGGCGATCGAGCCTGCGAACAGCAGGCCCAGCGTGATCTCCATCATCCCCTCGATCACGTTGGCGCCAGCCGTGCGAGCCCCGTAGAAGTACTGCCCCACGAGTCCTCCGGAGCCGTGACACATCGGCATCCCGCCGAACAGCGGCGAGACCAGATTCATGACACCGTGGCTGAGGCCGAGCTTCCTCGAACTGACCTGCTCACCGGGGAAGTAGCTGGAGATCACAGCAGACGTGGCGATCACGGCGTTGGCCGCGGTGAGCGGTATCTGCGCGAACCCGCCGAGAAGCAATGACCGCCATACCTCCTCGGCCGAGAAGGTGACCAGCGTGGGAAGGCGGAACTCCACGGGCCTGACGGCTTCGAAGCCGCCGTTCACGAACATGAGAGCCAGACCGAGGCCCATGAGGACTATCGCCGCGGGCGCGTACTTGCTGCGCCGGAAGACAAGGACGATCAGTACGCCTACGATCGCCAGGAGCCAGGAGGCCGACGCGAGCTTGAGCGCCTCTGTGGCGAGGAGGATGCCGAGCGTCACCTGGATGCCCATCACGACGGCGCGGGGAGTCTGCTTGGCGATCCAGCTGATCGCCCCGGTGCCCGCAAGCAAGACCCAAGTGATCCCCATCGCGAATCCCGACGCATGGATGAGCGAGGGCTCCCACTGCTGCGCGATCGCCACGACCGCGAGCGCCTTCATCGGCTCGATCGGCATCGGAAGACGGTAGACGAGACCGCTCACGATGTTCGCGAGCCCCATCATCACCAGGAAGCCGGCCGGATCCAGCCCGCACACGACGATATAGCCGATGGCGAGCGGCAGCAGGGTGCCGAAGTCGCCCATCGATCCGGCGAACTCATGCAACGTGAATCGGATCGGCCGCTTCGTCACCTGTCGCTCCGTGATCGGTACGCTCGTGGGCGCCTGTCGGCCCATCGTCTATCGACGACCAGCCGCCTCCATGCTAGCGGAACCTGTCGTCCGACCGGTGCCCTGATACCCTGTCTCCGTTCTCCTCGAGCCAACCCATCCGGATCGCGCCCCGTGGCTCGAAGACAGGCACGTACGGTTTGATGTCAAGGAGCGGGGTGCCGTCGAGGACATCGACATCAAGGACGTACAGCGTGCCGCCTTCGACCTTCTCCAGCCGCACCACGGAGAGACCTATCGGATTGGGGCGACGGGGGGCCCTCGTGGCGAACAGGCCGCGAGGACTCGAGTCCAGGAACGGCACGACCTCGAGCTCGAAGCCGCTGCTGCAGTGGAACTCGTAGAGCAGGATCACGTGGGAGAAGCCGTCCAGGTCGCGCAGGCCCGGGGCGTACTCCTCCAGGACCTCCACCGTACCGGGCACGCCCTGCGCCCCCGCCGGCTGGATGGGCATGCCCGCGAGGTCGGTGTGCGGACTGTGTATGATGCCGATCGGTGTGAACACGGTCATCTCCAGCCCGGCCCATCCTGCCACACGCCCAGCACTCGCCTGAGCGCGATGATCTGGCCGAGATGGTAGGCGTTGTGATCGGCTGCGAGTATCAGCCCCCGCGCGATGGTCTGGTCATCTGACCGAGCCGCAGGAACCGGCGCGAACAGGTCCACCGACTCATCGAGCGCGAGGCGCTTGAGCGCTTCGCGATCCTCGGTGAGATCGGCCACTGTCGCCTCCCAGGACTCGCCGGGCAAAGGCGCCGGCCCGGGCCAGTACTCGTCGAGCGACCCGGGGTACACGTAATCGGGATTCACGCAGAAGTCGAGGATGTCGGCCTGCGCCCGGCGCATGTGTTCGAGGAACTGCCAACCGGTGTGAGCGAAGCCCGGGGGCGCGACGCCCTGCAGCTCACCAGGGAAGTCTGCCAGCGCCCGTTCGAACCCCACGTGCGCCTCGCCCCAGTCGAGCTGTCGCGCAAGCAACTCCCGCATCTGCTGAAGTGCGTCCATCGTCCTCCTCCATCCGCTCGAGCCGTAGGCTACAGCCTGCGGCTGTCGTAGGCCCAGTTCATCAGGGCCTGCCGCTGCTTCGGCCGACACGTGTCGTCGCCGGGCAGGCAGTTGGCCCGCACCTGTCCTGCGTGACGGCGGAACGCCCGCCACCGCCCGATCTGACGATCGTCCTCACCGGGCAACCGGCGACCCATCCAGTAGCGGCAGTACCACTGGAACCAGCCCCGCGGGTCGTCGGGGTGGATCCATCCGCGCCGGCGCCACTCGGCAAGCGGCAGACTGGCGTTCACGCCGAAGTAGTTGAGCTCCGGCACGTGCCGCTCATGACAGAGCCTCGCATCGGCGAACCATGAGTCGGGGAACTCGTCCCGGCAGTCGGTGAGATACTTGCCGCCGAACACGCCGAGGCGCAGCATCTCCTCGGGTGTGAGCTCCGGCTCGAAGCGCGGATCGAACCCGCTGCCCTGCGGTTCGATGAGCAGGTACTCGTACCCCTGCTGCATGAGGTCGTTCACCACCACGCGCTTGGGGCGCTTCCCGTCATCGTGCATGCGTCCTCCTCGTCTCCGCGCGCTGCGTGCGGAGACTCCCGGCATGTGTCCGCCGCCCTGTCACGGCGCGATCACCTCGGCGAGGGCCTTGCCGGCCTCCTCCGCGGCGCTGAGTACCGCATCCAGACGTGAGACCGCTCCTTTGTCGAACACGCCGGGCACGAGCAGGTCGTCCATCACCTCGTAACCCAGCGCCTCGAGAGGTCTGCGCATCGCCTCAAGGGTGAACCCGGCGTCGCTGAGATTCCGCTGTTCCGCCGCCGCGACCACGAGCGCCGCACGCCCCTGGCCTGACAGCCGGCTGCGCCAGGGGCCGGGCCTCGGGTACTCGAAGTCGTAGAAGCAGTAGAGGCGGTCGATGAACGCCTTCATCCATGCGGTCACGTTGTAGTTGTGCACGGGAGAGACCAGGACGAGGCCCCGGGCCCGGGCGATCGCGTCGTAGAGGGAGGTCATCCCGTCGTCGAACCTGGAGCACCGGCGGTCCTTCCGGCACGCCTCGCAGCCCACGCACGAGCTGTACTCGAGCTCTCGCAGCCTGACCGTCTCGGCTGCGAGCGATGCGCTCTCGATGCCGGCAGCGATGCGCCCGGTGAGCACATCCGAGTTCCCACCGGCGCGGGGGCTCCCGTTGATCAGCAGCACCCGGGGGGTCACGGTGTCTGGTCGGGTATCGGGTTGCATCGTCCTCCGATCCGCTGGCTCCTGCCACAAGAGACGCGCCTGGCGTCATCGCCTCCGTGCGATGTAGAAACCGTAGCTGAACCAGTCCTGGTAGCGCCTGTACAGGTCGGCCTCCTCGCGCTCGAGCCGAGCGACCTCCGCGGCGTCCGGCTCGCCCTGGTGACGCTCAAGGAACGCCGGTATCCGTTCCCCGGTCGGCCGGTAGTAAGCGTCGGTCCAGGCCGCCGGCGGCAGTACCGTGTATCCGAAAAGGTCGTAGCCTTCCCGTTCCAGGATGGCGATCTTCTCGGAAGCCGTCCCGATCTCAGGATACTCCGACTCCCAGTGCCGACGGACCTCGTCCGGGGGATCGGGGCACAGCCAGGTGATCTCCGAGACAGCCAGCATCCCGCCGGGCCTCAGGAAGCGCCGCCAGGCAGCGACGCCCTCACGGAAACCCATGTTATAGATGGCGCCCTCGGACCAGATGAGGTCGAACTCCTCGACCCGGAACGAGAGCGATTCCATCGATCCCGCCAGGGTCTCGATCCGTTCGAGACACCCCGCGTCCCGCGCCCGGTCGGCCAGGATCTCGAGGAACTCCGGGAACAGATCGACAGCCGTGATCCGGGCGTTGGGGAGCCCGCGCGCCAGCACCAGCGTTGAAGCGCCCGTGCCGCAGCCGATATCGGCGACATCAAGCGCGGCATCACGGTCGATCCGGGTCAGTTCGAGCGCGCGCAGGGTCTCGGCATCGCTCCCCGGCCCCTGACGCGGTCCGTCCCGGTGGAGGTCCACCAGGAGTGCGAACATCGTCTGCTCATCCATCGCGTGCACCTCCCCATGTGTGACGTCAGCCGGCGCTCCCGGCGGAGAACGCATCAGCAGCAAGCTTGGTTGCGAGGCCGGCCACATCGTCTGGCCAGCCCTCCACGTGAGACCTGAACCCGCGCTCATCGCCCGCGAACAACGAGCGGCACGCCTCCTCGAAGCCGGGCTCGTTGCCCGCCATCGCCGACATGAAGCGGAACGCCGCCTCCTGTGAGCGCCGGATCCGGTCCGCCGACTCGTTCTGCCGCCGGGCTTGGTCTACGAGCCTCCGCAGCGCGGCCGACGCCCCGGAAGGCTGGGCGCTCAGCCACTCCCAGTGCCGTGGCAGCAGCGTCACCTCCCGAGAGACCACGCCCAGCCGCGGCCTGCCCGGACCGCGGACCGGCGCCTCGTCCACCGCTGCGTCGTCCGAGGCCGGGTTCTCGCGCAAGTCGATATCCACCTGCTCGCCGGTGACGCTATCGAACACCAGAAGAGGACGGGCATCGCCGTGTGCCTGAAGCTCGGCGACCCCCTCGGCAATCTCCTTGCGTCCACCCGACGTGATCATCTGCGTTCCTGCGAACAGGACCAGTGACGGTGCATCCATCTCTGCGTTCATATGCGCTCCCCATGCCTCGACGGTCATGGAGCATTATTACCCTGGTGAAATTGATACGTCAATAGTACCCGGGTGCAATGTGCGTATTGCCAAGGAGAACGGCCGTAGGGTCGTGAGGGTCAGGCGATGGCAGGACGACCGTCGGCTCCTACTTGTATGCCGTCCATTCGTAGTAGGCGAAGGTGACGCCCATCATGGAGCAGTTCATCGTCCCGGTGATGGCCATCTGGCTGCCGTCCTCGCTTCTAGCCGCCACACCCTTGTAGCTGCACACGACCGACTGACCGCCCTCCTCCATGGTCACGGAGAAGCTGACACTGGTGCCCGAGAACTGCGCCGCGCCGCTGTAGCCGTCCACGGTCGCCGTACCTGTACCGTTCTCGTTGAGTTGCACGGTGACCGGCAGGCTCTCTTCCGCCTCCACGTCCGCCACCACACTCGAAAGCACGGCGCTCGCGCTGTACGTGCCGGCTATCTCCCCGGCGGTGATGGGTCCCGTGGCGGGACCTTCCTGCGCTCCCGTCAGTGCGCCTTCGTCCTGATCGGAGGGTGCGGTGCCCGCGGACTGCTCGCTTCCGGCCTCGTCCGGCGGGTAGTACGTGTCGTCATACGGATTGGGGTAGGCCGATTCGCCTTGCCTGGGTCCCGGGTCGCTCGCGAACCCATCGAAGAAGTCGCAGCCGAAGAGCAGCAACGACGCCAGGATGATCCCTACGACCAGGATCGTGCGGCGCTTCCGTGCCTCTACCATGACATCCTCCTCGATCGAGTCCCGGCCCTGCACAGATGCGTTCTCGCTGATGGAGTTGGCAAGCGCCACGGGCTACCGCTCGGCCCGCAGCGGCTCGTGCGTGAGCACCCCTACTCGGACCTGTCAGCGTTCACGTAGACCATCTTGTACTCCGGAGAGACGCTTACGCGGATGGACTTGTAGGCGGAGTTGCCCGTATCTATCAGCATCATGAATTCCTCGCCGGCGTGGTAGTCCATCTCACTGTTGGCGGGATCCACGCGCGCGCCTCTGTCCTCGAACGCATCGCGCAACTTCTCCCCATCGCCCTCAACAGGATTCGTCGGGATGCCGTACTGCAGGCTCACGATCGGAGCCTCGACCGACGGAGCGCTCTGCAGCCAGGCATCGCCGTAGACGTCTGCGATAGCGGGTCCCGCTATCGCGTCGACAGCCTGGCCCACGGCGGTCGGGTTCTCTGCCACGGGGCCGCTCGGTGCAGCCGACTCCTGAGACGGTGCCGGACTTGCGTCACCGAGAGACGATTCCCCGGATGCGGCGCGCTCTTGGGGCGTCTGCGTGAAGTCGTGATCGATCACGCCGGTGATATACATGCCACCGAGGATCACGACCGCCACGAGTACGATCAGGGCGGTGCTGGCCGCGCAGCCGTACGGGTCGTCGAACGGGTTCGGGTTGCGTATGAAGCCCCTCAACGCGGCAGACAGCGAGTCAAGACGCTCACGCATATCGCCCTTGATGCGACGCCTTCCCGACATGGGACCCCCTCCCACGATGGCCGAAGCGATTGTAGCGCGGTGGGGATGGGGTGCGATACTGGCAACCCAAGACATTCGTGCTCTCGCTGCCGCCATCCCTGCCGAGTGATCGCCCCCGGAACGCGAACCGGCGTGGCCGACGACTCTGGCGCGCCGACTGGAAGCGCTTGTCAGACCGATCCGTCCCCAAGGTCCAAGCGCCAGTGCATCGCGTGCATCATGCGCCCCTTGGGATACTCGATCTCGACCTCACCGAGCAGCCGGAAGCCCAGCCGGCGGCACAGCGCGTTCGACGCGCCATTGTCCACGGCGGGAAACGCATCGACGAACCGGTGACGGCGCCGAGAGCGCGCCGCCTCGAGCGCCAGAGTAGCGCCGGCGGTCGCGACGCCTCTGCCCTGGAATAGCGGCAGCACATGCCAGCCGATTTCCCAGGTGGTCTCACCTTCCCACTCCGACTCCCAGAACCCCACCCAGCCTGCCGGCGCCTCAGCGTCACCCACGACCACCACGAACAGGCCGCTGGTGTCAGGATCGGATTCGATGTACCGCTCGTGCCGGGCGGCAAGCGACTGGTCCGACTCGGGCCCGCCCAGGAAGCGCGTCATCTCCGGGTCACCGAGCAGCTGGCGCAGCAGGCCGAGGTCGTCCTGGCGATAGCGTCTGAGCCGGATGCTGGAGTGGGGCGCTGCCATCTGATCTCTCGTTAGCGAGGATTCGGTCGACCGTCCCGGCGCTTCAGCTGCGCGCCGATACCTGACAGTGTAGCCGAGCGACCTGGCGCGTCAGCTGGAAACGCTTGTTAGCCACTCGACCGACGCCGATGATGCTCCGGATCACGAACCGCATGTAGGCAGGCGACCACGATGATCCCGGCGTCATCGATGCGGTAGTACAGACAGTATGGGAAGCGCGGCAGCAAGAAGCGGCGAGATCTACGGAAGACAACGGGATGTGCGGCAGGGAAACCGAGAATGGAGTCCACCGCCGTATCCACGGCATCAATGAACTCGTCGCCGAGACCCGGTCGCTGGAGTTCATACCACTCGCGCGCCTCCGCCACATCTGCGACTGCCGATGTGAGGAACCAGGCGCTGCGCACGCCGGTCAGCCGCGAAGCCGCCGCTTGGCGTCGTCCCAGGAGATGACTGCAGCGTCGCCGCTGTCGAGCTCGTCGAGCCTCCGATCAAGCACCTTCTGCTGCGCCGAAGTGATATGCAACTCCTCGGGCTTGGTGCGGAGGCTGTCCCACAGGTCTCCGATCAAGGCGAGACGCTCCTCAGGCGCGAGCTTGTTGATGTCGATCGCTGGTGTACTCATGATTCGATGATACGCCCCGAGCCTTACCAGAACCAAACCGGATTCTTGCTGTGGCTAACGTCTTGGCGCTTCAGCTGCGAACGAGCGACTGCAGTTCAGCCTAGCGCGTGCGTGAGTCGGCTGGGAGCACTTGTTAGACGCGACGCCATCGGTCTCCTAGGGAGCGGAGATGTTTCCCTGGTCCTTGATGGCCTGGGGGACGATGGTCCTTTGGAGGCCGGTCTTGTCCTCGACAACCACGACCGTCGCCGTGTTGCTGCCATCGTTGGTCTTCACATCAACGAGGAACACGTCCTCATAGCTGTCGAGGTCGGAGTTCTCACCCGCATTACTGAGGATCATGATTGCCATCATCCGATGGCTCTCACTCATGTCCTCATCGACTCGCTTGAGATCGCTGTCGACACCCTGCTCGCCGACGCCCCAGATCGCGCCGACTTCCTCCCTCGCGTTCCAGCCCGCCTTGTGGTCCGCGGAGGTGCATCCTACGAGTACGAGCGAGGCGATCGCAAACGCTAAGATGACCGACCTGACCACCATGACCGAACCCCCATCCCTGTGAAGCGACCTGTCGGAATCTACCCTCAGGCGACCGTCTGCTCGCTGCCTGAGCCCCTCCTCCTGATATGCGACGCTTCGTCTGCGTCTAACGCATCTGCGCATCAGCAGCGAACGAGCGGCTGCATATCAGACTAGCGCGTGCGTGAGTCGGCTGGAAGCGCTTGTTAGGCCGGGCTCGAGCGCAGCTCATCGGAGTCGATCAGTTCGCTACCGCGTCTTACCGTGAGGATCTCGACCCGCTCCCCTACATCATAGAAGACGCGGTACGACTCGAAGACAAGCTCGCGCGCGTCGTCCGCGTCAACGTCACGAGCAGGTTTGCCACTCAGCGGGAACGCCGCAAGCTGCGCATCGACATGGGCGAAGAGGCGCTCGACCCACTCCCCGGCGGCAGCCGGGCTGTCTTGGGCGATGTAGGTCGCGATCTCGACCACGCGGTCGATCGCGCGCGGCGACCAGATCACCCGCATCTTAGGCAAGTCTGCCGAGGACCCGTGCCTTGGCTTCATCGTGTGAGACGCCCTCGCCGGCCGCAAGCTGTGCCCGCGAGGCAGCGATGTCATCGATGGTCTCGAGCCGGTCGCGCATCGCCGAGTACTCCGCGATGTCGACGACGACCACTGCGCCACGACCGTGCTGCGTGAGCACGAGGGGGCGCTTGGTGTCGTTCACCTGCTTGACGAACGAGGCGATCTCAGCACGGAACTCCGAGAGAGGGCGGATGTCCTCGTCGAGCTTGAGTGGGCGCATGATGCTGCTCCTTGTACGCTAGGATGTACAACTCGCAGTATACCCCCTCGGGGAGCCGTGACAAGGTCGCGGGCCACGGCCTAACGATTCTGTGCTTCAGTGGCGCGCCAACTACTTCTCAGTCTAGCCGACGAATCCTGCGCGTCAGCTGGAAGCGCTGGTTAGGCGG